>CAJTWX010000008.1 GCA_910580155.1 uncultured Alphaproteobacteria bacterium
CAATGGTACCAATGTTGCAGTGTGGCTTACTGCGTTCAAACTTCTCTTTTGCCATAAATCTATACCCTAAAATATTGTGTTGCGACGAGGTTATTTATAAAAGGAAAATCTGGAGCGGGTGAAGGGAATCGAACCCTCGTCATAAGCTTGGAAGGCTTCTGCTCTACCATTGAGCTACACCCGCTCAAACCAAACATCCTGAAACAAAAACCTATTTATCAAGACGATTTTAACTGGTGGAGGGGGATGGATTCGAACCATCGTAGACTAAAGTCGACGGATTTACAGTCCGTTGCATTTGACCGCTCTGCCACCCCTCCGCTAAAATCAGTGCGAGGGAAAAAGAACAAAAGTCTTTCAACCTGACAAGAGGAATAAAAACGTATTTTTCTTATAATGTCAACAAGTTTTTTATCAATTCTTAAAGTTTTTTTGATATTTTGCATTTATTGTGTAAAAAGAGTGAGATAATCTAATGTCAAATATTCTAACCGAGCAAAGTAATCCCCAAAGTGAAACCATAGATTTGATGAAAACAGCCGAGCTTGTCCGTACCATCAATGAAGAAGACAAAAAAGTCGCATTTGCCGTAGAAAAAGCTCTGCCCGAAATTGCCAAAGCTGTAGACATCATCACGAATGCTTTCTTAAACGGCGGAAGACTTGGCTACTTTGGCTCCGGCACCAGCGGCAGACTTGGCGTTTTGGATGCCTCCGAATGCCTGCCGACTTTTTCTGCGCCTGAGGAAATGATTTCAGGCATCATAGCCGGCGGAGATTATGCTCTTCGCCACGCTGTAGAAGGCGCAGAAGATTCTGCCGAAAAAGCTCTCGCAGACATTGCCGATTTTAATCCTCAGCCGGTTGATGTTGTTGCCGGCATCTCTGCTTCAGGCAACCCGCGTTATATTTTAAGCGTTTTAGAAGAAGCCCGCTCCCGCGGAGCTAAGACAATCGGAATCACCTCAAATCCGGAAGCTAAACTGAAACCTCTATGCGATGTTTGCATCACCACAGCTGTCGGCGCCGAAGTCATCACCGGCTCAAGCCGGATGAAATCCGGCACCGCACAGAAAATGGTTTTAAATATGCTTTCCACAGCCTCAATGGTAAAAATCGGCAAAACTTATGGCAACTATATGATAGATTTACAGCTGAGCAATGAAAAGTTAATCGACCGCGGTAACCGTATCATCGCATCAATATGCAAGATTGAACTTGCAAAAGCCGACGAATACCGTATAAAAGCAGATAACAATATCAAAACCGCCTGTGTGATGTGCAAAAAGCAATGCACCAAACAAGAGGCAACACAACTGCTTGCCAAACATAATGGCATTTTGCGAAAGGTAATAGAAGAATGAAAAACTTTCATAAACAGCGTGAAACAAACACGCCCGCCGCTAAAGAGCAACTGATAATTTACGGCCGTCACGCCGTGATCAGTGCCTTAAAAAATCCCAAACGCAAGATTCAAAAACTGCTGATAACCGCCGAAAATCGTGCGGAAATAGATAAACTCGGACTTAAAATACCATATACAGTAGCCGATAAAAAAGATTTTGCCAAATTTTTACCCGAAGATGCCGTTCATCAGGGATTCGCGCTTTACTGCCACAGGCTTGAAAGTTATGACATTGCCGACCTTATGGCAATGGCAGAAAACAAAACCCAATGCCACCTCTTAATTTTAGATCAGGTAACTGACCCGCAAAACATCGGGGCGATTATCCGCTCCTGCGCGGCGTTTGAAACTTTGGGATTAGTTGTGCAAGACAAAAACTCTCCACTAGAATCTGGTGCTATGGATAAAGCTGCTGCCGGCACAATAGAGTTTGTTCCCGTAGCGCGTGTTACCAACTTAAGCCGCGCCATTGAAACCCTGAAAGACAACGGTTTTTGGGTTATGGGAATGGATGGCTACGCTGACACCACGATAGATAAAATCAACAAATCCGGCAAAATTGCGATTGTTATGGGCTCAGAAGGCAAAGGAATGCGTCGTTTAGTGCAAGAAAATTGCGATTCGTCTGTCAAACTCCCGATATCGTCCAACGTAGAGAGCCTAAACGTCTCCACCGCCGCTGCAATAGCGCTATACGAATTAAGCAAATAACCCAAACAAAAAAGCGGCTCTAAACAGAACCGCTTTTTTTGTATGGCTTTTTGTGTTATTCTTACCCCAAAAAACACTTGAAAAATTAAATCGTTTTTTATACAATAATAAATGCCGAAATGCCCAATTTCGGCGTGGACTGGTAATCCAAACTCGTATGGGCAAACCTCTTGGGTTTATAAGCTTTAAAACCAAGATGGCGTTGTTATATAGGGCATCTACCCCAAGGGGTGGATGCCAACGAATAAGGCTATGCCCCAATAAGTTGGGCTACTTTCATACGAGATAGTTTACCACATCCACCCGCCTAATTTAGGTGGGCTTTTTTTAGTGTGCTTATCAAAGGGGGATGTACAATGTGGTTATTATATGGAGTGTTAATTTATGTGGTGGGGAATATTATAGGCTATGTTATTAGTTATATAAAGGGAAAAATTCAAGATGGTGCTATGAGAGATAATGAAGAGTTAAAAGAAAAAAGAATGAATTGCTTTATGGAGCAAGCCATACCAGAGTTATATAAATATTTTACTACTGAACAGCGAGAATATTGCTCGCAAGCCTCTTCAATGGAAGAGTTTTGTCGCCGTTATCGCGAAGTGGTGAAGCAAAATCCGAATATTATCAGAGCTTATTTTGATGAGATGAAAGCCAAAGTTGGGGCGAAAGATAAGTAAACTTATTTCTTCTTATGAGTTCGGCGGGCTACTTCGTAGATAAGTTGTAATAATATTTCAATATCACCCTCAATGCCTAATATGGTAGGTAATAACTCGTCTAACGGTTGGGAAATAACGTTAGATAATGTGCCGTATTTATTTAATAAACAGTTGGCGATTTGCTCGGCGGGTTTGGCTGGTATAATGCAGGTGAGAAGCTTACTCAAAACTTCAAAATCGTCGCTTTTATATATCTTTTCTTTATTCATTTGTTACCCCTTTAAAAAGTTGAGCTTTATATCATGTTTATATAAAAAAATCGCCCGCCCAAATAAGGCGGGGTGGATTTGGTAACTATACTCGCATGAAAATAGCCCAGTTATTCGAGCTATGCCTTATATACCTGGCATCCAACCCCTTGGGGTAGATGCCCTACGACAATGTTCTCTTGTTTTTAAAGCTTATAAGCCCAAGAGGTTTGCCCATACGAGTTTGGATTACCAGTCCACGCTGAAATCGGGCATTTCAACATCTATCAGTGTAGAGAAAAGGATTTAATTTTGCAAGTGTTTTTTATACAAAAAGTAGCCCCAAAAGGGCGATGGATAACAAAAAAACAGCAAAGCCCCTAAGCCTTGCTGTTTCTACATTTCGCCGTAAAATCAGAAGTTATACCTTACCCCGCCGCCACCCTCAACGTTGCTCTCTTTCTCGGCGTTATGTGCAATTTCGGCTGCAACAGAAAAATCCCCGTCTTTATAAATCGCTTCGGCACTTGTCCTCAAACGGTCCTTGTTTTCTTTATAGGCATTAACTTTATAGTCAACAGGCGAACCGTCCATCCCGACTGTCAAATCTTTATACGGATCTAAAAATTCGTGATAATATTTCACCCCGACAGCTAACATTAACGACCGTTGTTTAGCAAGTTCAATCCTCTTGCGCAGCTTTACCCCAACACCGCTTTCCAATGACAGCGAGTGACTAGAATGTAAATTCAATCCTTCATTATCTTCTTTAGCTTTAGACATCGAGCTCCCCTGCAGATTAAGCTCTGCCTCCGCAACCAATTCGGCAACTTTCATATCCACACTATACTCGGCGTGATTATACATCCCATAATAAAAATCTGTAGTATCAGCCTCATAATTTCCTGAAAGAGCTTTACGCTTATAACTCCCAAACCCGACACCGGCACTCGGCGTCGTTAAGAACTTGAAACCGCCGTTCCGATAGAGTATCGGCAATGTTGCCAATAAAATTTTATTATCACGGCTGGATTTTGCCTCGTCATATTCGGAATCAGCATAAGCGACCCGCAAACTCCCGCCAATACTCCAGTTGCGGTTTAAATTATTGCCATAACTGATATACGGGCTGTAAACATTCGTATCATACCCGCTGAGCCTCCTCTGCCCGTCTTTGCCCGTACGATAATAATCTGCCCCAAGACGCGTTCCGTCAAGTCCGTCTTCTAAAATACGGTTTTGCTCCTGAACATTCAGCCCGCGCAGCACCGCCATATTTTCCCGCGGCAGATTCGCATAAAAATTCTTCCCGCTTTCTGCCTCTTTGACATAGTCAAATTCCTCTGCCGTTTCTGCAGATTTTAGCGCATTAAACATCTTCTCATTATGTTGGAGCTGATAATTATTTTCCCAGAAAGCCGCTAAATCTTTTTCCTCAACCACTTCCTCAAACTTTTTGCGGTTAAGCTCTATATCTGTTACATCTTCTTTATCTTTGGCATTTGCTTCAAACAAATACGATTCGGATTTAACTGTCAGCCCCTCATTTTTACCTTCAAATGAACTTTCATTAACGTATGTATCGGCAAACCCATTCATAACAATATCCTTGCCGGCTATAACCTCACCTTTAAAAGCATCCGCCCTGAACGAACCGCCATCTGCCACCACAAACGCGCCTTTTTCATCGCGCATAGCATCAAAATCAACGCCGGCTGCCCCAAAATCAACTGCACCGCTGTTAATAAACTTTGCATCCGCTCCCACATAAACCGGAACGCCCGCATTCATTACAACCGCCGACAAAGCCGCTGTTTCTTCTTTTTTATTATCAACACATTCCCCATATTGGTTAACTGAACCGCCGGTACACGCCCCGCCATAATCGCTGTTAAATACAATTGTTCCGGTATTTGTAAACGAACCACTGCGTACATACGCTCCTGTACCGTTTCCCTCAATAGTGATTGTACCGCTGTTGCGCGCTTCGGCATTAGCTCCATTAACATACATTCCATATCCGCTCGTAACCAAAATAGAACCGGCATTCTCACCAAATCCGTTATCAACTTCCATTCCTGTACCGTTAGTCACTGTAATCTTGCTTGCATTTGTTCCCTGAGCATTTGCACCATCAATAAGCATCCCGATTCCGCGCCCGATTTGTATATCGGCACCATTAGTAACGTTCCCGCCTTCTGCTACGATTCCCGTACCGTTACTCAAATTGATGGTTTTGGTGTTTAAAAACGTTCCAGATTCATTATATACCCCAGTACCAACGCCGGTAATATCTCCATCGTTCGTAACCACGCCGCCCTGATTATATATAGCATACGCTCCGGCTGAATTAAGCGTAATAGTACCAGAATTTTTGAATTGATTTTTTAAAACATTAACTGCCACGCTGTCGTCACCCGAAACAATAAACGAACCGGCATTTTCCCAATCTGAATCAGACTGCACGCCGAGTCCGCCGCCGGAAACCGTTATATTGCCATTGTTCTCAAATTCGGCAAGTGACAACACTTTCACACCAATACTATCCGGTCCGTTAACAGTAATTTCTCTCTCATTTGCCCCTTTGGCAGCCGCATTGCCATCACCTATTCCCTCAATCAACAAACCGACACCTTTATTAACAATAATGTCATTTGAGTTTGTCACTTCCGCCCCGTGACCGGCATACACCCCCAAGCCGTTATTAACCGTTACACCCGAGTTAAGTTCAACTGTCGTGCCGGCACCATCTGCATCTATACCCGTTGCTTCGCTTATAGCGTCGCCGATTGTCAATGTTCCCGAATGTGTCACTTTTGAACCACCGTCACCACCGGCAATAATTGCCGTTGCACCGTCTTTAACAACCAAATCTCCGGTATTGCTGACTGTTCCGTCTTCTGCTGCAAACAAGTGCGCATTTTTTCCCGCAATCGTCGCCGAACCGGCAAAACTTCCCTCGCTGCCATCCGTTACTTTTGCCAGCGTATATTTATCAATCACAATATCGTCATAATAAAAATCTTTTGCCGAACCATTTGCCAGCCAATAATAATTTTGCCCCTCATTACCCGAAAACGTGATATCTCCATAATTATAAAAATGTTCTTTTTTATCATTAGTACTGTCAATAATAACCGCAGTCGCGTTTCTGCCGGTAACATTGATATTCCCATAGTTATAGCCGACACCGTCTTTAATATACATACCTGCCGCCCCGTCACCATTTACTGTAATTGTCCGCGGCAGTAACGATGTTGAATCGCCTATAACATTTTTCTCACGTCCGTTAAAAATGCGCGTTGCATTAACGACCGACATCCCATATGCATAATCCCCGTTCACCAAAATATGCCCGTAGTTGGTGGCTTCTGCCCCGTTTTGTGAAGCATTGCGCATTCCAATAGAAGCTGTCGCATCAATAATAATATCACCACGATTATTGATATATGCCTCATTACTTGTCGTATCATCAAGCCACATCGCGGCATTAACCTGCGGCGTGTCCCTGTCATATTTAACCAACCGTATCAGTCCGTCATTGCTGGCTGCTCCCTGATTTTTCACTTGCACACCGGCTGTAACATATGTTCCGCCATAGTCCGTACCGGCTTGCCGCACGTCGCCGATAATAATCTCTCCGGCTCTTTCGTTCACAAACAACTGTTTGGTATTAACCGTATCTCCCACAGTTACAACAGCATTTTCCATCGCCACCGAAGGAGCAAACCCCGCTTCGCCAACCGCTCCGCCGATTCCGGCATTTTCACTGTTGCCGACTTTATATTCAATCAGCCCACGGTTAACCGCCTCCGAAAAATTCCCGCCAAGCGCCTGCGAGTTTGTCGCTTTATTTGAAATATAAATTTTACCATTATTTTCTAACGTTACCGCACCGGCAAAAGCATTATATAATGCGGTCGATTCGGTGGCATAAACATTGATAATCCCATTATTAACAAGCGTCGCGCTAGCCGTATCATCGCCGCCCGCACCATAAATGCCGTAATTATTTTTATAAAACGAGCCACCCTTGTCATAGCCGAGATTAATGACGCCGTTATTAACCACCTCACCACCGGCAAACGAAGCCATCGCATACGAATTGCTTGTCAACATATCAATCAACCCATAGTTATAAACTTTCGGCGCTTTCCATTGATAAAGCTTTGTTTGCGTGCCATCACCTTTTGCCGCTAACATACCATATGACACCCCACCGGACTGTGCCTCGTTTGTAATGCGGATTGTACCGCCGGTTGCCCCGTTTAAACCATTATACGGCGCCCCTTTTGTCCCGTTGGTAATTTCCGCACCGTGAACAGAAAGCATCCCCGCTGCCACATCTGTATTTGCACTCATTTCCGTTGAAGTCAGTACCACATCAATCATACCTCGGTTCAAAGCATCTGTCGACGCATCCGCGCGCATACCTATCAGCCCGCCGTCACCCAGTTTTAATGCCGTATCCGAAACTTTATAAACCCCGTCATATTTGAGCGCGATATTACCATAATTATTAAGTTTCATCTGTTCGGCATATGCCGGATTGCTAATGCCGTTCAGAAAGCCGTCATCAATATAACTGCCCATCCCCACCAGATTAACACTGACATCCGTTGCGCTGTTATACCCTGCCGAAAGGCTGATATCGCCATAATTCTCTGCACTAACCGTTTTAGCGCTGTTATTTGTACCAGTATAAAAGTCAAATACCCCCATCCCGATAACAGCACCGGAATTAGCCGAGGTTATTGTCGTTGCCTCATTGCCACCCACCAAAACATTATCAAAACTGCTATCAGTTGACGAATCCGGATTAACCGGTGTTTTGGAAGATGTTCCGTTAATCTGTCCGTAATTAACAGCCTTCGAACCGGTATCCGCATACATCCCGATAACAGCATCGCCTTCCTTGCCGCCTTTATAGATAATATCAATTTTGCCCGCCGCATTACTCGGATTATTCACGACCTCCGCGCCATTGCTCGCCGCCATTCCGATAGCACCGTTACGCGCATCAATTTTAATAGCTCCGTCATTCAGCCCTCTGGAATTAGCGCCGTAAGCAGCCATTCCGACTGCAGCATCGCCAAGCAAAATGCTTCCCTGCTCAAGATTGCGATATGCCGCCCCGTTAATGATTTTGATATACGCCTGCAGATAATCTTTATTATCCAGCATATTCGGCAAAAACTTAATCCTGTCAACAACATTACCTGCATTCGGATTAGCCCCGTTAAGGTTATATGAGTTGGTAACCTCTCCGGTTCCGACCAGCTTGTAATATTTATCTAAAAACCCTGTCAGGCCATATTCAGGATTATCGGCAATTATTGTCTTGTCTTTCTTAGACTTTGACCCACCGCTTGTTAACGCCCAAATACCGCCACCAACAGCTGCACCGCCCAAAATCCACGGCCACCAACTGCGTTCGTCATCTTCATAATACAGCGACTCTTCATTACCGACAACTCTGTTTGCCCGTGCCGCATCGCTGTCTTCCAAAAATTCCTGATATTGGTTATACATCTCGTACGTGCAGCGATGTCTGGGGTTAGCCCCGCTCATCCTGAATGTATTATAAGCCACATAGTCTTTGCGCTTCACCGCTATGCAAAGCCCCGTATCCCCGTTTGGGTTCACCGCATCAATATTCAAACCGCGATTGACTGCTTCTCTTAAAATACCGACTTTTCCGTTCTGCGCCAGATAATACATTTTATTAAAATCCTGCGGAGAAAGCCTTCCTGCATATGCCAAAGCATTGCCGGCAACCATTAAGGCTGCCACGCAAACGGCAGAAAACATCAAATCGGTTCTAAATTTCATCTATACAGACCATAAAAACAATTGCTTTTACCCGATTCTAAATCACCGTTTCTTAACAAAAAGATAATATACACAAATTATCAACCAAATACCGCAAAAAAGTCCGGAACACCGCCGGACTTTCCTTCTTAAAACAAATAACTTAACCCAAACAGCAAATCATACGAATGGTAATCATCGCCAAAAGTATAGCCCGCCCGAGCAAATCCCGAAAATTTGGAACTAAAACCAAACTCGCCGCCAAGCTCGGCTCGCCCGAGCGTCTGTTCATCATAAACCTTAATTTCTTTAGCTCCCTCAGCAGTCAAAAGCCGGCTGTGCCTACCATTAGCAAAAGTACGGATAATACTTGGCTTTGCATACAAGCGGTTCGAACAACCATTTGAACAAAACTGATACTCAAATTTTGCCCCCAATTCAGCCTCGGCATAATGGAGCGTATCAAACTTTGCCCCCTTACCAACATTATCCTGTATGCCGTCCGTATCCATTGTCGAATAGTAAATTCCGGCTTCCGGCGTAACAGTCCAATGCTCGTTTAACACGATTTTCTTACCGACACTGGCGCTCATCCCGTACTGAGTAGCAGATGTATCAGCAGAAACCACGCCATCAGAAGTTTTCAGGTCAATATTCTGCTTCCCAGCAAACAACGTTGCCAACATTAGCCAGCTGTTGCAATTGCGTTTATAATACAAACCGCCAAGCCAGCTTTCGTCTTTAATGTCAGACGACAATGCCGAATAATAATCCCCCTTGCCCGACAAATCATACTTACCGTGACGATACGCCCCAAACACACCGATTCTTTCAAACCTTGTATGATACAAGTCCACCCCTGCGGTAACGCCGTTAATTTTTGCAGTCATATCGGCCGGCGTTTTAATATCAGCGTTTTCATAAGTTGTATTAATCCACGCTTGCTTCATTGGCAAAACCCTGTATCTGCCGCAGCGAATATTATGGCAAATTTGTTTTTGAGCTGTTGCCAATCCTTTTACAATACTTTTTGTAACATTTCTGTTTTGTTCAATAACCGCATTTTGAATACTGGCAAACGCAGCAATTTCCGGTGCATACAAAGGCTTTTCAACATCAGGAACCTCAACATCCGGATTTTCATAATCAGGATTTTCTTCTTTCCCTAAAGTCAGATACCAATGGTTGCCGACAGTTTCTCCCGCGTAGTTAACCACCGAATTCCACATATACGGGCTGCCAATAACACGCGCAACATTAAAGCTTGCCGACGTATCAGCATTATCATTCGGCGCATCCAAAAACTTTATCGCCGCCCCGCTACCGACATTCGGCTTTTCAAGATTAACAATCACATTGGTATTGCCTTCAACATCACCACTCACATTGATAATACCGCTTTGAAGCGTCTTATTGTCTTTACCGGTTGTCACATCTAATTTTAATGTCGCATTATCCGATTTATAATTAACCGTATTAATAACCGCCTCTGTACCCAAATGAACCGTAGAACCAGCCAGAGCATTAAAATTTACCACATTATTGACTGTACCGCGCAAATATACTTCACCATTGCCTTCGCCCTTAACACCGGCTAATACATCGCCCACTTCATCTCTCATCTCCTCGTCAATAACCTCATCAGTCAGATTATCCGAAGTGCCGCCGCTAACCTCAATGTCATAATCTTTACCATCAATATCGTCGTGTATAATAATCTTGCCGCCATTAAACGTTTTCAAAAAAAGTTTAGGCTTCACGTCATCCGCACCGCTTCCATATTCATTAGTCATATAAATAGCTTCGCTCTTGCCGTTGGTAAGCCCGTTACCTCTAAACTCGCTGACACCTGTTTCACCAGCCGCAATAATTGTCGCCATACTTGCAGCCAGCGCCCCGCCTTTATCCACGGCCTTATTATCATAAAAAGAAGTATTATACAAAGTTAAACCGCCAAACGAAGTATCCGGCCCGATAAGCCCCGGAGCAAAACCAGTCAGAATTGCCCCACCTGCATATGCGCGATTCCCCTGAAATTTGGAATTCAAAATAAAATGTTTATCACCATTAGCTAAAAGAGCCCCGCCTTGATGATGCTCATTAACCGCTCCATTATTATTGCGTGTATCCTCGGCACTATTATTGATAAATTCGGCATTATTAACATAAAGAGTTGCTGCCATATGGGCAATAGCCCCGCCTTGATAGGCTTTATTGTCTTTGAAAATACTCTTTCCGTTTTCTTTTTCGGGCTGCAAAATAGTATACCAACCGGATAATATTGCCCCGCCTCGGTCAGCCGAACTATTGCCTTCAAACAAATTATTACCTAATAAATAAGCAATGCCGCCATTTTCAATCGCACCGCCGCCCCAATATCCGCTGTTATTTTTAAAAACATTATCGCCATACAAATAAAGATAACCGCCATTGCTAATTCCCCCACCCCGATTTGACGAATTATTTTCAAATATCGCATTTTGGGCTTTCCACTCCTGACCGCGCCCAACTGAAACCGCGCTGTTTTTATATCCATCATATACAGGAGAATCAATAACCTCCGCACAAACACCAAAGGTATTAAATACCCCTCCCACTATTGTCAACATCAATAAATGCCTCATTTCTATCCTTTCTCATTCACATAATATCAGTGATGACAACTTGCTATAAAAAAACGACCCTTTTTTTATAGCAATACCGATTACTATTTTAATCATTACATACAAATAGTTATTTTTTCCTTAATTGCTTATATTTTAGGGTCGTTTTTTGTAGCAGTTTTATCCGAAAAACAGCCCCGCCATCACTGGCAAGGGCTGTTTTACTATAATTCCCGATTCATATGGACAATTTAATATTGTTTATGAGCATCCCTTCCCTCAACTTCAAGATGGGGATTAACGTATGCCGTCGTTCCTTTTTCATAGAAATAAAAATCACGTCTTAATCTGGTCTGGTCGCGTATAGATAAGGAAGCCCATTCCTCTTTTGTCAAACCATACGGATAAGTTTCCTCGCCCGCACAGCCGCATAGCAGCCCCAAAACCCAAATAACGCAAATTTTTTTCATATCAAAACTCCGGATAAATACGCCATCCCGACTTATAAAGCAGATATTTCTGTTTTGCAAGTATAAATTACAGTTTTAAAAGCTGTGATACAAACACCTCCGCATAGTCTTTTTTACGATTTTGGTAGTCCAGATAATACGCGTGTTCCCACACATCCATATTAAATATCGGCGTAAACCCAAGCACCAGCGGCGTATCGCCGTTTTTGGTGGTCAATACTTCCAGCTTGCCGTCTTTATTTTCTGCCAGCCAGACCCAGCCGCTGCCAAAAAATGTTGCAGCTTTATCAATCAGTTCTTTCTTTAAGGCTTCCATCCCGCCTAAATCGCTTTCGATTTTCTTTTTCACATCATCATTAAGCCGTCCGCCAACACCAATAGACTCCCAATAGATATTGTGGTTATAAACCTGCCCCGCATTATTATAGAGCGTTTGCTGGTCTGGATGATTATACGTTTCCTCAATCACTTCTTCAAGCGTCAAATCTTGAAATTCCGTACCGGCAATCAGCTCGTTAGCCTTGTCTACATAGCCTTTATGGTGTTTCCCGTAATGATAGCTGATTGTCTCGGCTGAAATATACGGTTCTAACGCGTCTTCCTTAAAAGGCAGCTCCATTAATTTAAACATTTTTTTCTCCTAATAAAAAATTATAGCTTTATAATAGCTCTTAAGTGCTTATTTTAAAAAGGTAAAATCACTTTGTTAATAATTATTAACAACCCCCATATCAAGGATTCACAAATAAAATTTATGTATTATTATACAAATAACAATAAACAAAACGGAGAGGAAAAATGAGAGTTTTACTGATTGAAGATGATTACGCCGTTTCTCAAAGCGTCGAAACAATCTTAAAAAAAGAAGGAATGGTCGTAGACACTACCGATGACGGAGAAGACGGACTGGATTGCGGCAAACTCTATGATTATGACATCATCATCTTGGACTTGAATTTGCCGGGAATGAACGGTTACGAGGTTTTAAAAAGTTTAAGAACCGCCAAAGTAACCACACCGGTGCTGATTTTATCAGGCTTATACGAGCCGGATAAAAAAGTTAAAGGCTTGGGCTACGGGGCAGACGACTACCTGACCAAACCGTTTGACAAAAGCGAGCTTTTAGCGCGCATTCAGGCGATTGTCCGCCGCTCCAAAGGGCATTCCAATTCCATCATCCAAACCGGACTTGTAGAGGTTAATCTGGACACGCAAACTGTTAGCGTTGCTGGCAAAGACCTGCACCTCACCGGCAAGGAATACGGCATTATGGAACTGCTCTCGTTGCGCAAAGGTTCAACCTTAAATAAAGAGCAATTCTTAAACCACCTCTATGGCGGCATTGATGAACCGGAATTAAAAATTATTGACGTGTTTATCTGCAAACTCCGCAAAAAGCTCGAAAAAGCCTCTGGTGGCAAAAACTATATTGAAACTGTTTGGGGCAGAGGTTATATTTTAAAAGACCCTGACGAAAAGAAATAGTTTCAATAAACGGATTAAGAGGCGGTTCTCCCACATTTCACCGCCTCTTAATTTTTTGTATCAGCAACAATTTTAAAATGCAAGTTTAAAATTCCCTCGCGCCCCCCAAGTCATTGCAAGGTTTCCTTTCTTTTCGTGAGTCATTGCGAGGGCACCAGCCCGTGGCAATCTCCATCCATCCCCCCCTCCCGAATCCTCCTCCATACACACAAAATCTATTGACTACCTCCCGAAAATGTGGTATATTAAAAGTCTAAATACTATAGATATATCGATTATTAATTACAAACAGGGATAACTGTTTTTTGAAAGAATTTAGAAAATAAAAGGGTTACAGACAGGTTCGCAAGGGTTTGTCTGTGGTTTTAGTAATTTTCACTCTATGAAGATACGGTCAAGAAGGTGAGTAGACTGACACCGACGCTCTTACGCAGAGATACGGCCAAATCAACATACGTTAAAATAAATTCAGAAGAAAAATAAGTGCTTTGTTTTTAAAACAAAATATATATGACAACAGATTTTATTTCTGGTCTTGTGTCGGCTAAATCCTTAGTCAACAAAATTGGTTGCGGTCTTATGGTGCTGGCCATCGTGCTCTGCTTTTTCCACCTTTGGTGGGGTATCGGAGCATTCTTTGTAGTTGGCGCTCTGGTTTGCGGCGTCAATGCTCTCTGCATTGTGATGCCTGGAAATGCAGGTTACCAGATTGTTCTGGGCAAGCTGCTAAACAGCCCGCTTGATGCCGGCTTACGATTTGTATGGCCCTTCATTACCTCTGTAACGGAGGTTGATGTCCGCTTGCAAAAGCACGAAGACACCAATACAATGAAAACCGCCAACCTCCGCGACATCACGTTGACGTACGCATTAACTTATCAGGTGGACAAACGGTATGTACATTTTTTGCACGCCGCCATCGGGGAAAATGAGTTCGTCAACAAGGCTCTTTGCCCGTGGCTTGACGCTGTAATGACCTCAATAGTAGCATCTAAAACTTACGAAGACATCAACGGTAAAATCGCCGACTTATCTTCAGAGGTAAAAAATGCCTACTTGGACGAAGTCGAAAAACAGTGCAAAGCGCTAACCGGCAAGCTACCGGATCACTCTGATGGAATAAATTTCTTCGCAAACATATCGGTGGCTATCATCGATGTTAAATTTGATGAAGAATACACGCAAGCCGTCTCAAAACTTGCCAAAACCATCAAAGAAAAGGAGATAATCGAAGCTCAAGCCGAGCAGCTGAAAATCTCCGCCACAGCTAAAGCTGACGCGCTGCGTATCGAGGCTGAGGCTGAAGCCGCTGCTTTGAAGATCAAAGGTGATTCAGAGAACGAAATTCGCAAGAATCTCGGTAAAATTCTCAAAAGTCATCCCGAGCTCATCAAGGAAGAGCTTGCCAAAAACTTCCCGAAAGTTTTTGGAGGAAACTCTATAATCAACCTTGATGATATCCTCGGCAAGTAATCTGTCCCTGTTTATTTCCCCGCTGTACAGCAATTGTACAACGGGGATTTTTATTGTTTGGCTTTCCGAATCTCCCCAAGTTATATAACACAAAGTATGACAGATTAGCAAAAAGCGCCCCATTTATCTGAAAAAACAAAATTTTTGCCATCCGTCTTTCCCCACTTGCCCACACCATAGAAAAAATTTTGCTTGATTTATTTTTTATCCATATTATACTGGTTGCCAGTAAGAAACAAAGAGTGTTGGCTGTGCCGTTTGGTCGCAGTCAAATTTTTTCAAACTTTTTAATCAATGTCAAACATCTGCCAAATCAGCAGATGGCTTATTTTTTAGGAGATGTGCAATGGAAAAATTTCCACTGACTCAAAAAGGATTTTTACGGTTAGAGCAGGAACTCAAAACCTTAAAAGGCGTTGAACGTCCAAATATTATCGCGGCAATTGCCGAAGCCCGTTCACACGGTGATTTATCTGAAAATGCCGAATATTCCGCCGCTAAAGAAAAGCAAAGTTTCATTGAGGGGCGCATTCAGGAACTGGAAGCCGTTGTCAGCCGTGCGCAGGTTATTAACCCTGCCGAAGTAAAAGGAGATGTTATCCGTTTCGGCGCAACCGTTGCCGTTGTCGATGTCGATACAGATATTGAAAATAGCTACCAAATTGTTGGTGACTATGAGGCAGATATTAACGAAAACAGAATCTCGCTTTCTTCTCCGCTTGCCAAAGCACTGATTGGTAAAGAGGTTGGTGATGAAGTAGTGTATACTGCCCCAGGCGGCAAAAAAACTTTTGAAGTTTTAGAAGTTTCGTATATCTAAAAACCGCAAAACAAGCAGATTATATAAAAAGCCGGACATTTCCGGCTTTTTTTATTTGAGGAGAAGAAAATGAAAGTATTTCCCGAACATATTGAACCCTGTCACTACGACTATGCCAACAAATGCGACTGCTCGGAAGACGACAAATGCGGCTGTGACTATCCTAACAACATTCCGCACGATTACAGCCTTGAATGTTTAAACGCCAATGAAACCGAAGAAGTCATCACCGATGCCCCGATGACAACAAGTGCGTTTGACCATACCGACAATCCTGCAGAAAGCGAAAAAGCCAAACAAAAAACACTTGACTCTCAAATTTAAAAACACCATACACACTCCTGATATACAATTAGTTACATATACATATATTTATTTAAGAGTTGCCTCTTTTTTGAATCACTTAAAGAAAATGCAGCTCAAAGGTGGTTCCAAGCATCTCGGCTCGCTAACGTGCTATACAACCCGCAAGGAGTAATTGACCTTTAAGGCACCAGCCTTATAAATAATTTTGGTTTGATGCACAATAGCGTTTTGCAAGTAGTGGCGAGCGAAAGCAACAACAGATGAACTGCACCCCTCTCAAAAAAAGCCGCAGGCACAAAAAACCTGCCAAACAGACGTCCATCTGGCTTTTTTCACCCGCCGCATTTTTGCCGCGGGTGTTTTTTTGTCTTAATAATTTAAACATTTTATAACTTATAATTGTTAGAGTATTTCTAAATTCAGCTATAGGAATAAAATGAAACAAACAACAAATCTCATACCACACATTACATTATTGCAAACATTTGCTGTATTTTGCGTCATACTGGGACACGCCTTAGCCATTTACGGTGCTTCTCGGTACTTGGTTCCGCCTTTCCCTAACGCATCGGCAAAAGCCCTGCACAGTTTCATATACGCTTTTCATATGCCAATATTTCTCGTATGTATTATCTTTTCCGCTTCAACGGCCATTTGTGGTTTTTAATAACCTTATTCACAACCCAACTTCTATACATATTACTTTATTCTCTGCTTGCCAGACTACCAATCATACACAAAAATGTATTTCTTTTTCTAATCGCTCTTATTTGCCACAAATACGCCATTTCCTTAGGCCTTCCGCTTATAATCCTTAAAAAAGCAATGGAATACCTAATCTATATTCACATCGGCAATGTTGTTGCCCAAAAATCAGCTATTATTGATAAATACATAACCCTAACCAACCTATTATACTTAATTCCAACCGTATTAGATTGAAATAAAAAAATCTTTAGTATCATAAAATATATTTTACTAAATTTGGATTTACATCTATGTCTCTTATCAAAACAAACACAATAACTAAGTCTATCCAATTAACAGATGAATCTGTAAAAAATACAAAAATGTAACAATTCCCGATGCTTTATTGCAAACAATTTATAATTCTATGGATATTCCAGAAATACGCAGCCTATATGGTAAACTAAATTCGATGAGACAGATAGAACCGGATATTTTCCCTCAACTATATAATCAAGCTCGCAAACATTATTATAAACTCGGAGCGCAATATAATACAAAGTCAAAACAAAAAATTAGGAAAAAGAAATGACAATAAATGAATTCTCAGGGATTATTACAGCACTTTCCACTATTTCTATGGCTGTTGTGGCCGCTTATTCTATTAAAATTAGGACCGCCGCCAAAAATTTATATTATAATGATACACCTCAAAATCCAATAACATTACAAAATATACTGTTTTCCAATAATCCTAATGATGGCATTAACAAAAGAATAAATGAAATTGTTGAAGAAATTAAAATTAATTTAGAGCCAATCTATAAAGACAAACAATTTAAATGGAAAAAACAACTCTAAAGTGACTTTGCAAAAATCGGCATTGTATGTAACTGCCGAAAATTTTGCATTTTCTAACATAAAATAAGCTTACCATAGTCAATTCGGCGAAGTCAACTGCCGGCAAAGCCCACATTTCCGCCAGATACGAAAAAAGACGCTTTACCCAAGCGTCTTTTTTATCAAAATGGCGGACAGAGTGGGATTCGAACCCACGGTACCCTTTGGGGGTACACACGATTTCCAATCGTGCACCTTCGGCCTCTCGGTCATCTGTCCATAGACACGCTTTCTATAACCTTTTTTTCAGTTTGGCAAGCATTATTTTCAATTTTCAAAAAATTATTCTCTGCTGTCACGGCTCAAATTAACGCTAATCGGTACATATTTCTCACTTTTTGAAGCTGTTTCGCGCCCTGCGTTCTGTTCGTCTAACATTTTTTGCCGGCGCTCTTCAATATTTTTCTTCTGCTCCTCATTATAGGCTTTACGCTCTTCTTCCAACCGTCCGGCGTGAAATTCTTTGGCTTTTTCAAAAATAACTTCATCCTTTTCCTCAGGCTTTTTAAACAACGCCCCTTTAACTTTCAAAAACGCTTTCACCAACTGGTCAGTACTGATACTGTTCTTCGTCAAATCCACCCAGCCCGTAAAATGCCCGTTGCTCAAAAACTCTGAAAAATCAATATAGAAATGCTTGGCTTTCTTTTTCTTCTTCGGCGCCAAAATCTTTTTAAGCTCATCTGCGCTGGGAATCCGCCCCAACGCCTGCGCAATCTGCTCGGGCGTGATGATACACTCGCTCAAATCAAGCTCCATAATATTAACGCCGGTAAAATCCAGCCCCGTAAAATCAACGCCTTTTAGGTTAACCTGCCGCAAATCAATACGTTTCAAGTCCAAAAGCGAGAGGTTAATCCGCTGCAAATTCAACTTATGCGGATAATACACCGCCAGATATTCTACCAGCGCCTGCAATTCTTCAATTGCCAGCTCGTCCATCCGGATATCAATCAAGATAGCATCTTCAATATCCGCATCCCGAAGAATAACGCCTTCCATATTTGCGCCGGTAAAGTTTGTGCCTTTTAATTTCGCACCGGCAAAAACAGAGTCGCTCAAATCCGCACCTGATAAATCCGCACCTGATAAATCCGCACCACTAAAGTCCACTCCGCTCAAATGAGCATCTTTAAAGTTTGCATCTTGTAAATTTGCTGCCGAAAAATCCGCGTTAGCTAAATTCTGTCCCGAGAAATCCGTTCCGACCAGATTTTGCCCAACGTGATACTCACCACTAGCCATATTTTTCTTGCGGCCGTGCTCTGTATCATAGCGGTTAATCTCACCGGCAATAGCTCGCCACGAATGGCTGAATTCATACAATTTACTCTCAATCTCGCCATCAACCGTTTCGCCGGCAAGCTGAGCGGCAAGCTCTTGTTCCATCATCTCGCGCGCCTTACCAAGCTGCGCATAATAAGAACGCAATTTTTCCAGACGAGCTGAAACGGGCTTTTCCACCTGCCCGTCGCCGATATTTGCAACAGGTGTAAACGAAACGCTCTCCAAATCAGTATCTGTCGGCAGTTTAGCTTGATGCTTCAATTTTTCTTCAGACGTATCCATAAAGCCCCTTTTCAAAAACTGGCTCTATCATACACTATTTTTTTCAAAAACTCAAGCCTCTAATAAATAATCCGGCCGTTTTTTATACAAAAACAAACATAAAAACACTGCCGGCAGCGCCAAAAGGGTACTTATAGCAAAAAATATCGGCCACGATGTCAACTCCAAGACACTTCCTGATGTTGCCGCAAACACATCACGCGCAAACCCCGGCAATGAAGATAACAATGCATACTGAGTTGCCGTATAACCACGATTGCATAACACGGACATAAATGCGATGATAGCCGTTGTTGCCATCCCCGAAGATAAATTCTCCAAAGAAATCGTAAACATCAGATACCACACATTATGCCCTATATAATAAAGCGGAATATAAAGCGCCGTTGTACAACCTTGAATCACCGCAAACAAGAGTAAGCCGCGCAAAAGCCCCGTTTTGTTAATCACATATCCGCCCAAAAGCCCGCCAATAATAGTTGCAGCCATTCCATAAAGCTTTGAGATGTAGGCAATTTCAACTTTTGAAAACCCCAAATCCGCATAAAAAGGATAAGCCATCGGCGCAAAATACGCATCGCTTAACCGATAACAAAACACAACAAGTAACGCCACGCCCCAATATTTTTTCTGCATAAAAGCTTTAAACGGCTCAACCAACGCATATTGCCAAATTGCACCATCCTGTTTTTGATACGGGCGGGAAACTGCCGGCTCACGCGCCCAAAGCACCGCCGCCCCTCCCAATAGCAAACACAAAGCAATCATAAAATACACCGTGTTCCACGACACCACTGCCGCAAGCCCGATAGCCCCCGCGCTTGAGAGGACATTCCCGAGCCTGTAACCCAGCACATACATTGTCGCCCCGTCTACCTCTTGCTCGGTATTTTCCGAAAACAGCTCAACCCGAAAAGCATCCAGCACAATATCCTGCGTTGCCGAAAAAAAACTGATAAGTAACGCTGCGGCAGCCATAAGCAAAATATTGTCATCAGGCGTCAGCGAAGAAAGCCAGAAGATACTGCCAAACAAACCGATTTGCGCAAACAATGCCCAGCTGCGGCGTTTGCCTAAATTGCCAAGAACCGGCAACCGCATTGTTTCAACAATCGGGGCCCACAGCCATTTAAACGAATACGGTAGCCTGAGCAGCGAAAATGCCCCGATTGTCCGATAAGCAATATGATAATCTTTCAGCCACAATGACAACGTGCCGAAAACAAGCGCCAGCGGCAGCCCGCTCGCAAACCCGAACGCCACCGTTACCAACATCTCTTTAGTAAAAAACGCTTTAAGCTTCTTCGTCATTCAGATTAACCTTTTTTTCGACAATATACAGCGGGCGGTTCTTCACCTCAATAAAGATTCTGCCAATATACTCGCCTAAAATCCCCAGAATTATCATCTGTATCCCACCTAACAGCAAAATAAATACCAACAGTGACGCATACCCCGGAACATCCGTTCCCCGCACTATCGTCCGGATAATGATATAAAGGGCATAAAGCATTCCGGTTGCAGACAGCAAAGACCCAAGATACGTCCACACCCGCAGTGGAAACGTGGTAGATGCCGTAATGCCATCCAACGCAAAATTCCACAATTTCCAATAGTTCCACTTACTAACACCGGCTCTTCTTTTTTGCCGCGTATATTTAATCCCGCAGGATTTAAAGCCCGTCCACCCGAACACGCCTTTCATAAACACATTGCGCTCTTTAAGGCTCAATATTGCATCAATAACCTTACGGTCAATCAGCCGGTAATCACCGGCATTATACGGAATAGGGGATTTAGTCATCAGATTATAGGTTTTATAAAAAAGCTTAGCTGTCCACCTTTTAAGAAAAGTATCACTTTTTCGGTCATTGCGAATACCGTAAACCATATCATACCCTTCTTCCCATTTTTTTATAAACGCGCCAATCATCTCGGGAGGGTCTTGCAAATCCACGTCAATCGGAATAGCAGCCCGCCCGCGGCAAAACTTTAACCCCGCCATCATCCCGTATTCCTTACCGAAGTTACGCGAAAACTTAATCACCTTAATCCGCTCATCCTGTTGCGCCCGTTCTTCCAGCAAAGCATATGTAGCATCTTCCGAACCATCATCAATACACACAATCTCATAACTGTAACTTTTAAACTTGGCTAATTCCTTTTCCATCGTGTCAAAAAAGAACCCCAGACTTTCTTCTTCGTTATACATTGAAACAATAACGGATATATCCGGTTGCTGTTGAGTAAGGCTCTTAATTTTTTTCATATAATTCTCCGCCAAAACGGTTACAATTTCTCATTAATATTATGAGCTTATCTTTTTTTATGATAAAACACAATTTATTTGCCCTTTATTAACAGATTTAATATTAAACTCATTTATCGGCAATTTTATTCGGAGAACTTGAAGTATGTCCTTTATCAAATCCATCGCAACATTCGGCGGTTTTACAATGATAAGCCGTGTCACCGGTTTTCTCCGCGATATGATAATTGCCAATTTTCTGGGCGCTGGTACGGTTTCAGATGCATTTCTGGTATCTTTCAAACTGCCAAACCTCTTTCGCAGCCTTTTTGCCGAAGGAGCTTTTACTTCTGCCTTTGTGCCGCTGTTTTCTTCCAAACTGGTTGCCTCCGGACGTGATAAATCCGTTGAATTTGCAGCCAAAGCCATTTCGCTTTTAACCTTTTTCCTCGTTTTGTTTGTTATAGCCTTTGAGCTGGGAATGCCTTATGTTGTCAAATTCCTAGCCCCAGGTTTTTCCAACGACCCTGCAAAAGTTGCCCTCACCATCGAACTCTGCCGCATAACCTTTCCGTTTTTATTATTTATCTCTGTTGTTTCTTTCCAAGCTGGTATTTTAAACTCGTTCGACCGTTTCGCCGCACCCGCCGCAGCCCCGATTATTTTAAACATCGGTATCATCATTGCCGGTCTTGTTTCTGTGGTTCTGCTGGATATGCCCGTTTACGGAATGGCTTGGGGCATCACCATCTCCGGAATAATCGAAGTTATCTGGCTCAAATATTTCCTTAATCGGGAAAGCATCAAAATCAAGCCGGACTTTGCTATCAAAAAATTATTAAAAGACACAGAAATTCGCACATTATTTAAGCGTATCGCTCCCGGAGTCGTCGGCGCCGGCATATACCAAATAAATATGGTCGTCGATACGATTCTCGTTTCGCTTGTAGCAAGCGGTGCAGTTAGTTGGCTCTATTATGCAAACCGCCTCCAACAGCTGCCGTTAGGCGTTATCGGCGCAGCAATCAGCGTCGCCCTGCTGCCATTATTGTCCCGCAAACTCAAAGCCGGCGAAACCGAAGACGCAACCACCGTTCAGGATAAGGCGGTCATTTATGGAATGATGATGTCGCTTCCCGCTGCCATTATGTTTATTTGTTTAGCCGATTCGCTGGTGGCATTATTATTTGAACACGGCAAATTCACCCCATCCGACACAGCCAAAACCGCCCTCGCCCTGCAAGCCTATGCCGTCGGTCTTCCCTGTTATGTAATGGTCAAAGCGCTTATGCCGAACTTTTTTGCCCGCGGCGACACCAAAACGCCCGTCAAATACAGCGCTGTTGTTTTCCTCTCAAATCTCACGATGAATTTACTTTTGATGAAACCGTTCGGACATATCGGCATTGCCGCCGCCACATCAATCGCCGCCTTTGTATCGTTGTATCAATATATCCACGGCCTGAACAAACGCGGCTATTGGCACTTTTCCGCTGAATTAAAAAAGAAATTGGCAGACATTACCCTCTGTTCTGCCATAATGGGGATATGCGTTTATACCACCCAATACATTTTAAATGTCCTCCTCCCCGCCGTATCAACCGGCATTCTTTTCATAAAATTAGCAATAATCGGCACAATAGGACTTGCAACTTTTTTAATCGCGGCTAAAATAACAGGCATATTAGACATTACGGCAATTATCAAAAATCTGCTGTTACGGAGAAAGAGAATATGAACAAACCAACTTCCGGACTAAAAGAGATAATAAAGCCTTATCTTAATAAATGCGCCGAATTGCCGGCTTATTGCCGCAAACAGGCGCAAAAGTTTGCTGCCGCGGCAAAAGATAAAAACACCCGAAAAAAATATCAAAAAAAACTCACAGGGTTCATCGCCCTGATTGCCGAACGCTGGCGGCTTGTTACTCTTATATCTGCCGGTTTCATCACTATTTATTATGGACTGGGCGCTGCCGTCAGTTCCAAAATCTACAACCCGATAGATACAGAAATCAAACCTCATACTGTCACCGGAAAATATTTACCCCCTTCCGTAGCATATGTTTTAAAAACACAGGTAGACGATTCGGCGTGGGTTCCGGCACTTCCGGCCATTTTTCCTGCCGCCGTTCTCGATAACCTGCCAAACTTCCAGTTAGGAGTTAAAGACAGCACCCGTTTCCTCACCAAAAGGCTGGCTGTAATGTATAATGACGATAAACTCAAACAAGCCGGAGAACTACTGGATTATCCTGCCGATATATGGCTGTTTTCACAAACCGGAGAAGACAAACTCGCCCCCGGCTCTGCCAAACAATATCGTAAAGCAATGGCCAAAATCGCCGCAGCCGTCTTGACTGAAAATAACGATGAAACCACTCAAACACATAATTTAAAATACATTCTCGAAAGTTTTAACATCATCCTGAAACGCCAAATCACCAAATTAGAAAAACAAGTTCAGGAACACAATTCCGAAACATTTGATTTTAAAGCTGATGACATCTTCTTTTATGTTCAGGGAAACGTTTATACACTGTATTATGCACTCTTGGCCGTTTCCAAAGATTATCAGGATATAATTGTTAAGACTGAACAATACGAACACCTGACCACCGCGCTAAAATATTTTAAAGACGCAGAAAACCTCTCTCCCCTGTCTGTGCAAAACGGTGCCCCAGAAGACAGCTACGCAGCCAACCACTTGCTCTATCTTGCATACTATCTCGCACAAGCGCAAAACCAAATCAACGCCATACGCTGTGCCCTGAAATAGGACTATCAAAATGATTATAGAAGAAAAAAACATATCGCCAACCGAAACGCTGCTTTATTTCCCCGAGCCGCAGCCCATACGCGGCACATTTTATCACACGCCGAGCACTTCGTCAAACTTACCGCTTCTCCAAAACATTGCAGAAACCGGCATCGCCGAAATTCTTTTGCTTACTACAGATTTTCTTTATTTGCAAAGTACAACACCGGAAAATTTAGACGACCTGACCGCAATTGCCCTTGCAGAAATTGATGACTATATTGTTTCTGCTCCGGCAACCCAAACCGCATCGGAACAACAAACAGCCGAAAAAATCCGCATTATCCTCAAAACCGTTATCGCCCCGTATTTACAAAAAGACGGAGGAGACATTGAGCTTTCCGATTATAAAAACGGCATTGTCAATGTACGCTTTCTTGGCAAATGCCACGGTTGCCCTTATGCAGAGAAAACCCTCAAAAACCGTGTAGAGAAAAACCTCATCCGCTACCTGCCGGAAGTGCGGGAGGCCGTGCTTATATGATAAAAAAAGCAGTCATATTGCTGGCAATTTTCTTATCTCTGCCGCTTTCCGCATTTGCAGAAATAAAAATACGAGAAGCCGGCGGAATGCTGTATGTCGAAAACGCTACCGTCAAAGAAACGGAAAACCTGTTTGCCAAATACGGCTATACACGTTTTCTCTCCCTGCAAGACAGTGCATATCCGGCAATACTCTTAAAAACGCTCCCGACCGACTTTCAAAACATCAAATCGCAAAAATATCGCAACGAACTGTTTATCCGTATTGTTACGCCACTTGCCTTAAAAATAAACGAAGAAATATCAAATGAACGCGAAACCCTGCTGCGCATTGAAAGGCACTTCCTAAAAGATAACACCCTTAATGAAGCGGATAGCCAAAAGCTAGAAGAACTGGCCTTAAAATACGATTTTTTCACCCGTCTGAAAGACATCGAACGCACTGCCTCACAGTTAAAAAACCTAAAACTCCGCATTCAGCCTATTCCGCCGTCTATTTTTGTTGCCGCAGCGGCAATGGAAAGCAACTGGGGCTTTTCCCGCATTGCTAATCAGGCTAATTCGTTGTATAAAGAAAAAGTCTGGTACACCACAGATGGTCTTGAACCGCTGGAAAACAAAAACGATGGTTATCGTTTTAAAATTTTTGACAGCCTGATTGAAGGAATGCGTAGCTACGCCCTGACTTTTAATTCCAACATCAACTACGAAACAATCTGGAACGCCCGCGACGGTTTAATCAAAAGACGTGGCTTCGCCATTGGTGAAAGTATTGCCTACGCCTTGTCCACAGCTTCAAACCTCCCGAATTATAACGGCATACTTGACTACACTGCTGCCTTTTATAATTTGCTGGCATTGGATATGGGGCATTTAAAGAAAGGATTACAAAAATGAGCATCAAACTATTCCCCGTACTATGCAATGAAAAAAATATGGCTAACTATGCGTACATCTTAAATGATACGCAAAGCAAACAGACTCTGATAATAGACGCTGCCGAACCTGACCCGATAATTAGCAAACTGGAAGAACTGAACCTAACGCCATCATACATTCTTACCACGCATCACCACTTTGACCACGTCGGTGCTAATGAAACCCTAAAACAAAAATACAATCTGCAAATCATCGCTCCTGAAAAAGAATTTTCCAAAATCCCTGCCGCAGATACTGCCGCACGCGATGGGGAAACAATTTACATCGGCTCACTGGAAATAACCCCGATTTCAGCCGCCGGACATACCAACGGCCACCTCCTGTATTACATCCCCAAAGAAAAAATGCTGTTCACCGGCGATGTATTATTTAACTGCTGCATCGGCGGCCTGTTCGAAGGAACCCCTCAGGAAATGTTTACCAGCCTGCAAAAGATAAAAGCGCTCCCGAATGACACGCTAATTTTCGCCGGACACGAATACACACGTTCCTGTTTGCCACCGCAAGCCTTTAATCATCCGGAATTCCAACTCTACCTGCAAAAAATGCTCAGCCGCGAACAAGGCAACACTGCTCCCGCCACACTTGCCGAAGAAAAACAGTTTAACCCCTATCTTCAGGCAGATACGCTATCAGAATTTTTAGGACAATAAAACAATGTTCTTCAGCTTAAATAAAAAATTTCTCTTTACAATCTTCGCTTTTTTCCTTTTAAGCGCCAGCATATTTTTGATTATTTTTGATGGCACCATAGGCAAAAAAATCCGAAGCGAACACATCAATCTGACCTCGCGTAACCAATATGTTATCGAGCTGTTAAACGAAAACATAGCCTTGCGCAAAAAAATAAATAACCTCCAACCCGAAAACACCAAACAACTCTCCGAAAGCCTGACCCAGAAACAACAGGAATTAACAACCGAACGTAAATTAAATGAAGAACTTAACCAAAACTACAACGAAAACTACGCCACTCTGTCTGAAAGTTTAAGAATTATCAGTTTTGGCGCCTCACTAACCCTGATTTCTTTGATTATCTTCTGGTTCTTGCTCCGTCGTTGGGTTCTGGCACCGATTGACAAGCTGACCGAACTTTCAGCTGCCGTTGCCAACGGCAATTTTACAAACCGGCTCAAAGCTCAAAGCAGCCGCTTTACAGACGAATTTGATACTCTTTACCACACCATAAACTTTATGCTTGATAATATCGAAAACAACATCAACCAAATCAAAGAAAATGAGATATTTCTGCAAAACCTGATTGATACGCTCCCTGATGCCGTCCGTGTTATTGATGAAAATCACAATATAATATTATACAATAAAGCTTATACCGAACACATACAGAAAAAATATTTCTACAAATCGGTAAAATGCTACAAAGCATATGACAATGAGACTGACTGTCCCTGCTCATCCAGCCAATATGTCTGCCCGCTAAAAGAATTAAAAAAAGCATCTTCCGCAAAAAATATTAAACTGATACACAGCGTTAACGAACATCCGCTCTCCATAAACTCTGCCCGTATATCAAT
Organism: uncultured Alphaproteobacteria bacterium; assembly: GCA_910580155.1. Lineage (GTDB taxonomy): Bacteria > Pseudomonadota > Alphaproteobacteria > RF32 > CAG-239 > CAG-267. The sequence continues at coordinate 27,169 of CAJTWX010000008.1, forward strand.
CAAAGGAACAACAGGCATTGTCGAATCATTCCGCGATTTAAGTGAAAACGTAAACTACTCCCATCAGCAGAAAATCTCCTCTTTAGGCTTTTTAGCCACTTCGCTCGCACACGAAATAAAAAACAACCTCGGTGCAATAAACCTCATCTTGGAAGGAATTTTGCAAAAATATTATCAGGAAGAAAACAACACGTCTTCCGAAAAAAAATATTTGGAAATGATTTCTTCGCAAATTAAAGAATGTATCAAAGTACCCGAACGCCTGCTAAAACTTTCGCGCACTGCCGAACAAACTACGTCATCATTCAATATTGCCGCCAATATCACCGATACGCTGTCACTTTTGGATTATGAAATCAAACGTCAGGGCATAGCTCTTGTCAAATCTTTTTCTAACACCAAAGAAACTCTTTACGGCAACGAAACGGATTTTAAAATGATTATCCTGAACCTCGTACAAAATGCCATCAACGCAATGCCGGAAGGCGGCACGCTTGAAGTAAAAACCAACACCAACAAAGATAAAATTATCGTTGAAATAAAAGACACCGGCATCGGCATCTCGGAAACAGCACTCAAACACATCTTTGAACCGTTTTATTCTGCGACCGCAAATAACCAAAAAAAAGGCACCGGCTTAGGACTGGCAATCGTTAAAGACCTCACTTTAAAATTTAACGGAAAAATCAGCGTAAACAGCAAAGAAAATACCGGAACTTGCTTTCAAATTGCCTTCCCGCGTCAAAAAACGCAAAAAATGCTTGTAAAATAAGATTTTGCAGTATATATAGCAAAAAAAAGAATTGATAAGGAACCTTAAATGAGTAAAGAAGAACTGTTGGAATTTACCGGAGATGTTATTGAAAAACTCCCGAATGCGATGTTTCGCGTAAAGCTCGAAAACGGCGTTGAAATATTGGCTCACACAGCCGGTAAAATGCGCAAATTCCGCATCCGTGTAATGGTTGGTGATAAAGTTGATATTGAAATGACCCCTTATGACCTGACCAAAGGACGCATAACATTCCGTCACAAAGACTAATAAAACAGATACAGGCCTTAAAGCCTGTATCTGCATATAGAGCCGAATTTAGTTCACCACTTTAACCGATTTAACATCCAATGTGACTTCGTGGCCGTCGCGTGCAACTTTTCCTTTAAGGATAACTTTGTCTTTCGGGTTAACAACCTGCCCTTTCCAGTCTTTTTTGCCGATTTCCGCAACAATATTATCCGAACCGTCTGTAAAGTTATATTCACCATTATCTATACGATTTGTAATATGGCCGATAACCGTAACGCGTGTATCATCGGGCAAAGTCAAAATCCGCGCCACGCTAACCGGAGCTGCTGCTGCAGCAGTTGCATCCATAAATCCGCCTTTTTCCATCTGTTTATGACGAAGTTTATGCTCAACTTTACAAACTTCGCACCCTTCGCAACCACAGTTATGCTTGGCAACAGCACCGCCGGCCAGCATTGTCGCTGCCATCAAAAAAAATAAAAACTTTTTCATCTTTTCCTCCTGTTTAAAATAACAGGAACAATATATGTCTCACTGACCAGCCTTCAACCTAAACTTATTTCATATCGGTATATGTCACTTTATCGCCAATAAGTATATTCTTTTCTTCGGCAGTTCCGCCTTTAACCTCCAACACATAGCAATACTTCACCGGACATTTGATATATTCCAAAGACATCGGCTTGGCATTTTTATGTACACACACAACCCTCTGACTGCAGTTAATAAACAACATATCAAGCGGAATATATGTATTCTTCATCCACATACTAAGCTCCCTGTCTTGATACGGCGTAAAATCAAACAGCATTCCCCCGTCATCAGGAAGTTCGCGCACAAACATCAGCCCGCGCCGCAGCTCCTCAACCGATTTTGCAACCGGCACATTAAAAACTGCCTTATCGCCAATTTTAAGTTCCGCAGCCGTTGCATTGCAAACACTTGCCAAAAACATAAAACTCCACAAATATCTCATAAAAAAACTCCCTGAAATTTACTATATATTAGATTTTTCCCCTTAAATTGTCAAGAAAGGAAACAAATAAACGAGATTTATATGCGGCATTTTACAACACTCGGCAAAAGCGAAATATCCGGCTGGCTCTGGTCAATGGGAATAATATGTTTGTGCTATGCCGTGCTGATGTTTTCTTTCATCTGGGGAAATCACGACTGGCAGCCGGTATTAAACGATGCCGGATTAAGCGCCGGATTAGTTGAAGGGCGTTTCAGCCAATACTTACTGCTAAATCTCTTTCTCAGCGGAAAAATACTCCCTGTTTTAAACATACTTTTCGGTATTTCCTTATATTCTTTAGCACTAGTCCTGCTCTGTACACGTTTTTTTGAATTCAGCCTGTCAACTCTGGCTGATAAACTTTTTCTGGCATCAGTGGCTTCCTTGCCTTATATCACCGAAATCATCTATTTTCACTTTATCACTTTCAGTCTGCTTGGATGGACACTGGTCATCACCCTCTCGCTGCTTACCGCCAAACACGCAGCGGAAAAAAACTATGTGCAAAATACTATCCTTAGCGCTCTGTTGCTGTTTTTGGCAGCCGGCGGCTATCCTGCTTCAGTCAGTATGTACGCCGTTGCCGTGTGCCTGTATATAATATGCCGGCCAAATATAAAAAAACTCATTCCCTTCACCGTAAGTTTTGTTGTTGCTTTAACCCCCATTCCTTTCATATACAACTGGTTAAAACATAACGGCTTGATGATTCCGCTTTATAACTCCGAAACCGAAACCATAGCAAATCTCATCCGCAAAATTCCCGAAACATTGTCCTATGCAATACAAAGTTTATACCAACCGCAACCTTTTTTTCCGCTTGGCTTCAAGATACTGATTATAATCATCCTCCTGTTGTTTATTATCTGCCTGAATAAAGTATATTTCAAACGGCATCAGCTCTACATCAGCCTGCTCATTATTCCGGCACTCCTTTTGGCGCTCAAATTGCCTTTGTGGCTCTCCCGCCAAATTGCCGATGGTTACTACACCACGCGCGACCCCACCGCATTTATGATACGCGGGGATTTTTATGCTCTCCCCGTTTTGCTGCTGTTTAGCTTATTTTATCTCCAAAAATTTGGGTCACAACAGCTGCGCAATTTCCTTTTAGCTTTATCCGCAACGCTCTTATGGTTTAATTTAAACCTGAATTTATCTTTCTGCAAAACAATGCTCCTCGGGTTCAAAGCCGAAAATCTTCTCCTCCAGCGCATAACCGGCAGAATTGAGCAACATCCGGATTATAAGCCTGATAATATATATAACATCACCCAAACCGGAGAAGTTTATTTCCGCCATAAATACTACACGCCGACAACCAACGAAAAATACGGCTTTTATACGCTGCACACTCCTTTCGGACGTTATTGGACTGGCAGTGAACACTTTAACTTTTATGCCCCGCAAAACTTTGCCGACAACGCGGTTCCCATTGCCCCTGAAGACATCACCCGCGAAATGAGTGATTTTATATTCTCCTCCACCGCCGTATGGCCCTCCGCCGGCGCTATTTATCTGGATAATAAATATTGCATTATCGCTTTAACCGCCGAAGGAAAACAACCGCTCATCCAACAATTTGATTACTTAAACGGGCAAATACAATGAAAAAACTTTTGCAACAGCTGGCTCTCTCTCCGGATAAAACTGACTTTTCCGCCCTTTTAATAAGTTTTTTAATTATTAACTTCGCATTCTTATTTCATAGTCTGAATTTTATGTGGGGCAATCACGACGTCGCATTTATCAAAAACGAGCTTCTGCTTTCAAGCGGTTTATTTGAAGGGCGTTTTACCCAATTTATCCCCTATCGTCTGTTGGCAATGGGACAGATTCTTCCTATACTCAATAATATTATCGGCCTGACGTTTCTAACACTCGGCTTATGGCTTCTCGCAAAATATTGGCAAATCCCCAAATCAAAACTGAATTATACCTTGTTTATCACTTTTTTTGCTACACAGCCCTATACGCTGTCGTGGATGTATTTTGCTTTTATTACCATCAGCTGCCTGTTATGGGTATTGCTTGCCGTCTTGGGTTTATATCTCTCTGAACAGGCTTATACATCCCGACATCACAAAACACTCTGTATCATCGCCATTGTATGTTTTTATATACCTCTGGGCGGTTACCCTCCCGTTATTAACACTTTCTTTGTCGGCTTAAGTGCTCGACTCACCATCGCCTGTTTATTTGAAAACAAGTCTTTAAAAAACTTGTGGCGCACATACAAACTAACCCTGTTTAATATCCTCATAGCCGCAATTCTGTTCAAATTAACCCTCCGGTTCATTCCGGTTGATAATGTTTATAATCTGGAAACAACGCCGCTAAAAGAATTGCCGGCAAAATTTTTCACCACACTTGCCATTGCCTTCCGCCAGTTTTTTGTTACGCTGCCGTTTATGGAACAAGGGTATAAAACCCTCTTGGCAATAATGAGCCTTTGTGCCGTAACCGGCGCATTTATAACTACGCCAAACTGGCAAAAACGCATCTGCACAACCTTGCTTCTGACCGGAACAATCTGGGCAACCGCCCTCACTACCTTCTTGGTCATCCCGCACACCGAATATGTTTCACGCATAGATTTTTATGGTTTTGCATTTCTATATGCCTTTTTTCTGGCATTACTTCTTAAATACAAAACCAATCTCAGCCATAGTCTGGCGCTTGTTTTTATGCTGCTGCTCATTCCGGCAAACATCATCAACGACTATCGCGCACAAAAAGTCTGGAAACAAGGAGCCGAAGCCGAATTTCAGATATTAAATCGCGTTGCCGAACGCATTGAAAACCACCCTGATTTTAATCCGAACCATAAATACCGTTTTTATCAGGCCGGCGACATATCTCTTCGCCCCAAATACTATCAGGGGCGTTACGACAAAGAAGATGTTTTTCTGCTCTCTTTGCCATATCTTGCGATCTGGCAGGGCGCAAACCTTCTGGAGTTTTACTCTCCATACACATATATTGACCGCACATCGCCGCTCTTGCCCTCTGACATCACTCCCGAAGTTTATCGCTATTTCATTCAACAAGCCCGCCCGTTCCCCCATTCTGAAGCCGTTTTTGTAAACCAAGACATCATCATCGTTATCTATAATCAGGCAGGTTTAGATGATTTTCGCGAAAAAATTCGCATACTTTATCCCCAAACCTGAAGATGTTAATAAAAAAATTACGCTTTCTGTGCTAATACACACTAAAATAACTTGAATTTTATGGTGATACCTATGAAAAAATGCGCCGAATTAGCCATAATCGTTCCCTGCTATAACGAAGAGGAAGTCCTCGAAAACAGCATCAAAACCTTGAATAAAATTTATGATGATTTAATCAAAAACGAACTCATCGCCCCTTCAAGCAAAATCGTCTTCGTAAACGACGGATCTAAAGACCAGACGTGGCCGCTTATACAAAAAGCACATAAAAAACAGCCGCACATCAAAGGAATCTGCCTCTCGCGCAATTTCGGCCATCAGGAAGCCCTGCTTGCCGGCTTATATAACACCACAGCAGATATTTATATCACCATAGATGCCGACCTGCAGGACGACCCCGCAGTCATTAAAAATATGGTCAAAGAATATTACAAAGGAAGCGAAGTTGTTTACGGCGTTCGCAACAAACGCGATACAGACAGCTTTTTCAAACGCAACACAGCTCTCTGGTTCTACAAAATAATGAAGATATTGGGGGTTGAGCTGGTTTCAAACCACGCTGACTTCCGGTTGCTGAGCCGTCGGGCTGTTTGCACAATGGCAGAATTTAAAGAAAAAAATCTCTTTCTGCGCGCCATTGTTCCGTTAATAGGTTTTCAGTCAGCCAACGTCTATTATGACCGCAAAAAACGCGAAGCCGGAACAACCAAATACCCCTTAAAAAAAATGATTTTATTTGCCCTCAAGGGCATCTCAAGCTTTTCAGCAGTTCCGCTGCACCTCATCACGCTTTCCGGCATAATCATTTCCATTTTAAGCTTTTTCTTAATGCTCTGGACCATCATTGCCTATTTCAACAACTCAACAATAGTCGGCTGGGCATCGCTGATGTCCGCCATCACCTTTTTCAGCGGCATCACCATTTTGTTTATGGGTATCATCGGCGAATATATCGCAAGTATTTTCATTGAAGTCAAAAACCGCCCGACCTACATCATAGATAAAACACTGGATTAACCTATGTCCGAATATGCTGCAGCCTCACCCCAAAAAAGAAAAAGTGATTTTTATTACAAAAATTGGCTGCTGTTATTTGCAATTTCAATATTGGTTTATACGCCGTTTTTGTTTAATTTTATGTGGGGCAATCACGACTGGGGCTGGATAAGGGCAAACACTCCCTTGTGGAGCGGTTTGTTTGAAGGACGATTTTCACAATTTATACTGCAAATCGCACTGTTTGATGGTAATATTCTCCCTATTTTAACCCTGCTTACCAGTCTGTTTTTCTTCACCGTCGCAACAATATTGGTGCTCAGGCTGTGGAATACGCCGCAAAAAAATTACATCTGCCTCCTGCTTGGCATAAATCTCATCACCTCACCCTATACAATATCGTGGCTGTATTTTGCTTTTATCACATTAAGCTGCCTTGCGTGGCCATTATTCATTATCGGCGGTTACTGGCTGTTGGCACATACTTCCGCCAAAACAGCCGTTCCAGCTGCAACGCTCCTGTTTACGCTCGCCCTAGGCGGCTACCCGCCGGTCATAAACCTTATATTTGTAATTTTTTTCACGTTTGCATTAAACGACCTCTGCATAAACCATCTGCCGCTTAAAACAATCCTGCACAAAAACATCAGCACCGCAGCAGTCATATGTATATCTTTAGCCGCATTTTTACTAATTCAGCATTATCTTAAAAAATACGGTCTGCAATATAACACATATAATACCGCCAAAATCAGCTTTAACGACATTATCGCCAAAATCAAAATATTAGCACCCGCAATATCAAATCAATTCACCATTACCACCAGCTTCATCTCTGCATTTTACAAATATGTTTGGCTTGCCGTCACTTTTGCCGCATTAGTTATTTTGCTGATAAAAACACCCCGTACTGCCGGTTCTCTCATCCTGTTTATCTGTGCTGCTGCCGGCTTGCTTGGCTCACCGCTCATTACCGCTTTTGCCGCCCAAAACACTCTTTATGTGCTCCACGAACCGCGCATAGATTTTTTCGGCTTAGTTTATATCTACATTTACGCCGCCGTCATACTGCTCCGTTTTGCACCGCATTCCGTCAAAAATTTTACATTCCTGCTTTTACTCTTGCTCGCGTTTTATAACATTCATACCACAGCCTACGCCGCCAAGGTTTGGCAACTCGGTTTCAAAGCCGAAACCAACCTTGCCGAACACATCATCAGCCGTATAGAAAATACGCCGATTTTTAACCCGCAGCAAAAATACGCTTTCGTTCAAGGGGGAACATTAGACTTCCGCAGCCGTTATTACCTGCCGGATAACCGCAGCAAAACAGACTCATATACCCAAACCGCCCCCTATATACCGTGGCATCTTCCATCAAAAGCATACAAATTTTATTACCCTAACGACTTTTTCGCCGCTGATTTTGATATATTCTGGACCTTTGTTGACGCCGGAAAATTGCACCTGACAGCCGACCTCGAAAAATACCTTCGCAATTATGCAGAACCTTGGCCTCACGCAAGCGCCGTTTATCTCGATCGCAACACCATCATCCTGACCCTCACGCCGGAAGGAAAACAACAAGCACATACGTGGATAAACAATCATTAAAACTTATCCCCGCCCCGCATAATTTTCTTGTCATTCGCCTGAACTTCCCCTACAATGCCCTAAAAACAAAGGAATAATGATGAATCATACTGAAAACAAGAACCTTTCTATTGGCGGCAACGTTTGGAACATCGCTCAAACCGATGAACGGCAGACCGAAACACTCTGCCGCCAGCTTGGCATATCCGTTCACTTGGCAAAACTGTTGCTCCTGCGGGGGTTAACTACTGACAATATTCCACTGTTTCTAAACCCCAAAATTGCATCGCTGATGCCGAATCCCTCCATTCTAAAAGATATGGACAAAGCTGCCGAACGCATTGCAAACGCCATTATCAACCACCAAAAAATCGCGATTATTGGCGATTATGATGTTGACGGCGCCACTTCAACCTCGGTTATGCGCCTGTTCCTGACTTACTGCGGCATAGAAACCGCCGTACACATCCCTGAGCGGGAAGAAGGATATGGTCCGAGCCGGCTCGCCTTTCAGGAATTCACTGATTTTGGCGCCGATTTAGTCATCACCGTAGACTGCGGCACCTCTGCCTTTGAGATTCTGGATGAGGCTGCCGAAAATTTTGAGATTATTGTTCTAGACCACCACGAAGCAGAAACCAGACTCCCCAAAGTCTACGCCGTTGTTAACCCCAAACGCCTCGACCAAAGCGATGAAAGGCCGGACTTAGGCTATATGGCTGCCGTCGGGGTT
>CAJTWX010000009.1 GCA_910580155.1 uncultured Alphaproteobacteria bacterium
AAGCCCCACGTCGTCGCGTCGTGTACGTTTATGTACACTCGTGCTCCTTGGGGGGGTGACAGCGCCACGGGCAACAGTGCGGCTATTTCGCAAAATTTTCGCCGTTAAAATTGTGCCACGAGGGGAAGTAGAGAGGAAAATATTTTTATTGGGCTGGCTAAAAGGGTTGACATTGTGTCAGGGGTGTGTTATCAAAATTGCAGAATGGCGCTTTTGGGCGTTGTTTAACGGAGGGGAAAACCCTCCTTTTTTTATGGTGGCGGGCGGCTTGGCTGTCTGCTTTTTATTTATCGGCGTCGGATATGTATTCCGGCGCTTTATTTTATTTAAATTTCTGAAAGGAGAAACTTATGTTTGGAAAAACAAACAGTGTTGTTCAATCTTCTTCCGGCGGGAGCGGGGCGGATATTATTTATGCTGTCAATAATACCGGCGGGGAGATTGCAGCCGGAGACAAAGTCTGGCTTAATCAGCATATCTTAAACTCAGATACGACGGTGCGTATTGCCTGGAAAGACAGATATACACCGTATCCGACAGTATTTAACCTCAAAAGCCGGATGTTTGCCAACAAAACGACAACTCTACGGCGGCTCGCATATAATGCGGAAACTAACAGCTGGCATTCTTCTGATGTGTGTTCAATGATTGGCAGTTATTTGTCGTCATTTTATTTTAAGGACGGTTTTGTCTGGGCATATAAATATGACGGATATTCTTATATTATTAAAAACAGCGGCGAACAAAAGGAAATTGCCGGCTGCGTGTTATCCGCCGATAAAGTGATTGACAGGAAAACATCCAGACTTACGACATATAATCCCGTGACGGGCGTAATTGAGTCTTCCGTCGGGGCGGTGCTGCCGTCTTTTGATACATCGGCAACATTTGCACATTTGGATGGAGATTTATTGTTTTATCAAAAAAATACGAGTGGGAACTATATTTATGATGTTAGTGACTATGCTAATCCGGTGTTGTTAAATACGTTTAAGTTTTCGACTGAGTATGCGCGTGCGTTTCATATGACCGGTGTTGAGGTTGGGAACTATATTTTTGCAAAATATATTTCTGCAAGAGAATGGGATGAGAACCAGTTTTATCTTTATAAAATTGTTTCCGGATATGCGGTTGAGCTGGCCTCGGATGTGCCTGAGAGTTTGCGGGCACTGATAGGAAAAATCTGTCGGTTTAGCTATAATAATGACACCAACATCTTTATTATCGGGACGGGAACGAATTTGTATTTTTATAAATTTGAAAACGGGGCGTTTCACGAGTTTTACGTCAAATTCGGAGCATTGCCGAATAAAGGCGTTTTGTTGGCACGGCTGACTGACGATATGTCTACGATTGGTATAACATATAATGACGGCGGTTATTATACGACTCACGTTTACAGGCTGCAGGTGGCGGATGACGAGTGGTATGCTGAGGATTTTGCAACAGCGCATCCTTTGAGTATGGTCGGATATGTGACCGGCAAGCAAAATGAGGACGGACTTTATGAAATCAAAACATTATTGCCGGAAGTTTGCCGCTATAGCCTGACGGTTGTGCCGGAGCCGGATGTTATCGAATTTAAGGGAGAAACGTTATGACAACTTATAAAGTGTATAAAAATCAGCCTTTTAATGTGAAAATTATTAAAGACAGATATTGGGATATGACGATAAACAAATCTATCAGCGCGGATATGGCGGAGACGGTAAACCTCTTGCCGTATGACGGGGTACCGTGCAGCATAAACCACAATGCCTCGGCGCCGCTGTTATTTGTGGAAAGCGGCACATTGCCTGATAACAGCATTTTTGATGCGGTGTATGGATGTTTGATGCCGGAAGGCGGAGAATATCTGATTTCTTCCCGCGGGTATTATGATATTCCTTGTTCGGACGGGCTTACGGTGGATTACGAAACCGGTTTGGCTGAGGGATTTTCGGCCGGAAATTCAATCAGTTTGGGGCAGTGCTTGTCGGGTACCGAATACACGGTTATTCAAAAGGCTTATTATGATGGCGAAGCGCGCGAGCAGACGATTTGGCTGGCTGAAAGCAACAAAAATGTCGGGATAAACGGCAATAAATTAGGTGTTTATATCACCAGCCAGACTTTGGGTGAATCGGTTTTAGAAAGCGGAATTTACTGGTTTCAGGCGGTGTATGCGGAAAGAACCTTTAAGCTCTATTGGCTCAAAGACGATAATGAAACTTATACGCTTGATACTTTGCCGGATGTTTCGGGGTGGACCGAAGAGGTGGTGCTTGAAGACTGCGACAGTCCGCTGGCCTGTTCGTCAACGTTAAAGCTCAGCCGCAATTCGGAAACATATTGGGGCGGAAAGATGTATTTGGACGGGGCGCGCATTATTCTGTTTGATGTTTCAGCGACGTTAGCATTTCCCAAATCCAGAAATGAGATATGCAAAGGGATGCTGGCGGCGGGCGTTAGCTGTGACGGTTTGCCGCAGGTCTATAACATTTTTTATAAAGACCGAAAATTTGTGGCAGATACAGCGGAGGCTAAAGCCGGATACCGTTGGTGCGGCAGTGCGGCGATGAGAGGGTTTGACCCGACGCCGGTGTTGAAAAAACGTTATGCCAAGTATGGCACTCCTGCGTTTACATATCCGCATTTGAGCGGGTTTGATGCAAATAGCTATGTTGTTACCGACAAGGCGTTGCCGCAGGGGCAGTTTTTTCCGGTTAACATCAAGATTATATGCAAATGTAACACAAACGTTGTGACTACGAATCAGACGTTATTTAGCGATAATTCGGCAAACAGCCACGGCTTCGGCATTCGCTATAATGACTGGCGGATTTGTGGAAATTCTACGGTTTATGGCGGTAAAGCTGAAAAAGGTAAAATCTATTGGCTGCAGGTGGTGCAGGAAAGCGGTGTGGGAACGAAGATGTATTATCTGTTGGATGACGGTTCTTACACATTGGAAACTTTGCCGGATGTGGCGGATTGGTCGGCAGGGCCTACAACCAGTGAGCTGATTTTTGATAATTCGGGGCAGAAAATCAGAATCGGCACGGGCTTTAATGCGCCAAATGAGTATTGGACCGGAAGTATTGATTTGCTCAATACCTGCATTTATGCTTATATGCAGGGGTCGCAGTCTGAAGCAACGGACTGGATGGTTTATTGGAAACCGTTTGCCTAAAGGCATCAGGGGGAGGGAAGGTTATTTTCCCTCCCCTTTTTTTTGTGGGTCATTGCGAGGAATGGAGCGATGTGGATGGCTTTGATTATTGCGGAACTGCTCTCGTGATGACGCGGAAAGTGGGGAAGGTTAGAAGAGGCCGGTGATGGTGCCGTTTGCGTCGATATCGACTTGCTCGGCAGCGGGGTGTTTGGGAAGGCCGGGCATTGTGTTTATTTCTCCGGACAGCACAACGATAAAGCCGGCGCCGGCACATAGCCGGACTTCGGTGACGGGGAATGTATAGCCCGCGGGGGCACCCAGCCATTTTTTATCGTGTGAAATCGAGTTTTGCGTTTTGGCGATGCAGACCGGCAAGTCGCCGTAGCCCCACGCCGTGAATTTGGCAAGCTCGCGTATGACGTTATGCGGGAAAGATACTTTTTCGGCGCGGTAAATCTCACGGGCAATTGTGGTAATTTTTTCTTTTATGCTCTGCGAATCGGGGTAGAGGAGTTTTTGGGGGGAGGGGGGATTTTCTGCCAGTTCGTTTAAGACTTCCTGAGCGAGCGAGAGGCAGCCTTTGCCGCCTTTTGCCCAGCCTTCGGAGATGACGGCACGGGCGTTTTCGTTATTGCACAGCGTTTGGATGAGCTTTAGCTCTGCCGGTGTGTCGGCCGTGAAGCGGTTGATGGTGACAATGGGGGTGGCGCCGAATTTTTTGAGGTTTTCAATATGGGTTTTGAGGTTAGCGAAGCCCTTTTCAATGGCGGGGAGGTTTTCGGCATCTAAATCTGCTTTATTGACGCCGCCGTGCATTTTTAGCGCGCGGGCAGTGGCGACCAAAACAACTGCAGCGGGGAACAGGCCTGATTTGCGGGCGAAGATGTCAAAAAACTTTTCTGCGCCCAAGTCGGCGCCGAATCCGGCTTCGGTGACGACATAGTCTGCCAAGCTTAATGCCGTTTTGGCGGCGATGACTGAGCTGGTGCCGTGGGCGATGTTGGCGAACGGGCCGCCGTGGACAAATGCGGGGGTGTGCTCTAAGGTTTGCACCAGGTTTGGGAGGATAGCGTCTTTTAAGATAGCGGCCATAGCGCCGTCAGCTTTGAGGTCTTTGGCGCGAATCGGTTTGTGTTCGTTGGTTTCGCCGATGATGATTTGGCCTAAGCGGTGTTTTAAATCTGCCAAGTCTTCGGCAAGGCAGAGAATTGCCATTACCTCGGAGGCAACCGAGATATTAAATTTGTCGGTGCGGGGTTTGCCGTTTGCGGTTCCGCCCAAGCCGATACGGATTTCCCTTAGTGCACGGTCATTCAAATCGAGGCAGCGTTTGAAACAGATTGTTTGAAAGCCGAGTTCGTTGCCGTGCGTGATATGATTGTCTATCATTGCCGAGAGGAGGTTATTTGCGGCAGTGATGGCGTGAATATCGCCGGTGAAATTGAGGTTTATCTCGTCCATTGGAACGATTTGGGACATTCCGCCGCCGGTGGCGCCGCCCTTAATGCCGAAGCAGGGGCCGAGCGATGGTTCGCGTAGGGATAAGGCTGCTTTTTTACCGAGTTGGCTTAAGGCGTCGGCAAGGCCGATGGAAACGGTGGATTTGCCCTCGCCGGCGGAGGTGGGGGTGAGGGCGGTTACGAGGATGAGATTGGATGATGGGAATTGTGTGCTATCGCACTGGTTTGTGGATTGCCGCGGCGATGTGTGACTGACGTCACGCGCCTCGCAATGACTACTAAAGAGAGGGGGAGTACCGCGGCAACAAGTTGTCTTGCAATGACTAAGGGGGCTTGAAGATAGGGTGGTCAGGGTTTGGCGGGAGATTTTGGCTTTGTATTTACCGTAGGGTTCGAGGTCGTCGGGCGTGAGGTTTAGTTTGGCGGCGATTTCGGTGATGGGGGAGGGGGTGTGTTGGTTAGAGATTTCGATATCAGTTTGCATTTTTTTCCTCTGGTTATGGTTTTGGAGGTTGAGATTGCCACGGCTTGCGTTGCCAGCCTCGCAATGACTCACGAGAAGGGAGAGTGGGGCCAGCCTCGCAATGACTCACGAGAAGGGAGAGTGGGGCAAGCCTCGCAATGACTCACGATGAGCAGGGGGCAATTTTGAAACGGGGTTAATTGGTTTTATATTGTTGTAGGGCGTGTTCAAAGGTTTGGGGGCTTTGGGGTGTCCAGCCCATAACGTAAGTGTTGCCCATACAGATTAGCGGCAGGGTCAGCTCTTGGTTCGGGATGTTAAATTTTTTTACACATTGTTTGTATAGCTCCAGATTGTGATGTTCTTTCATATCCGTTATCGGGATGTTTAAATCTTTGTGGCGGGTTTCGAGATAGATATATGCGTCTTTGCAGCTTTGGCAGAGTGAGTGAGCGAAGAAATATATCTTATCTGTTTGTAATTCGGTTTCGGGGTTTTGGGCGAGGTGCGGCTCTTCGGCGGCCGTGGCGGGGACGCTGAAGAGTATCAGCAATGCGGTTATCAGGTGTTTCATTTTATTCTCCTTGTCTGTTTTGCGGGTTAGTATAAGTGGTTTTGGGGAAATTGCAAGAGGAAGGGAGGGGGTGGGGGATAAGGGGGCGACCTTTGGAGGTTGAGATTGCCACGGCTTGCGTTGCAAGCCTCGCAATGACTCACGAAAAGGGAGAGTGGGGCAAGCCTCGCAATGACTCACGAAAAGGGAGAGTGGGGCAAGTCTCGCAATGACTCACGAAAAGGGGAAAAATTTTTTTGTTCGTTCAGATTATGTTAACCAAATCGGGTTTATGGTGTGAGCAACGCCAAATTTAGCAGGATTATGCTTATGAGCCAAGATTATTTAGAAAAACATTTGAATACGGTTATCAACGCGGACTGTGTGGAAACGATGAAGAAAATTGCCGATTGTTCGGTTGATGTGATTTTTGCTGATCCGCCATATAACCTCCAGCTTGGGGATGCGCTCAAGCGGCCGGATAACTCCGACGTTAAGGGGGTTTATGAGGAATGGGACAGCTTTGAGAGCATTGCCGAATATGACCGCTATACCAAGGAATGGCTGGCAGAGGCGCGGCGAATCCTCAAAGACGACGGGACAATCTGGGTTATCGGGTCGTATCATAATATTTTTCGTGTCGGCTATATTCTGCAGGATATGGGATTTTGGATTTTAAATGACATTATCTGGAACAAAACCAACCCGATGCCGAATTTTAAGGGGACACGCTTTACGAATGCGCACGAAACGCTGATTTGGGCAACCAAAAACCCCAAGGCGCGCTATACCTTTAATTATGAGGCGATGAAGGCGATGAACGACGATGTGCAGATGCGCTCGACGTGGGAGATTCCGCTTTGTACAGGTAAAGAACGTCTCAAAAACGGCGAAACAGGTGAAAAGCTGCACCCGACGCAAAAGCCTGAGGCACTCCTTTACCGCGTGATTATGTCTTCAACCAATGTGGGTGATGTTATTCTTGATCCGTTTTTTGGGACCGGAACAACCGGCGCGGTGGCGAAAAGGCTCGGGCGCAATTTTATCGGTATTGAGCGCGATGCAACTTACATCAACGGGGCGCGCGAGCGTCTGGCGGCTATCGTTCCGAATGCGGACGAGGCGGCGCTTGAATATACCTGCAAGCGCAAGCTGCCGAAGGTGCCGTTTGGGGCTGTGTTAGAAAGGGGCTTGATTTCTCCGGGAGATGTGTTATACGATGATAAGAAAAAGATTAAAGCTGTTGTACGTTCGGACGGTACGATAAAGTTTAAGTCTGACACCGGCTCTATCCATCAGATGGGGGCGCTGGCGCAAAACTCGGCGACTTGTAACGGGTGGGCGTATTGGCACTTTATGGACAAGAAGAGCAAGAAGCTTGTTTGTATTGACGAGCTGCGGCAGGTTATAAGAGCGGAGATGGTGTAGGTTTTGTGTGAGTCATTGCGAGGCAATCTCACGAGAGTATGGCGTGGTTATGTGTGACTGCGTCACCGGTTTGTGGATTGCTTCGGTTATTGCCTTACGGCTTACCTCGCAATGACTAGAGAGGGGAGTTTGTGGATTGGTGGCAGTGCCACAGGCAACATAGCTTTTATGCCTTACGGCAACGCTCGCAATGACGCGGAATGGTGAGTGGCAGCGCCACGAGCAACAGGGGGGACTTCGCAAAATTTTACTCCTGTCAGAGTGCCGTGAATACCATTGTTACGCAGGTTTTGCCTGCTTATTATTAGGAGTATGCAGCAAATAAAAAAGCAATAAAAAACGGAGAATGAATTGAAACAAGTTAGCGGACTGCAAGACAGACGTAAGAAGAAAAAACATTTTAACCCGCGGGCGGAAAATAAGAATCCGGCGCAGGGGGCAGCGGGGCTTTCCCTGACGCAAAGTAATTATGCGGCGATTGATTTGGGAACAAATTCGTGCCGCTTGGTGGTGGCGACGCCGACGACAACCTCGTTTCGGGTGGTTGAGACTTTTTCGAAAGTGGTGCGTTTGGGTGAGGGGATTATCAATGATAATCAGCTTGCGCCGCAGGCTATGCGCCGGACTATTCACGCCCTTAAAGTCTGCCGCGGGGTGATTAATGAATATTCGCCGATTGCGGCTTCCCGTTTTGTGGCGACGGCAGCGTGTCGGCGGGCGAAAAATGTCGCGCAGTTTGTGGAGATGGCAAAGCGCGAGGCGGGGATTGATTTGGAAATTATTTCACCAAAAGAAGAAGCGCGGCTCTCTGTGGTTGGCTGCTTGCCGCTTTTGAACCGCAATATTAAGCGCGTGCTCGTGTTTGACATTGGCGGCGGCTCGACGCAGATTTCCCTTGCGCGCGTGACCGATTTTGGCAAGACGTTTATTGAGGGGTTTGTTTCGTTGCCATATGGTGTGGTGACCGTTTCAGAGGCGTTTGCCGGACACGAGATGAGTACGATGGAATATTCGACTGTGGTCGACCGCACACAGAATATTTTGGCTGAATTTGAAGAAAAACACCACATTAACGAGGCGATTGCCAATCAGGAAGTGCAGGTTATCGGTACATCCGGCACGGTGACTGTTATCGGGGCGGTGCATCTTAAACTGCCGCGTTATAATCGCTCGGCGGTTGACGGAATCGCGATTTCAGCGCCCGAGGTGGCGGCGACAGTCAACAAAATCAAAATGATGGGGGCTGAGGGGCGTTGCAAACATCCGTGTATCGGGCAGTCTAAATCGGATCTGACCCTTGCCGGATGTGCAATTATCGAGGCGCTGACCACGTTTTGGCCCATCTCGGAGATTACCGTTGCGGACAGGGGTATCCGCGAGGGTATTTTGCTTGATTTGATGCACTCGAAAAAGAAAGAATTTGTGAAGAAACGCAGTACGCGTTTCCCGTTTGACAGGAGAGGACGAAATGGACGGTCTAAAAGAAATAAAGCATAAGCCCTGTGTGGCGGCGATGGATTTGGGGACGAACTCGAGCCGGCTGTTGATTGCGGGTGAGGACGGAACGCCGGTTTATCGCGATGTGAAGCACGTTGCGCTTGGCGATGGTCTGGCGGAAAACGGCTGTTTTTGTATGCAGGCGATGGAGCGGGCTATTTGCTCGTTTATGGATTTTGCCGAGATGATGAAACTTTATAACGTGACCTCGTACCGCGCGATTGCGACTGCGGCGTGCCGGATGAGTGCGAATACGGCGGATTTTAAGGCGGAAGTGAGGAAAAGTTCCGGTGTGGAGATTGAGGTTATCAGCGAGTTTGAAGAGGCGCGGCTGACCCTTAAAGGAGCGTGCTTAAATGCTCCGGCGCATCCGAAATATCTGTTTGTGTATGACCTTGGGGGCGGCTCAACCGAAGTGACCTTTGCGACCAACACCGCAACGTCGGAGATTTTGGCGACGTATTCTATTCCGCTGGGTGCACGCAATGCTACCGAGATGTTTCATCTGCAAGACTATGATGCAGAAGGGGCGGCAGCGCTGGAGGAAGAGGTTAAACGGCAGCTGGCAGATTTTCTTGCTAAAGTACGGACGTTTCCAGATTATGTTGATGCGGCGGTGATTGCGACGTCCTCGACGCCTTTGCGTTTGGCGGCGTGGATTTTAAAGCAGGACGGGTATGATAAATTTGCGGCGGACGGTAAGGTGGTGTCGGTGGCGGATTTGGATGCGCTGATTGATATGATTTTGCCGCTTTCGTATGAAGAGCGGGCAAAGTCGGTGTATGTGGGGGCGAATCGGGCGAAGATTTTTGTGGCGGCGTGCGTGATTTTCCGCGCGATTTATCGTGTGCTTGGGGCTAAGGAAGTGGTGGCGTCGCTCAAGGGCGCGCAAGAGGCTATAATCAGTGAGCTTACGAAAGCGTGCTAAATCACGGTCATATCGCCAACTTTCTGACTGGTAAGAGAGTTTGTTTTTGTTTCCATTCTTACGCAGGCTTTCAGCCTGCTTTTTGTTTATGCGGCGTTTAATTCGTTTTCTTGAAGTTTTGGGCGATGACGTAGGTTTCGGGAGATTTTTCGCGGCTGGCATCTGGTTTGTAGTGGGTTACTTTTGCAAAGTTTTGTTTCATATCCGCGAGCAGTGTTCCCTCAGCGCCGCCCTGAAAAACTTTGGCGATGAATATTCCGCCTTCTGCCAAAACCGTTTTGGCAAATTCATATGCGGCCTCGACCAAACCTATCGTTCGCAGGTGATCGGTTTGTTGGTGGCCGGTGGTGTTGGCTGCCATATCGCTCATTACGATGTCAGCTTTTTGTCCGTCTAACAGTGCTAATAACTTCTCGGTGGCATCATCGGTAGTGAAATCCTGACAGACGAATGTGGCGCCTTCAAGTGGTTCGGTCGGGAGGATATCCAGCCCCACGAGCTTGCCTGTTCCCTTAAGCTTGGAGGCGGCAATTTGCGACCAGCCGCCGGGGGCACAGCCTAAATCTACAATCGTTTTGTTTTTGCTTAAAAATTTGTATTTTTCATCCAATTGGATGAGCTTGAATGCGGCGCGGGAGCGATAACCACGGTTTTTTGCCTCGGCAACGTAGGGGTCATTGAGCTGGCGTTCGAGCCAACGGTTAGACGATGAGGAGTGGTAACGTCCGTCTTTTAAGCGGACGGTGAGCATTTTGCGGCCGCGGACTTCTTTTGCTGATTTGGTTAGTTTTGCCATTTGTTGCCTCGTTTGGTTGTTTTGTGAGGATTATAGCGCGTTTTTTTTGTCTGGCAAGCGTTTTTTGGCAGCAATGATGCGAGATAAAAAAATATGCCGCAGTAAGAAAAAAAGTGCTTGCAAAAATATTTTTTCAGGCTATGCTTGTATGCGTTGGCAGAACGGGACTTAGCTCAGCCTGGTAGAGCGCTTGCTTTGGGAGCAAGATGTCGTAGGTTCGAATCCTATAGTCCCGACCAATAAAAAAGCCCGCCTATATGGTGGGCTTTTTTTTATGGTTTGGGGATATGGATTTGGACCGGAGAGTAGGTTCGACTACCAGCGAAAGGCGGGCGGGAGAACGCCGGTCAGCTGCAAGCTGATGAGCGCCCGTGCGGCGGAGCAAAGCGACGTCAATCCTATAGTCCCGACCAAAGTGGATAAGGCTTGCAATTTTGGTTGCAAGCCTTTGTTTTTGTACTGCTTTTTTGCGGTTCGTATGGCGGTTTTTTTACATCTTTTCGGGGGCTTTGAAGCCTAGAAGGGTGATGTTTATCTCGAGCACTCTTAACGCCAGTGTGATGAGAGCCACCAGTGAGTGCAGGATGGTTTCGTTTTCTTCTGCCAAAATCTTTTTATCGTGATAGAACACATTGAATTTATTGGCGATTTCATAGATGTAGGAGCAGAGGATGGATGGGGCGTCTTTCTTGACGGCCTCGTGCAGGGTGTGCGAGAAGCGGATGAGGGTCAGAGCCAGCTCGCGTTCGGAATCTGTTGTGAAGGTGGTGAAAGGGGATTGCCCTTGGAGAGGGAGATTGCCACGGCTTGCGTTGCAAGCCTCGCAATGACTCACGGAAAAAGAAGGAGCCTCGCAATGACTCACGGAAAAAAAAGGAGCCTCGCAATGACTTGCATTCTTTGCTGCGAGTTTGGCTAATATCGACTTAATGCGCACCATTGTGTAGAGAATGTACGGGCCGGTGTTGCCTTCAAATGAGGCAAATTTATCTATATCAAAAATATAGTTGCTTTCAATCGGGTTCATCAAATCGCCGTATTTAATTGCTGCCAAGCCGATGGTTTGTTTGAGTTTCAATAACTCGTCGGCGGGGATGTTTTCTTCGCCTTTAATCGTTACTTTTTCTTCTACCGTGTCTAGGAGTTCGGAGAGTTTCATTGTGCCGCCGGCGCGGGTTTTGAACGGTTTGCCGTCTTTGCCGTTGACCGTGCCGAAGCCGATGAAGGAGAGGGTGGTTTCAGGTCTGGTCACACCGGTTTTCTTTGCACAGCGAAACACACGCTCAAAGTGCAGCACCTGACGTTTGTCGACCACATACATTACGCGGTCGGGATGAAATTTTTCTTCGCGTTCGACCAGTGTGGCGAGGTCTGTGGTTTCGTAAATTGCGCTGCCGTCAGATTTTAAGATGATGCACGGCGGAATTGGCGCGTTATCGGTTTCTTCTTTGACATCTACGACCAATGCGCCCTCGGACTCGCAGGCATAGCCTTTATCTTTCATCATCTGCACCATTGCGGGGATGTAGGGTTCGGCGTCTGATTCGCCCTGCCAGAGGTCAAAATCTACATCAAGCCTGCTGTAATTGCGTTTGAGGTCTTGCAGTGACACGTTCATAATGTGTTGCCACAACGCGCGGTAGCCGCGGCGGCCGGACTGAAGGTCTTTGGTGGCGTTGCGCGCAGCGGTTAAATAGTCTTCGTCTTCTTTGGATTTGGCGGAGGCATAAGGATAAATCTCTTCCAAATCTTTAAGGCTGAACGGCGCATTTTGCGGATATTCGCCGGTGTGGCTTTCATCAAAATACGGCAAATTCGGCTGGCGGCAGGACAGCTCGTGGATTATCAAGCCCATTTGCAGCCCGAAATCGCCCAAATGCGCGTCGGCAATGACTTTATTGCCGGCAAAACGGTTCATCCGTTTCAATGCCTCGCCGATAACGGCAGAGCGCAGGTGGCCGACGTGAAGCGGTTTGGCAACGTTTGGCCCGCCGTAGTCAATCACGACCGTGTCAGGATTTTCAAGTTTGGCAAAACCACAGTTTTCGGCTGTGGCCATTTCGCTTAAATATTGGGAAATAAACGCGTCTTTGACCTTGATGTTGATAAAACCGGGGGCGACAACGTTAACCTCGTCCAAGATATCGTTTTCGGGGATATTACCAAGCACATCGTTGGCAATCATCAGCGGGGCTTTGCGGTATTGTTTTGCGGCGGACATTGCGCCGTTGACCTGAAACTGGCATAAATCCGGCCTTGCGGAAACGACCACGCGCCCCAAATCAGCGTCATAGCCGGCGTTTTTAAAGCTTTCGGTGAAGATTTTATTTAATGTTTCGATAATGGTTTGCACGTTGGTTCTCCCGTTTGTCTGTAAATTATGAGGGAGGGTAATGGGTTTTCAAGGGATTGTCAAGAGTGAAAAACGTATTCAATTTGAAACTGCGGAGGGGGAAAACTAAATAATGTAACAAAATTTTCATATTGACAGAGGGGAAAATGCTTGATGTTGCAAGAAAAATGTGGTATGATATTAATATAATTCGTAAGGGAGGGCGTTTAACACGCTGTAAAGTTATGGCTAAGAATGTTCGAAAAGCGGGAAGTTCTGTTTCTCAAATTAAGAATACTTCCCCAGATATGACAGATACTATCAATCAGACTGCAGAATTGCGTCGTGCTCAGTTACAATATGAGTATCCTGAATTAAAGTTTACATTACCCGAAAAAAATGAATCATATTATGAGCGTTTAGTTGAGCAGTATAAAAAATTAAGAGCCGCAGAATATGAACAAGTTTGCTTGCGTGTGGGGTTGGATTCGTATAATATGTCGCGAACCTATGAGTGTGAAACGCATAAACGTTCAAATAACGGTATATATAACGGATATAAAGAATTGGAACAGCGTTGTCCGGAGCTTTACAAAGAGTTGGAGCAGCGTTGCGACAGTGCGTTTGTGGCACTTCCTGATAAGGCTATTATGCAGACTAATAAAGGGCGCTATCTTCAAGATATGTGCAACAGCGGCGGTAGTCGTAATATTTTTTGTTGTGCTGTCAGTGCTTGTTCGGTTGCAGAAACTATTTGCGATAAATTCGGATATGATGGTAAATCTAATTTGATGCAACCATATGAATATTTTACCGGAGCAAATGTATTATACCATAATCCGTCGTTGAAAGGGTATGTTAATCAAAATGAGGATTTGAAGACTTTATTTGCAGAGGGAAAAATTGGTCCGGGAAGTATTATTTCTATATCATCAACAGGTAATACTGTTTCCGGAAAGCATGCGCTGACGATTATTGCAGTTGAAAAAAATGAGCAGGGAAAAGTTGTTAATTATACCGTTCAGGGGAATAACAATTGCTCGTTAAATGTGTATAATATTAATGATCCTTTTAGTGATAAAACAGTTCAGTCGGTGAATACTTCTCAATGGGCGGCAGATAGAATTGAAGCTGAAGTTCAGAATGCCAGTGTTGAGCAATTGGAAAAAATGATTGCGCAAACGCGTGAAAGGATGGAGGCCGGTATTGCGAATTTGCAGGCTATTGAAATGGATATTATGCAAAAACCTGTTCCGGTGTCTGTTGTATTAGAGAACGGAAAAGCAATGCAATTTGGTCGGCAACAGGAGAAATATAGTCAGCAGTATCAAAAAATGTCTGAAAAATTGCAAGATAGAATGCATCAAAATGATAGTTATCGTTTGGATATGATGACTAAGAGTTTGGCTGAAAATGAATTAAAGGTTTCAGAAGACGGGGAAAAAATTATGCAAAAACCTGAGGGCTACGTACGGCCGGCGGCTAATGAGGAAAAAATGCCGGCAGATAAGGCGGTAGTTCGAGATGGGTTTGAAAAAATGGATACTCAAAAATGGGAACGATTAGTTGATGATTATTTAAAATCAAATATAACAGCTCCGAATTTAAGTAAAGAGTTAAAACAGCAAGCGATTGAAGCAGGGCAGCGTTTTGAGACTACTTTACATAGCTTATTTACAGATAATGGTGATGAAATCAGCTGTAAAACCTCGGTGCAACGGAGTGCAGAGCTTTTAGGGGAATATCTGAAAAATGGTGATGAGAATATAAAATCTTTGGATGGATTTATCAAATTTATAAACGCAAATTCTCAGACAAAGCCCGAAACTCAAAAAAGTTCGGAGGGGATAGCCGTGACTCCCGATATGTTACGGATATTAACAGGAAGAACATCACGCTAGTTTGTACAAAAAAATGAAAAAAACGCCGATGGTGTGAAAGCTATCGGCGTTTTATTTGTTTTACAACAGCGGTGACCACGCAGGGTCGGAACCGTCGCCAGGGGTTAAGACCAAACGCTCGTTTTGGCCGGTGATGTCGACCGAATAGAGCTGTACCGGCGCGTTGGTTGTGGCGGTGCCGCGATTTTGGCGGTAAAACATCAGGACGCGCCCATTTGGCGACCAAGTCGGCCCTTCTACCAAGAAGCCGTTTGCCAAGATGCGCTCGCCTGAACCGTCCGGATACATCACGCCGATTTGGAATTGTCCGCCTTGCATTCTTGTGAATGCGATGTAATCTCCGCGCGGTGACCAGACCGGCGTGGCATAGCGGGCGCCCTGCTTAAAGCTTATGCGTTCGACATTTGAACCGTCGCGGTTCATTACATATAGCTGTTGGTTGCCGCCGCGGTCGGAGTTGAAAACAATCTTGCTGCCATCAGGAGAATAACTTGGCGAGGTGTCTATGCTCGGGCCGGAGGTGAGCTTTTTGCTCTGGCGGGTGGCCAAGTCCATCTCATAAATGTCGGTTACGCCGTTTTTCGCATAACTCATCAGCACATATTTGCTATCCGGCGAGAAGGCAGGCGCGAATGTCATTCCGGGGAAGTTGCCCAACAGCTCGGTGCGCTGGGTGCGGAGGTTATACATATATACCCGCGGTTTGTTGTTAATAAACGACAGGTAGGCGATATATTGCATATCCGGCGAGAAACGCGGTGTTAATACCAGATTTGCACCGCTGGTTAAAAACTGGTGACCGTCACCGTCTTGATCCATCAGTGCCAGACGTTTGACACGTTTGCTTGACGGGCCGGATTCGGAAATATAGGCAATTACGGTATTAAAATAGCCTTTATCGCCGGTTAAGCGTTCGTATATTGCGTCTGCCATCGAGTGTGCCATCCGGCGCCAGTTGTCTTTATCTGCCGTGTAAACTTCAAACATCAGCTCTTTTTGGCTGACGATATCCCAGAGTTTGAACCTTAAGCGTAATTCCTGACCGTTTTCTTCCATTATTGCTGACTGGATGAGCACTTGAGCGTTTATGACGCGCCAGTCGCCGAAAATCGGCTGGTCATCAAGGCTTGTAAACTTTTGGATATAGCTGCGCTCGTTAATGATACGGAACAGGCCGCTTCTTTCCAAATCTGCCAGAACGACATCGCGCACTTTATCGGCATATGAAAAGCCGAAAAACGCGCCGAGGCCGTTATTATCAGAAATAATTTTCGGGAAAGCGACCGGAATCGGGGCTTGGGTGGCGCCGCTGATATTAATGTTTAACTGCGCTTTGGCGGGCTGGGACAGCGCGAGCAGGGCACAAAAGAGGAGGGATAAAAGCTTTTTCATTGGCTGTGACCTTTTTATCTTGGGGTTATACTTGCGGCTATAATATGGTTGCCGTGATGGTTTGTAAACCTAAAAATAAGTTATATGAACAAAATTACAAGTCCCTTTAGCTTTGTTTTGAGGGGGAGATTTAAAGAGGAATGCTAAAGCATAAGTTATGGATTGCTTCGGTTATTACCTTACGGCTTACCTCGCAATGACTAAAAAAGGGGGAGATTGCCACGGCTTGCAGGCAAGCCTCGCAATGACTCGCGAAAAGAGAGAGTGGCTCCTGTTGGTTGAGATTGCTTCGTCGGCTGTTGCCTCCTCGCAATGACTAGAGAGGAGGGCTCCTGTTGGTTGCGTATGGGGATATGGTAGCATATTTTTTGGGGATTGCAAGGGGGTGTTTAGGGGGGCTCGACTATATGTTATATTGTGTTTTAAGGCGATGTTAAGAAGTTGTGGGTTACTGTTTAAAAAAGTTGTAACCAAATTTCGGGCGGGGTAGCTTACCTCTTATGATGAAAATGAACTTCGGACATATAAAAAACATTCTGGCAGCGGGAATGCTGGCTTTGGCTTTGTGCGTCTTATTGGCGGCAGAGGCGTTGGCTCAAAACGTGATTAAAGATATTCGCGTTGGGCAGCAAAATGACGGTATCCGTATTGTTTTGGACGGGGCGGAGAAGTTTGATTATGACGCATTTTTGCTCTCTGCACCGAATCGGTTGGTTATTGACGTGAAAAACGCCGTGCTCGAAAAAACGCCTAAAATTTCAACCAACAAAATTATCAGTGGGTTTCGTGCCGGTGATTTGGCGAATGTGAAGGGCAAACGGCTGGTTTTTACCTTAAGCAGCGATGTGAACATTAAGAAGAAATTTGCACTTGAGCCGAATGCGGCGCAGAAAAGCTGGCGGTTGGTGCTGGATTTGAGCACGCAGGGCTTTGGCGTGCCAGCGGGGAATGTGTCAACTAAAGCCACGATGGCGGGGAATGCGCGCCGGCAGAAAATCGTGGTGCTTGACCCAGGGCACGGCGGTAAAGACCCGGGGGCTATCGGGCGCTCTTTTAAAACATATGAAAAAAATGTGACGCTCTCGATGGGGCAGGAACTGAAACGCCAGCTCGAATCGAAAGGCTTTAAGGTGTATATGACGCGTTCGACCGACATTTTTATCCCGTTACGCAAGCGGGTGGACATTGCGCGCCGCTATCACGCCGACCTTTTTATCAGCCTGCACGCGGACAGTACCTTAAACCGCAAGGCGCAGGGGCTTTCTATCTATACTCTTTCCGAAACTGCATCGGATAAAGAGGCTGAGGCACTGGCTGAGCGTGAAAACAAGGCGGATATTATTGACGGGCTGGATTTTTCGGACAACTCGCCCGAGATTAACGATGTGTTGATTTCTTTATCACAAAACGACAGTCGCAACAAGTCTTCCAAATTTGCCGGCTATGTGGTGGACGATATGAAGAAGCAGGTTAAGCTTGTCAACAATGCGCATAAATTTGCGGGGTTTGCGGTGCTTAAAGCGCCGGATATTCCGTCTGTGCTTTTGGAAATGGGGTATCTTTCAAACTATTCTGAAGAGAAGTTTCTGCGCCAGCCGTCGTATCGGAAAAAGCTTGCCGAGGCGATGACGCGGGCAGTGGTGAGGTATTTTAAAGATCCTGAGGTTGCTTCATCCATATAAAAACCGTGTAATTTTGTGAATTGACTCCAAGATGGAAGCCCCACGTTAGTCGGGTCAGTGGCAGCGCCACGGGCATAACTTACTACGCTCCCCTCCTTTGGGGGACATCGTGCGTCACTTCGCAAAATTCCGCGGTTTTTACAGGACCATTAACGGAGTGTGAGTGGGGGGCTTTTTTTATGAGTCATTGCGAGCGAATGTTATGAGTGTGGCAATCTTTGGAGAGTGTGGAGGGGGTGTGTGCTGGCGCACCGGTTTGTGGATTGCTTCAGTTGCTGCTGGACGTTGCACTTCGCAATGACTAGGAGGGGGATTTACATACCAAAATGTTAAAAAAAATCCGATTAGGGTTTATTTTTTTTAAACTATTATCTATATTATGGCGGTATGAATTTATTTGAGGGAGTGTGCGGATGATTTTCGGGCTGTCTAAGGCCGTGATTGCCAGTGTGATTTTGGTGTTATCGTATGCGGTGCTGTTTTCGGAACGGCTTAACCGCGCGGTTGTGGTGCTGTTAGGCTCGGCGGCGATGATACTTTTGGGTGTGCTCTCTTATGATCAGGCTATCCGCGGGGTGGATTTTAATACTATTGCCCTTCTTATCGGGATGATGATTATGGTCGGGATTATGGAAAAATCCGGCGCGTTTCAATTTGCGGCGGTGGCGTCGGCAAAGTTTGTGAAGGCTAATCCGCGCGGTATTCTTGCCGTGCTCGGTGTGGTGACGGCGGTGCTTTCGGCCTTTCTGGACAATGTGACGACCGTTCTTTTAATCGTGCCGGTGACGATAGAAATCACCCGTAAGCTGAAGATTAAGCCGTATCCCTTTCTTTTAATGGAGATTTTTTCCTCAAACATCGGGGGAACGGCAACGCTTATCGGTGACCCGCCGAATATTCTTATCGGCGGCGCAGTCGGGCTTGGGTTTACGGATTTCTTAAAAGAGCTTTCATTATTGGTGATTATCTGTCTTACCACGTTGATTTTGGTGTTTGACCTCTTTTTCGGGCGCAAGATGACGGCGTCGGCAGCGGCGAAAAAGGAAGTGATGTGCATTAACGAATATGACTGTATTACCAACTTTCCGCTGTTGTGGAAGTCACTGTTTGTGCTTTCGGCGGTTATTCTCGGGTTTGCGGCGGGGGAGCATTTTCATATTGCAAATGGGACGATTGCGTTGTTTGGCGCGGCGGTGCTGCTGGCGCTTTATACGGCGGGGCTGGAGCATTCGGAACGCGACAAGCGGGTGGAGGATGCGTTTTCGCTTGTGGACTGGACGACAATCTTTTTCTTTACGGGGTTGTTTGCGCTGGTGTATGGTTTGGAAGTGACGGGCGTGTTGGAGATGCTCGGGCATAAGGCGCTGTTACTCGTGGACGGGAGCATTAAAAAAGCGGCGTTTCTTATTCTTTGGGCGTCGGCGGTGTTGTCGGCGGCGATTGACAATATTCCGTTTGTGGCAACGATGATTCCGCTGATTAAGACGATGGAGGCCAGTCTTGGCGGGCGTGAGGCGATGATGCCGGTATGGTGGGCGCTGTCTATCGGCTCGTGTTTTGGCGGTAACGGGTCGCTGATTGCGGCATCGGCCAATGTTATTGTTGCGGGAATTGCCGCACGCGAAGGGCACGCGCTGAATTTCCTTAAGTTTTTGCTTTGGGGCTTGCCGGTGATGTTGACATCAATTGCGATTGCTTCGGTTTATTTATATATGGTTCATTTTATGTAAAGGTTTAACGAATGGGTGCTACGGACTTGATTTTAGGTGTTTCTCCGCAGACGGTGGCGTTGGCGGCGATGGGGATTTGCTACCTTTTGCTCTTTACGGAAAAGATGAACCGCGCGGTGGTGACGATGGCGCTGGCGGCTTTGCTGGTTATGCTGGGTGTGTTATCACAAAAGGCGGCGATTTCGGCGATTGATTTCAACACAATTTCGCTGTTGGCGGGGATGATGATTATCATTAACGTGGCGGAACGCTCGGGGATGTTTCAATATGTGGCCATCTGGGGGGCGAAGAGGGTGCGTGCGCATCCGGTGGGGATTTTGGTGGTGCTGGCGTGTGTGACCGGTGTGTTCTCGGCGTTTTTGGACAATGTGACGACGGTTTTACTGATTGTGCCAGTGACGATGCAGATTACCAGAAAGCTGGAGGTTAATCCGTATCCGTATCTTTTAATCAATATTTTTGCCTCAAACATCGGGGGGACGGCAACGCTTATCGGTGACCCGCCGAATATTCTTATCGGCTCGGCGCTCGGGCTGTCGTTTACGGACTTTTTGTTTCATCTGGCGCCGGTGGTGCTGGCAATTATGGCGGTGCTTATCTGGATGTTTGTGCATTTCTGGGGGGCATCTCTGATAGCGCCGATGAAGAATCGCGCGCTCGTGATGGGCATTAACGAAAAAGACGCGATTACGGACTTTACGCTTTTGTATAAAGCGCTTGGGGTTTTGGGCGCGGTGATTGTCGGGTTTACTGTGGCGGAGCATATCGGGCTTGAAAACGGTTTTATTGCGTTGTTTGGGGCGGCGGTGATGCTGTTGTTGTATACATTCCGTGTGCCGCACGGGGAGAGCGACGAGAAGGTTGAGGATGTGCTGAACCACGTGGACTGGACGACGATTTTCTTCTTTACCGGCTTGTTTGTGATTGTCGGGGCGCTGGAGCATACGGGGTTTTTGCAGGAAGTCGGCGATTATCTGGTGGAAGTGACCGGCGGAAGTATTCAGAAGAGTGTATATGTGATTTTGGGTGTGTCGGCGGTGTTTTCGGCAATGGTGGACAATATTCCGTTTGTGGCGACGATGATTCCGACGCTTAAGGCGATGGAAGAGAGTCTGGGCGGGCGCGAGGCAATGATGCCGGTCTGGTGGGCGCTTTCTTTAGGGGCTTGTCTGGGTGGCAACGGAACGCTTATCGGCGCGTCGGCAAACGTTATCGTGGCGGGAATTGCCGCGCGTGAGGGACACCCGATTAGCTTTTTGCGGTTTTTGATATGGTCGATACCGGTGATGGTGATGAGTGTGATTATTGCGGGGGTGTTTTTGTATCTGGAGTATTTTATTTAGGGGATGCCACAGAGAAGAGGGTAGAAGGGGGTGAATGGGTGGATTAAAGCTCGACACCCCCTTTGAATTTTTTGGCGATATGCGTCAGAGGCAAAAAAAACGGCGGGAATGGGGATAAATTTAAAATAGGGGTTTTTATTTTGGGGCGGCGTGATATTGTGGGGGCAATAGAAACGAGTTTTTTGCTTGAAAAGGGAGATTGCCACGGCGACAGGGTCGCCTCGCAATGACTAGGGAGGAAGAAAGGGGGAGATTGCCACGGCGACAGGGTCGCCTCGCAATGAGTGGCAGCGCCACCTGCAACGATTGGGCTGCGGTGGGGAGAGAGGATGCCTTTGTGAGGGGAGATTGCCACGGCGACGAGGTCGCCTCGCAATGACTCACGAAAAGAGATGGTCGCCTCGCAATGACTCACGAAAAGAGGCGAGTCTCGCAATGATTATTAAAAAAGACAGGACAATAGGTTAACGAAAGGTTTTAGGAAAAATGTCTGACGAGAATATGACAGAAGAAAATATGGAAAATGCGGTGGTGACAGCGGCGCCGGCGGTGGATTTGCCGAAAGAAAATATTGCGCCGACGATGATTGTCGAGGAAATGCGCCGGTCGTACCTTGACTATGCGATGAGCGTTATTGTTTCGCGTGCGCTGCCGGATGTGCGCGACGGTTTGAAGCCGGTGCACCGCCGTATTATTTATGCTGCATATGAGAACGGCTATGACTATAACAAAGCGTTCAAAAAATCGGCGCGTATTGTCGGTGAAGTGATGGGTAAATATCACCCGCACGGCGACTCTTCTGTTTACGAAGCGATGGTGCGGATGGCGCAGCCGTTTTCGATGCGTCTGCCGCTGATTGACGGGCAGGGTAACTTCGGCTCAATGGACGGCGACTCGGCGGCGGCGATGCGTTATACGGAAGCACGGCTTGCGAAAGTGGCGCACGCGTTGATTGAAGATATCGAATTTGATACCGTTGACTTTATGCCGAACTATGACGAATCGTTGCGTGAGCCGTCGGTGTTGCCGGCACGTTTCCCGAACCTGTTGGTAAACGGCACGAACGGTATTGCTGTGGGTATGGCGACAAACATTGCGCCGCATAATCTGGGCGAGGTGCTGGATGCGTGCACGGCGTATGTGGACAACCCGAACATCAGTATGGAAGATCTTATCCGCATTGTTCCGGGGCCGGATTTTCCGACCGGCGGGTTGATTTTGGGCTATGGCGGCGCGAAAAGCGCTTATTTGACCGGACGCGGCTCGGTGATGATGCGGGCAAAATGCACGATTGAGGAAATTCGCAAAGACCGAGAGGCGATTGTGGTACACGAAATTCCGTATCAGGTCAACAAGGCGATGTTGGTGCAGAAGATTGCCGAACTCGTTAAAGAGAAAAAGGTTGAGGGAATTTCTGACATCCGCGACGAATCGGACCGTCAGGGCGTGCGCGTGGTTGTGGAAGTCAAGAAAGAATTTCAGGCTGATGTGGTGTTAAACCAGCTCTATAAATATACGCAGCTGCAGACGAGTTTTGGGATGAATATGCTCGCGATTAACAACGGGCGGCCGATGATGATGAACCTTAAGGACATTATTGCGGCGTTTGTGAAATTCCGCGAAGAAGTTATCCGCCGGCGTACGGTTTATAAACTGAACAAAGCACGCGACAGGGCGCACGTGTTGGTCGGGCTGGCGATTGCCGTTGAGAACCTTGACCCCGTGATTGAGCTTATCCGCACGGCGGAAAATCCGGTGGTGGCGAAAGAGGCGTTGCTGGCACGGGCTTGGCCGGCTGGTGATGTGGAACCGCTCGTGAAGTTGATTGCCGAACCGGGGAGAGACGTGGTTGACGGTACGTATCGTTTGAGTGAGGCTCAGGCGAAGGCGATTCTTGACTTGAGATTGCAGCGTTTGACCGGTTTGGAACGCGACAAAATTCACGAAGAATTGCGCGATATCGGGCACGAGATTGAGGAATATCTCTCTATTTTGGCCAGCCGCGAGAAGCTGATGGGCATTATGAAAGACGAATTTGCGGCGATTAAGGCGGAATATGCGAACCCGCGCCGCACCGAGATTGTGGACATCGAAATCGACACTGATATTGAATCGCTCATTCAGCGCGAGGAGATGGTGGTGACCGTGACCGAGGCCGGATACATCAAACGCGTGCCGCTGAATGCGTATAAAGCGCAGAAGCGCGGCGGTAAGGGAAAATCTGGTATGACGACGAAAGAGGAAGATTTTGTGACACGCGTATTTGTTTCGAGCACGCATACGCCGGTGTTGTTCTTCTCTTCTAAAGGTATTGTGTATAAGATGAAAGTTTACAAGCTGCCGCTCGGTTCTCCGACCTCTAAGGGTAAGCCGTTTGTGAATTTGCTGCCGCTGACAGAGGGCGAAAACATTACTGCGATTATGAAACTGCCGGAGGTTGAGGACGAGTGCAAGAATCTTTCCATTATGTTTGCGACTTCGCAAGGGAATATCCGCCGCAACTCGCTGATGGATTTTGTGAACGTTCAGTCTAACGGCAAGATTGCGATGAAACTTGACGAGGGCGACAAGCTTGTGAATGTGGCGCTGTGTGACGATGACTGCGATGTGATGCTGGCGGCAAAGAGCGGTAAATGCAACCGTTTTGCCGTGGCGGACTGCCGTGTGTTTGTCGGGCGTAACTCCAGCGGTGTGCGCGGCATTAAGCTGTTGGGTAATGACGAGGTTATCTCGATGTCTATTTTGAAGCACACGAAGGCGACGACGGAAGAGCGTGACGAATATCTGCGGCTTTCTTCGGCCTTGAAACGCACGGAATATGCGGTTGAGGCGGAAGAAGAGGTGTTTAACGCTTTAGTACCGGCTATCAGCTATGAGTTGTTTAAGTCTATGCGCGAGAACGAAGAGTTTATCCTGACCGTGACAACGACCGGCTACGGCAAGCGGACATCTGCTTACGAATACCGCATTACGGCGCGTGGTGGGCAGGGTGTTGCCAATATGGAAATGTCGGAACGCAACAAAGAGGTTATCAGCTCGTTCCCGATTAAGGATGATCACCAGATTATGATGGTGACGGACGGCGGTAAGCTCATTCGTATGCCGGTGGAAGATATTCGCATTGCCGGACGTAAGACGCAAGGGGTTATCCTCTTCCGCACGGCTGAAGACGAAAACGTCGTTTCTGTGACCTGGCTTGATGCGGACGACGATGGCGACGATGACATCGGCGATGAGGTTGTTGAAGAGTTTGCCGGCGTTGAGGCTGAAGAGTAGTGCCAGCGGCACGGGCACCCAACTTGTTGGGGTTTACTTTGGCTGCGGCAGACAAAGGGAATGCTCTTGGAGGAGGAGATTGCCACGGCTTGCAGGGCAAGCCTCGCAATGACTAGAAAAGATGGAGATTGCTTCGTCGGCTGCCGCCTCCTCGCAATGACTCACGAAAAAAGGGGCGCTCCTTGCAATGACTAGAAAAGATGGAGATTGCTTCGTCGGCTGCCGCCTCCTCGCAACGACTCACGAGGGAGGGGGCGCTCCTCGCAATGACTCACGAGGGAGGGGGGCTCCTCGCAATGAGGTGTGGAAGGGGTAGGGATGTGCCCCTTTCTTTTTTATTTGCAATAATAGGAAAAGTGTGATATAATAGCTTTGTTTATAAATAATGATGTCTATTATTGGAAAGTGCGTTTTGTTTTTTGGGGTTTCCTTGAAAGCAATGGGCTTTTTTTAGACATCTGTAAAAAAAAAAATCATCATTGTTTAATTTGAGGCAGTAGCTTACTGGCACTGTTTCACGAAGGATTAGGGATAAGGCTCGAACCTCGTTAAAAAAACAAAAAGTTATGAAACATATTTTAGTAACAATGGAGAAACTCGGTTTCATCAGAAACGAGGAAAAAATGGCAGAACTCCGCGCGATGAGCACACAGCAGCTGATGAAAGATTTCGTCTTGCCGCAGTGCTTGTGTTTGCCGCGGTCGGGGAATCGGTATCCGCGAATCTCGGGCAGCTTTATGCGTCTGATGACTGCGCACGGACTGGATTTCCTCAATGCGGATTACGAGCTGGGGAGTGTGTTGCTTGAATGTGCAATGCAGCGCATTACCAAGCATCCGGACTTGCCGGCGATTGATTATCGCGGGAATTTGCCGGAAGAGTTCAAACCGTATGCCGCTTCTTCGGTGAACCCGAATGGCTATAACGGTTGTCCGGACGAACCGGGGCTTTGGGGCAGTGCCGAAGTGCATTTCCTCTTGGAGATGTTGCCGGTGTGTCTGGAGCTGCGAAATCCGGTGTATGCCGCACACGCCAAGCTTATTCTGTTTCAGATAGTGCGCAAGCTCAATTTGGAACGTTATAGCAGTTTTGCGTGGATCAGCGATAAACGCCGCTGTGACCTCTCTGAGGAGGAAGTATGGAAGCCGGCACTGGATATGCTGTTTGCATATAATCTCGTTCAGGAGTTTGTTGACTACAGTGTAGCCAACAACTGGCGTGCTGACCTGCGGGTTTATAAATCGCCGCGGTTTTATGGGCAGGATGAGATGTATCTGTTAAACAAGATAGATCTTAATGATGAAGTGTACTACTGTGGAGGTGTACGTTTCTTCCTGAAA
This sequence comes from uncultured Alphaproteobacteria bacterium, assembly GCA_910580155.1. GTDB lineage: Bacteria > Pseudomonadota > Alphaproteobacteria > RF32 > CAG-239 > CAG-267. The sequence goes on from CAJTWX010000009.1 coordinate 25,276, forward strand.
GTTTGCGGGCTTTATAAAAAGATGACCCGCAGATGTATCCTTAAAGAAATCCGTGGGTAAACCCGAGGGTAAAAGAAATGTGTTTCGAAAGCTGTCTGTCCGTGAGGATGGGCAGCTTTTTTTGTGGCTGCGGGGGGGGGGAGTGTGTGCCTTTGAGGGTTGAGATTGCCGCGTCGCTGCGCTCCTCGCAATGACTATTTAAAAAAGGCGCCCTCGCGGTGACTAGGGGGAGGGAGAAAGGGAATAAAAAAATATTGACAAAAATCGGGGGAGGGGGTAGCGTGTCGGTAGGTTTTTTCATCAGATGAGGCACTTATGAAACACGAACTTTTAGCACCGGCAGGAAACATTGAGGCGGGGTATGCGGCGCTCCATTATGGGGCGGACGCGGTTTATCTGGGGTTGACCAAGTTTTCGGCACGTGCGGGGGCGGAGAACTTTACTGCCGACGAATTGGACGAATTTACGGCATATGCGCATTCGCTTAACCGCAAGGTGTTTGTGGCGCTCAATACCATTCTTACCGAGGCGGAAGTGCAGGAGTTGGCCGAAACGTTTGAGGCTGTTCGCCGCGCACGGGTTGATGCGCTGATTGTGCAGGATTTGGGCGTGTTTTATCTTGCCAAGCGAATGTTACCCGAAGTGGAGCTGCACGCGAGCACGCAGATGGCGGTGCATAATGCTGAGGGGGCGCAGTTTCTCCAATCTGTCGGGTTTAAACGCGTTGTGTTGGCGCGTGAGCTTTCTGTTGCTGAGATTAAGGCGATTGCGGCGGCTTGTCCGGGGCTTGATTTGGAAGTGTTTGTGCACGGCGCATTGTGTTATTCGTACAGTGGGCAATGTTTGTTTTCAGCGCTTGAATATGGGAAAAGTGCCAATCGCGGACGGTGTGTGTATCCGTGTCGGGGGATTTTTAGCAGGGAGGAGCGTGCTGGCGCACCGGTTTGTGGATTGCCACGCGATGTGCCTTACGGCAACGCTCGCAATGACTATAAGGATGAAATGTTTTCCCCTTCTCCTGACCTCCCCGTCCAAGGGGGAGAAAGTGCTTGCGGGATGAGATTGCCGCGTCGCGATGCTTCTCGCAATGACTTGCATTCGGAAGAGAATATTGGTATCCGTTCACATTTGTTTTCGATGAAAGATTTGGCGCTGGAGGAGGCAGTGTTGGAGATTCCGGCGTTATCGCTTAAGATTGAGGGGCGGAAGAAATCGCCGCTTTATGTGGCGGCGGTTACGAACTATTACCGCCATATTTTGGACGGGCGCAAAAAAGACCTGAACGAGGCAGAAGATATCAAACAGATATTTTCGCGTCCGTGGTGCCGGTTTCACTTTAACGGTAAAAACAAAGAGGTGACGGATGAGCATTTTGTCGGGCACCGCGGGCTTTGTATCGGCAAGGTGGAGCGTGTTGGCAAAGGGCGGCTCGGGTTTAAAACGGCGCATACGGTGGCGCGCTATGACGGGGTGCAGATTGATTCCGGACACGACGAAAAGCCGTTTGGGTTTGGTGTGAAGGCGCTGTTTGTGAACGGGAAGCCGGCGTTTGAGGCAAAAGCAGGACAATATGTGGAGATTGAGCTGCCTGACGAGCGTCCGCATCTGGCTGTTGGAGCACCGGTGTATTTGGCATCTTCTTCGGCGGTGAAGGGCAAGTATGATTATGTGAAGCCGAAGGCGGGGGCGTTTCGGAACTTGACGCCGCTTGAGGTGGTGGTGGAGATTGGGGCTGGCGAGGTTTGGGCTTATTGTAAAATTGTGCTAAATCACGGTCAAATTGCCAGATGGAAGCCTGACCACCAATCCTCACGTACTTCTATGTACGCTCCGGTTGGGGGCAGGACATCTGACAATAGCACCGCAATTTATCCTAATTTTGATGATTTTTCTGATGTGTCGGTGGCGGTTTCCGGTGTGTTTGAGCCGGCAAAAGATGTGGCCAAGGTGGAGGATGCGGTGCGGTCGGCGTTTGCGAAGACCGGCGGGACGGCGTTTGCGGTACGGGAGTTGGAGGTGCGGAATCCCTTGGGGCGGTTTGTGCCGGTGTCAGTGCTTAATGAGTTGAGGCGGGCGTTATTAGAGAAGTGTGGGGAGATGGATGGTGCTTGCGGGATGAGATTGCCACGGCGCGATGCTCCTTGCGATGACGCGCAGAGGAAAGCTGTGGCGCTTAAAGTGGCTGAGGTGGCGCTTGATATGGATGTCGCGGCGGTTGATGTGTCGGCGGATGTGTGGTTTAAGCTGCCGCAGATATGCCGGAATATGGCGAAACTGGCGGCGGTGGTGCGCGGGTTGTATGAGCGCGGGGCGCGGCAGTTTATTGCTGAAAATTACTATGCGTTTGAGCTGATGCGCGGGTATAAAGACGTGCGGCTCGGGGCGGGGAGCTTTATTTATGTGATGAACAGCTACGCGACGGCGGCTTTGCAGGAATTTGGCGCGGTGTTTGCGACGTTGGCGCTTGAAAGCTCGCCTGAGAATATGCGTGCGGTGGCGGGCGACTCGGCGCTGCCGGTGGCGCAGGTGATTAAAGCTTATCCGCCGCTGTTTACCTCGGCTGTGTGTATTCGTCCGAATGCGTGCAAAGACTGCAGGCGCGGCGTGAAAGCTTATCAGCTGAAAAAAGACGGTAAGACATATACGGCGGTGTCTAAAGACTGCCAGATTCAGCTGTTTGACAATGTTCCTTATGAGCGGGAGGCGGTTGATGGCGTTTCTTATGTGATTTCGGAAGAAAAATGAGGCTTTAAGTTATTGACTTTGCTGTATTGTACAAAAAATATACAAAAAGTACAAAATTTTTGTTGACAATAGCTTTTTTATTTGCTATAACTGTTTTCAGAAAATATCTTACTTAAATACTTTTATGAAAACAAAAAAAATAAATATGGTTATCACGTGTATAAAAACGCCACAAATCAGAGGACCTACCGTAGTATTGCAGAATAAGCAATGAAATTTTCAGTCTAAATCTCTGCGATATGATACGAGCATCACCCTGATTAAAAATTAGCATTTTTTTAACGTCCCGGCCTTTTTTAGAAATCTTGAAGTATCCCTTGAACGAACGTTCATCCCTTTAAGTTTTCTTTATATTTGGCGATTTAGCGATTAACGCCTCGCCAACAGAAAATATTTTATGTAACCTCCCCCGACAGCTATGCAGTCGGGGGCTTTTTTGTGTAGATTAGGATGGATGATTATCCTCTCCAAGGGGGAGAACTTTGGGCTGCGGCAGGTTGAAGGGATGGCTGGGGTGAAAATTTTACGCATAAGTGAAAAATGTTCTTGACTGCGGGGAATGATTGGGGTAGTTATAATGCCGACAGATGCTATGCCGGATGAATTGAGTTTTGTTCGTGGTGCAGTCGGCGAATTGTCAGAGAGCCTTACGGAGCGAGTTTTGCTTGGTTCGTGGGGGATGCGAGATATTATTTTGGGTTGGTAGCTCAGTTGGTTAGAGCTGGCCGCTCATAACGGTCTGGTCGGGGGTTCAAGTCCCTCCCAACCCACCAGTAAAATAAAAAAAATCACCCTTTATGGGTGTTTTTTTTATGGTTTGAGGAAGATGGGGTTTTCCTCTTATTAAGGGGGGATTTAGTCGTGTTTTTTGAAAAATGAGATATATGTTGCCCAGATGAATGCGATGGCAAGGGCGGTGTAATATGCATATTCTAAATATGAAAAATATGTCAGGGCGATATCGTCAATCGGCGGTTCATTATTGTATTGTCTTTGCGCAGAGAGGTAGCCGAAAACGAAACCAACAACTGTCCCAAATATAAATATGAGGTAGTTGACTACGCCTAATGCTTCAATGTAATGGGCAATTCGGGTAAATTTGTTTTGTATGGGAGCGAATAAAGAAAAGTCTTTTTTGAACAAGATGAGGATAAAGAAAATGATAAACAGCACAGACCAGATTTGATGTATTAACTGAGGAAAAGGAACATAGGAGAGGATATGGCTAATGCCCCCTAAGATTAAAAGGTTTGAAAGGGTTTTGTTCATATCTGTTCTCCTATATTCTAATTAGTCCTATTTTTTGCGTTTGCAGGTTTCATCGTATGTCTGTTTTGCCATAAAGCCGTATTTTCCTACATTAAAACCTGTATTCCACGCTTTTATCGGTTTTATTTGCCCTGCGGCATAATCTGCAACAAGATTACCCGTTTTTAGCGGATTTTCAACGTTGGATTTTTTATATACGTCAACAGCTTTTTTAGCAATACCACTAAAAGAACAATCCCCAACATATTTTGTATTATTTGTCTTATTAGACATTTTTCTACTCCTTTTATAAAAATTAAATCACAAATATTATATTTAATATATGATATATAATATATAGGGGCAAATTTTACGTTTCGCAACTATAGACTGAAAAATATTTTATATTCCATTATGTTAGTCCGAGTGGTTCAATTGGTTAGAATGTTGTATTTTTTTGAGGGGTATGTTGTTGTGTGGTGGCGGAGGAGGATTTTTTGGGCGGTTTTGACGCCGTCGGCAGCGGCTGAGGTGATGCCACCGGCGTAGCCTGCGCCTTCGCCGACGGGGTAGATGCCTTTGATGTTTGATTCGTGGTTTTCATCCCGCAAAATTCGTACTGGTGAGGAGGAGCGGCTTTCGACGGCGGTGAGCACGGCGTCTTTATCTGCAAAGCCGCGGAGTTTTTTATCCATTTCTTTGATGCCCTGTTGCAGGGTTTGGTATATGGCTTTGGGGAAGAGCTGTTTGAAGTCGGACGGAGTGACGCCGGGGGCATAGCTCGGGGTGACGCTGCCTAGTTTTTTGGTTGGTCTGCCGGCTAATAAATCGCCGACTGTCTGCACGGGGGCGTTATAGTTTTTGCCGCCGAGGATGAAGGCTTTTTTCTCCAGCTTTTCCTGAAACTCGATGCCGGCGAGGGGGTGGGGGGAGCCGAAGTCGCGTTCGTCGACGTTTACCAGAAGGGCGGAATTGGCATTTTCTTTATTTCTGGCGAATTCGCTCATACCGTTGGTGACGACGTGTTCTTTTAAGCTGGTGGCGGCAACGACTGTTCCGCCAGGGCACATACAGAAGGTGTATAGGCTGCGGTTATCGGGCAGGTGGGCGGCGAGTTTGTAGTCTGCGGCACCGAGGTAGGGCGAATTGTGATATTTTTTGCCGTATTGCGCGAGGTTTATGGCGGACTGTTTGTGTTCGATGCGGACGCCGACAGCGAAAGGCTTTTGGGTCATTTGGACGCCGCGGTCATAGAGCATTTTGAAGGTGTCGCGGGCGGAATGCCCGAGGGCTAAGATGAGGGTGTCGGTTATCAGCGTTGAGGCGGTGTGGGGAGAATGTAAGGTTAGGGTGAGGAGGTTGGTTTCGGGGTGGGGGGTGATGTCGGTGAGTTGGGTATTGAAATGGTATTCGCCGCCGAGAGTGATGATTTTTTCGCGGAGGTTTCGGGTCATTGTGACGAGTTTATCCGTGCCGATGTGGGGTTTGGCGAGGTATAAAATTTCTTTCGGGGCACCGGCGGCTGCGAATTCGTTTAGCACTTTGGCGGTGTATTCGTCTTTTTTGATGCCGGTCATCAATTTGCCATCAGAGAATGTGCCGGCACCGCCTTCGCCGAACTGCACGTTGGTGTGTTCATTAAGCTCACCGGTTTGCCAGAAACGTGCGACTGCTTTTTGGCGTTCGTCTACGTTGGCGCCGCGTTCGATGATGATTGGATTTAAGCCGGCTTCTGCCAGACAGAGGGCAGCCATCATTCCTGCCGGACCGGAGCCGACGACGACGGGGCGGTGGCGGGGAGAGGGAGTGCTCTTGGAGGGGGAGATTGCTTCGTCGGCTAAAGCCTCCTCGCAATGACTAAGGAAAAAAGAGTCCTCGCAATGAGTTGCGGGAGAGGAGGGAGCGGTGTCGTATTCGGCGGCGTAGATATAATAAAGGTGGTTTTTGTTGCGGGCGTCGAGGGATTTTTTGACAAGCTGCAGGTTCTCGGCGTCTTTGGGGAGGGTTTGGCGAATCGTGTTTAAAACCTCTTCTTCGGGGGTTTCGATGTCAGCTTTGATATTGTTTATTCTGATGCGGGGCATTGGGGTTCCTTTTGGGGGATTGCTTTTGTGTTAGGAGGGAATGTTCTTGTTGGGGGAGATTGCCACGGCGACTGGGTCGCCTCGCAATGACTCGCGAAGAGGGGAGAGGGACGCTTGAGGAGAGTGTGGAAAAGGGTGGGGCATTTTTAACCTCGGTCGGTGAGGATGTTGACGATGCCGTAGAGGGAGTTAAGCTCTTGTTCGGTCAGGTTAGCGCGGGTGAAGATGTTATTGATGTTTATCAACAGCGTTTTGGTGTGTTCTTCGTCTTTTAACCGCGGGCTTTGTTTTATTTTGGCATTTAACATATCCAGAAACTTAAACAGCTTTTCTTTGGGGGCGATTTCTCCGCCGTTGGTGATAAAGCGGCGCGGGGCGGGGGATATTGTTGTTTTGTAATATTCGTATCCGATGACGAGGACGGCCTGCGCCAGATTTAATGACGAATGTGCGGGGTTGAGCGGTACTTCGATAATCTTGTCGGCAAGCGAGATGTCTTTGTTTTCCAGTCCTGTCCGTTCGCAGCCGAACATAAAGCCGGTGCGGATATTTTGCGGCAGGTTCTGTGCGGCGTATTCGGCGGTTTGCACTTCTTTGACCTGATGGCGCGGGCGGGCTGTGGCGGCATAAACCAGATCTAAATCGGCGAGGGCTGATTTTGTGTCGGGATAGATTTTGGCATTATGCAGTATTTCTTCGGAGTTGGAGGAGGCTCTGAGGGCGGTTTCTGATATGGGGCTTTGCACGGGGGCGACAAGGCGCAGCTCCTCAAGCCCGCAGTTTTTCATTGCGCGGGCGGCCATACCGATATTTTCGGCAAGTTGTGATTTGACCAAAATTATTGCCGGTTTCATTTTTTTCCTTTCGTTATTTTTTATTTCAGGCTGCTGCCGATAGCTTTCAGGTTAATGCCGGAGGCTTTTTCAAACTTTTTTATCATTCCGGCAGCGTTGATATTAGGCAGTTTTAAATTATTTGTCAAGCTGCCGATGCCAAAGGAGGGCAGCAGGCCGGTGTCTGCTTTTTCGGCTTGTTGTTGTGTTTGCTGTTGTTTTTGTTCGGCGAGTTTGCGGCGGTTATCGGCGGTGTTGGCAATCAGCGGGGTTTCTTTTTTCGGCTTGCCGGAGACGATGTTTTTGACTTTGCCTAAAAGGCTTTCGTCGGTTTCTTCGGCGGGGAGGGCGTCATCTTGGATATAGGCGTGGGTGCGGTCTATTACTGTGGCGGCTTCGGCCTGATATTGCTGTTCGCCGCCGGTTTTGCCGCGACGGTTGCGCTTTTGGTAGACTTGGGCAACATCTTCGGCATCATTGGCTGTAAGCCACGGGTTTGTGCTCAGCTGAGCATAGGCGGGGAGGGCGGTAATGATGAGGGCGGCGGTGAGTAGTGTTTTGCGCATTTTGAGTTTTCCTTTCGGCATTATTATGGCAGAGAAAGTTTAAATTATGCTTAATGTTGTGTTTTTGGGGGTGGGAGCATTTTTTTTAGTTCGAAGAGGGCGCGGGTGTCTTCGCGGTATTGGCGTGAGAGGTAGTAGCCGTCGTCGGCCATTTCGCGCAGGCGCATTTGTTGTTTTAAACGGGCAATTTGCTGTTTGATGTTCATATTTTATTCTCCTTTTCCTATATTGCTTTTCATAAATATAGGGTGGCACAATTGCTTTATGCAAGAGGGGCGAATCGATTTTATAACAGGGTATATGTTGGGGTGTGGATATGTGTGTGGGAGGATGGATAAGGGGAGGGATGCTTGAGGAGGGGGGGAGAAGGGAAAAGGTTAGAGGAGTGGGGAGATTGCCACGGTGGCAGCGCCACGTGCAACAGTTTGGCTACGGCGGACAGAGAGAATGCTCTTGGAGCGGGGAGATTGCCACGGTGGCAGCGCCACGTGCAACAGTTTGGCTGCGGCGGGCAGAGAGAATGCTCTTGGAGCGGGGAGATTGCCACGTCGCTTCGCTCCTCGCAATGACTAGAGAAAGGGGATGCTTCTCGCAATGACTCACGATAAATAAAGGTGCCCTCGCAATGACTCACGAAAAAAAGGGCGCTCCTCGCAATGATGAGAAAAGTGGGAGATTGCCACGGTGGCAGCGCCACGTGCAACAGTTTGGCTACGGCGGACAGAGAGAATGCTCTTGGAGCGGGGAGATTGCCACGTCGCTTCGCTCCTCGCAATGACTCACGATAAATAAAGGTGCCCTCGCAATGACTTGCGGGAAAGGGAGGGCTGCCCTTGCAATGACTCACGATAAATAAAGGTGCCCTTGC
>CAJTWX010000010.1 GCA_910580155.1 uncultured Alphaproteobacteria bacterium
AAATTTATCTCCCGACCCCAAGAAATCAAACTTGAAGAATTAGTAAAATAGGAAAAACAGAACCCCTCCCCCACCAATGGCAATGGGGGAGGAAATCCTTGCATCACACATCTAAAAAAGGGCCGCACACGGCAGCCCCTTTTCTTTTTCTCAGCAACAAGCTTATTACTCGGCAGAAGCCTCAGCCGGAGCTTCCAGCTTTGCAGCTGCCTCTTCAGCACGCATAAGCTCAATCTCGCGGTCATTCTGCGCTGCCACTTTGCGAAGTGAGCGCAAAACGCTACCCGTACCAGCCGGAACAAGACGCCCGACGATAACGTTTTCTTTAAGCCCGTGCAAGCTGTCAACCTTGCCTTCAACCGCAGCTTCCGTAAGAACACGTGTTGTTTCTTGGAAGGATGCAGCAGAAATAAACGACTTCGTCTGCAAGCTTGCCTTGGTGATACCCAGCAATACCGGCGTAGCCTCTGCAGGTCTGCCACCCTCTTTTTCGGCTTTTTCGTTAATGAGTTCAAACTCATCAGCGTCAACCTGTTCGCCCACCAGCAATGTGGTGTCGCCCGGAGCAGTAACTTCAACCTTTCTGAGCATCTGTGAAACGATAACCTCAATATGCTTGTCGTTAATCTTAACGCCTTGCATCCGGTAAACGTCTTGAACTTCCTTAACCAGATATTCAGCCAGTTTCTCAACACCCAAAACGCGCAGAATATCGTGCGGTGCCGGAGTTCCTTCAACCAGCATATCGCCTTTCTTAACTTGGTCGCCGTCTTGAACAACCAGACGTCTGCCCTTCGGAATGAGATATTCATATTCTTTGTCGTCATCAGTCTTAACCACAATGCGCTGTTTTGCTTTGTAGTCTTTGCCAAACTCGACAATACCGTCCACATCAGAGATAATCGCAGGGTCTTTCGGTTTGCGGGCTTCAAACAGCTCGGCAACGCGCGGCAGACCACCGGTAATATCTTTAGACTTCAAGCTCTCTTTCGGCAATCTTGCAATAATATCACCGGGGTTAATCTCGGTTCCGTTTTCAACGGCCAAAACCGCATCCACAGACAGATAGTAGCGCACTTCCTTGCCGTTATCAAATGTTACCGGCTTACCCTTATTGTCTTTCAAAACGATAGACGGACGTAGGTTGGCGTGTGCATTAGCCCCGCCTCTCCAGTCAGTAACAGTTTTCGAAACGATACCGGTTGTCTCATCCTGCACTTCCTTAACCGAAACGCCGGAAATCAAGTCAACCAGTTCAACCTTACCGCCTTTTTCAGAGATAACCGGCGTTGTAAACGGATCCCATTCAGCCACTTTCTGGCCTTTTTCAACATCCGCACCAACTTTCGCCAAAATCTTCGTACCATAAGGAATACGGTGACGGGATTTTTCACGTCCCTGATTATCGGTAATAACCACATCACAGTTACGGGAAAGAACAATCTGGTAGCCTTCCGCATTTTCAACCGTATGTGCATTCTCAAGCTGTAAAACGCCGGAGAACGGAACTTCAATGTTAGATTGTTCGGCAGACGCAGAAGCCGCACCACCAATGTGGAAGGTTCTCATCGTCAGCTGTGTACCCGGCTCACCAATGGACTGTGCCGCAATCACGCCGACAGCCTCACCGACATTCACCGGCGTACCGCGTGCCAAGTCGCGTCCATAACAAGCCGCACAAACACCGTGTTCGGCTTCACAAGTCAATACGGAACGAATCTTAACCTGTTCAACACCGGCTTTTTCTACCTTGTCAACATCGTTTTCATCAATCAGTTTGCCTTTCGGAACCAGCACTTCGCCGTTTTCAGGGTTCAAAATGTCTTCTTGTGCCGTACGACCCAAAATGCGCTCGCCGATAGAAGCAATCACATTGCCGCCATCCACAACCGGACGAACGATAATACCGCGTTCGGTACCACAGTTAGTTTCGGTAATAACGACATCTTGCGCCACATCAACCAGACGGCGGGTCAGGTAACCGGAGTTAGCAGTCTTCAACGCCGTATCCGACAAACCTTTACGCGCACCGTGCGTAGAACTGAAGAACTCAGACACCGTCAAACCTTCTTTAAAGTTTGAGATAATCGGTTGTTCAATAATCGCACCATTCGGTTTTGCCATCAAACCACGCATACCGGCAAGCTGTCTCATTTGGTCTTTAGAACCACGCGCACCGGAATCGGCCATCATAAACACAGAGTTCATATACCCGTGGTCGATTTTGGAAATACCCTTCATCATCTCTTCAGTCAGCTTATAGTTACAAGCTGCCCAGATATCAATAACTTTGTTGTATTTCTCGCCTTGGGTAATCAAACCGTTTTGATATTGTTGTTCAAATTCTTTAACCTGCTTGGAAGTTTCTTCAATAAGCGTCTTCTTCGCATCCGGAACAATCAAGTCGTCTTTACCAAACGAAATACCGGCCTTGCAGGCATTTTCAAAACCGAGCGCCATAATCTTGTCCACCATAATGCAGGTTTCTTTCTGCCCGCAATAACGGTAAACCGTGTCAATAATCTCGCCGATTTCTTTCTTTCTGAGCAATCTGTTAACAAGAGAAATAGAGATTTTCTCATTATCGGGCAAAATGTCAGAAATAATGATACGTCCCGGAGTAGTTTCCAACAAACCGTAAACGCGTTCGCCTTTGTCGTTGACATAGTGCATACGGCACTTAATCTTCGCGTGCAAATCAACAGCTTTCGCATTGAGTGCAAGCATAACTTCGTTTACATCAGAGTAAACGCTCCCCTCGCCGATAACACCGTCTGCAACATATGACAGGTAGTAAATACCCAAAACCATATCTTGTGACGGTACAATAATCGGCTTACCGGATGCCGGTGCCAAAATATTGTTTGTAGACATCATCAACACGCGCGCCTCTAATTGAGCCTCAATTGAGAGCGGAACGTGCACGGCCATTTGGTCACCATCGAAGTCCGCATTAAACGCCGTACATACGAGCGGATGCAGGTGAATAGCCTTACCTTCAACAAGAACCGGTTCAAACGCCTGAATACCCAAGCGGTGCAGCGTCGGCGCACGGTTTAACAGAACCGGATGCTCGCGGATAACTTCTTCCAGAATATCCCAAACTTCCACACGCTCTTTCTCAACCATTCTCTTCGCAGCTTTAATCGTTGTTGCCAAACCGTAAAGTTCAAGTTTTGCATAAACAAACGGCTTAAACAGCTCTAATGCCATCTTCTTCGGCAAACCGCACTGGTGCAGTTTGAGCTGCGGGCCAACGGTAATAACCGAACGTCCGGAATAGTCCACACGTTTACCCAACAAGTTCTGACGGAAACGCCCCTGCTTACCTTTAAGCATATCCGACAAAGACTTCAGCGGGCGCTTATTCGTACCGGTAATTGCTCTTGCCCGGCGACCGTTATCAAACAATGCATCAACAGATTCCTGCAGCATTCTCTTTTCGTTACGGATAATAATATCCGGAGCGTGCAGTTCAATCAATCTCTTCAAACGATTGTTACGGTTAATCACGCGGCGGTACAAATCGTTCAAGTCCGAAGTCGCAAAACGGCCTCCGTCCAACGGAACGAGCGGGCGCAGCTCCGGCGGAATAACCGGCAATACGTCCAAAATCATCCATTCCGGCTTGGTGTTTGAGTCAAGGAAAGACTCAATAATCTTCAAGCGTTTAACCACTTTCTTGCGTTTTGCCTCAGAAGCAGACTCGCTCAATTCCTCACGAAGCGCTTTTCTTTCGGCTTCCAAATCAATGTTCGCCAAAATCTCTTTAATCGCTTCTGCACCAATACCGGCTTTAAACGTATCCTCGCCAAACTCATCAAGCTTGTCCTGATACTCGTCTTCAGTCAACAACTGATATTGCTTCAAATCAGACAACCCCGGTTCGATAACAATGTAGCTCTCAAAGTAAAGTACGCGCTCCAATTGTTTCATCGGAATATCAGTAATCATCGAGATACGGGAAGGCAAAGACTTCAAGAACCAGATATGCGCAACTGGCGCTGCCAGTTCAATGTGTCCCATACGCTCGCGGCGTACTTTAGAAAGCGTTACCTCAACGCCGCACTTCTCGCAGACAATACCGCGGTATTTCATTCTCTTATATTTGCCGCACAAGCATTCATAATCCTTTACCGGACCAAAAATGCGCGCGCAGAACAAACCATCTCTTTCCGGCTTAAATGTGCGGTAGTTAATGGTCTCAGGCTTTTTAACTTCGCCGTATGACCACGAACGGATTTGCTCCGGTGAGGCAATCGAGATTTTAATTTCATCAAAAGACTCGGAAACAGCCTGCTGACCAAAAAAATTCATAATATCGTTCATATTTCAAAAACTCCTTTATCTTTAGGCTTCTTCTTCGTTCAACATCTCAACGTTTAAGCACAAGGATTTGATTTCCTTAACCAAAACGTTAAAGCTCTCCGGAACGCCCGACTCAAAACTGTCTTCGCCGCGAACAATCGACTCATAAACTTTCGTTCTGCCGTTCACGTCATCGGACTTAACCGTCAACATTTCTTGCAATGTGTATGCCGCACCGTAAGCTTGCAGCGCCCATACCTCCATCTCACCGAAACGTTGACCACCGAATTGGGCTTTACCACCCAGCGGCTGCTGTGTAACAAGACTGTACGGACCAACCGAACGAGCGTGCATTTTCTCGTCAACGATGTGGTGCAGCTTAATCATATAGATGATACCAACGGTCACCTTACGGTCAAACTTCTCGCCGGTACGTCCGTCATACAAATCAATCTGACCCGAAGTCGGCAAGCCTGCCATCGTAAGCATACGGTTAATATCGTCACCGTTTGCACCGTCAAATACCGGCGTTGCCATCGGAATACCGTTTTTGAGGTTGCCGATCATCTCAAGTTTCTCCGGCTCGCTCAAGGTTTCGATTTCGCGCTTATATTGCTTTTCACCATAAATCTCAACTAATTTCTGGTTCAACTCGTCAATGGTCTTTTCACCGCGCTTATACTGTTCGCAAAGTTCGTTCAGCTGTTTGCCGAGTTCTTTTGCTGCCCAGCCCAAGTGCGTTTCTAAAATTTGTCCCACGTTCATACGCGAAGGCACACCGAGCGGGTTTAACACGATATCAACCGGCGTCCCATCTTCGGTATAAGGCATATCTTCAAGCGGCAATACGCGTGAAACCGTACCTTTGTTACCGTGACGACCGGCCATCTTATCACCGGTTTGCATCTTACGCTTGGTCGCAATAAACACTTTAACCTGTTTCAAAACACCCGGCAGCAAATCATCACCGCGCTGAACTTCTTCAACCTTTTGTTCAAAGTGTTTCTGAACTTTATCCAGACGAGCATTAAACGCATTTGTAAATTCTTCAATGCGGCTCATCAGCTCTTCATCTTTAATCACGATTTTGCCAAGCTGATATTCCGGAATATTTTTCAACACTTCGTCAGTCAAAACGAGTTTCTTCGCAATGCCTTTCGGCGCGTCAACCACCGTCTGCCCCAACAGCATTTCTTTTAAGCGCTGATTGTAACTCTTGCGGACGATGTTCATTTCGTCGTCGCGGTCTTTCGCAAGCTTCGAGATTTCAGCCTGTTCAATCGCCAGCGCGCGTTCGTCTTTTTCAACGCCGCGGCGGTTAAACACCTGAACGTCAACAACAACGCCCTCAATACCCGGCTGTGCGCGCAAAGAGGTGTCGCGAACATCACTTGCTTTCTCGCCGAAGATAGCGCGAAGCAATTTCTCCTCAGGCGTTACAACGCTTTCACCCTTCGGGGTTACTTTACCAACGAGAATATCACCGGCTTTAACTTCCGCACCGATATAAATAATACCAGACTCGTCAAGGTTACGCAGAGCATCTTCACCAACATTCGGAATATCGCGGGTAATTTCTTCCTGACCGAGTTTCGTATCGCGCGCCATAACCTCAAATTCTTCAATGTGCAAAGAGGTCAAAACGTCATCGCGGGAAATTCGCTCTGAAAGCAAAATCGCATCCTCGTAGTTCAAACCGTTCCACGGCATAAACGCCACAAGAACGTTTTTGCCAAGTGCCAGCTCGCCCATATCCGTACACGGACCATCTGCAATAATATCACCGGCTTTAATCATATCGCCGACTTTAACCAAAGGAACTTGGTTAATGCAGGTGTCTTGGTTGGAGCGACGGAATTTCGACAAACGATAAATTTCCACACCCATATCGGCAACGTTATTGTCGTGCGAGCGGATAACGATACGATTCGCATCCACAGCCACAACTTCACCGTCATATTTGGCAACCAAAGTCGCACCGGAATCCTTCGCAACCGTCGCTTCAATACCGGTACCGACAAGCGGAGCTTCCGAACGGAGCAACGGCACACCTTGCTTCTGCATGTTTGAACCCATCAACGCACGGTTCGCGTCATCGTTCTCCAAAAACGGAATAAGCGCTGCCGCTACAGAAACGAGCTGTTTCGGCGATACGTCAATAAAGTTGATTTCTTCCGGTTTCGCAAAGATAACCTCACCGGCTTTGCGGCAAGTAATCAAATCGTTTTCAAAGTGACCGTCTTCCTTAACTTTCGCATTTGCTTCCGCCATCACATAACGAGACTCTTCATCAGCAGACAAATAAACCACGTCATTTGTCACCACGCCGTCAACCACTTTACGATACGGGCATTCAATAAAGCCATATTTATTAATGCGCGCATACGTAGACAACGCGTTAATCAAACCAATGTTCGGTCCTTCCGGTGTTTCAATCGGGCAGATACGACCATAGTGGGTCGGATGCACGTCGCGGACTTCAAAGCCTGCACGATCACGGCTCAAACCACCAGGGCCTAACGCAGACAAACGGCGCTTGTGAGTAACCTCGGAAAGCGGGTTATTCTGGTCCATAAATTGTGACAGCTGCGAAGAACCGAAGAACTCGCGGATAACAGCGGCAATCGGTTTTGCATTCACCAAATCCTGCGGCTTAACATTGTTCAAAACTTCCGAGCTCATCTTCTCGCGGATAGCTCTTTCCATTCTCAAAAGCCCCATACGGTATTGGTTTTCCATCAACTCACCGACAGAACGCACACGACGGTTACCCAAGTGGTCAATATCATCCACTTCACCTTTGCCGTCACGCAGTTCTACCATATGCTTAACCACGCGCAAAATATCATCTTTACGCAAAATATGGCAGGTATCCGGAGCATCTGCAAACGGAATATCCAAAGCCGAATTCATCTTCACGCGACCAACCGAAGAAAGGTCATATCTTTCCTCGTCAAAAAACAGATTTTTGAAAATAGCTTCAGATGCTTCCAAAGTCACCGGCTCACCCGGACGCATAACTTTGTAAATATCCCCCAGAGCTTCTTCGCGGTTATGGTTTTTATCAGCTTCCAAAGTGTTGCGGATATACGGGCCAACGTTAACATTGTCAATATACAATAAATCAAGCGTCTTGATTTTAGCCTCGTCAATCGCCTTCAAAACTTCTTCGTTCAGCTCGGCACCTGCATCGGCAATAACCTCTCCGGTTTTAGCCACAACCAGAGCCTTCGCCAAAAACTTGCCATACAGATATTCATCTTTAACCAAAAAGCTCTTCAAACCGTCTTCAACCAGTTTCTTCGCGGTTCTCGGGGTAATTTTCTTGTCTTTTTCCCAAACGACTTTGTTGGTGTCTGCATCAACCAAATCAAAATCAAACTTCACGCCTCTCATTTTAGCTGCGTCAAATTCAATCTTCCAAGAGCCTTTTTTCGCCTTTTCAACGTGGCTGATTTCATAGAAATACTCTAAAATTTCTTCTTTGCTCATTCCCTTAATTTCAGACGGGTCAAGCTTTTTGCCGGCTTTTTTCGCAGCTGCTAATTTTTCTTCTGTTTCTTTAGAGTACAAAGAATACAAGATTGTCGTCACCGGCAGTTTACGGCGGCGGTCAATACGCGCATAAACCAAATCTTTGGCATCAAATTCAAAGTCTAACCAAGACCCGCGGTAAGGGATAATGCGGGCAGCAAACAAAAACTTACCGTTTGCAACCGTTTTGCCTTTATCGTGGTCAAAGAACACGCCCGGACTTCTGTGCATCTGCGAAACGACAACGCGCTCCGTACCGTTAACAATAAACGTACCTTTGTCCGTCATCAGCGGAATATCGCCCATAAACACATCTTGCTCTTTAATATCGTGAATGGATTTTGCACCCGTAGCCTCGTCCACGTCAAAAACGACCAAACGCAGCGTAGCCTTAACCGGCGCGGCATATGTCAGGTCACGTTTCATACATTCTTGAACATCATATTTCGGCTGGGACAATTCGTATTTAACAAATTCCAAAACCCCGTTTCCTGCAAAATCACGAATAGGGAAAATAGACTTAAACACTTCTTCCAAACCAAATTCGCAGTGGTTGCCATACATATCAACATTGTTGATAAAGCTGTTAAACGAACCGGTTTGAACTTCAATCAAATTCGGGATATCGGCAACCGCGTCGATTCGCCCGAAATTTTTTCTTACACGTTTTTTGCTCGTATAAGATTCTTTCATCTTTTTTAATCCTTCTGGTTAGATTTCTGCGACAATACTTATGAAACAACGCTTAAAATCAAACACTTGGCAACACACCCGCCTCATATCCGATTCGTAAACATTCTTCAACCCCGACCGCAGAAGGTTTATACGAAAACTTAAGTTTAAACATATTTCCGGAGTCACTTACGCCCCTTAAAACTCTTTTGTTTCAAGGGCTTGCACTTCGTTCTCCGTCAAATTCAAAATAATTTTGTAATTACAAAATGTTATATTTTTAAAGTCGCGCGCAGTATACCACCCGAAAAAATACTTTTCAACATATTTTTTAGTTTTATCTCTAAAATTAACTTTGTTTTAACCTTTTAAATGTCAGCCGTCCGAATCGCCCTTCCCTATATTACCCGCCACACTGCCGCAGCCCACTTGACAAATCCTCAAAACACATCTATAACCACTACGAAAATTTATTTATTAACGCTATTATTTCAAAAATTATGAAACAAAAAAGCAATGTGCAAAAATGGTGCGCCCTTTTTGCTGAAATTCCGGTTCCCATCAACCTTATGTTGACCATCCTAAAAAATGACTCGGCCACTGCCGAACACATCATCTGGGAATATCTGCACACCAGTTGGCTGCCCCCGCGCGAAGCAAATCTGCAGGAACTCCGCCGGATAATGCCGAAAATCCGCAACGTTTTGCCCGTCTGGACACTGGATGAAAGCATTTTGCTCGCTTTATGCCGCAACAAGAATGCCTCCGAGTTTTTAAAACTCTACATCATCTACAACGGCATCATACCAGAAAGCATCCGGCAGGAATTGCAAAAACACTCTGAAAAAAAAGAAATATTCAGGCTGTATAGCAAATGGGCTCAACCCGCCACACCGGAACTCTAGTGCACACAAAAAAAAGACTGTCCCCAAGACAGTCTTCTTTTTTAGATGCTTTTTCTTCTTAAAACAAAACACATTCCCAACACACGCAGCTCTTTCCCCATTTTATCGCGCGTATTTTTAATTGAAAACAGCTTTTGCCAAAAAGTCACCTCTTCCTTGCCTTTCGCTTTAATCTGCCCCTGCAAATTAAAATAATTATGCTCGCCTTTAAGCTCTTTTTCAGAATATTCACTTTCCAAGTAAGCTAGATAATCTTGCAAATACCCGATATTTTTGAGCCGGTTCTCATACGTCAAAAGCGAATAGCGAAACAACAAATTTGCACAGATTTTCATATCCATAACCCGCCTGTCTTCCCGCAATGCCTGAACATAATACGGCTGCCTGACCATATAATCGCGGCATAATAACTCCTTATCCAGCCCATATTGCGAAGCCATCGTCGACTCTTTACGAAAAATCCGGTATAAGTAATAACTTTTTCCAATCACATTGATAACCGGTTCATACATCGCACATTCCGTACAAAACAGCCCGTCTTCCGCCAACGGCACACCTTTGGCAAAACGAATATGATGTTCCTCAATAAAAGAACGTTTAAAAATCTTCGTCCAAACACTGCCGCCTAATTGCAGCAAAAACTCTCTTTTTGTGCAGCCTTTGCGCATAAACGCTTCCAGCATATCTTTAAAACCCTGATTAACGCGCACCTCCGAACCGCACAAATTGTTAAACCCGAAAACAAATATGTCCGTATCCGAAAATCGTTCGGTTTGTGCCGCCAAGTCCTCATACATTGTATCAATTACTTTATCATCACCGTCAACAAAGCTGATATATTCGCCAGTTGCAGCATCCAAACCGGCATTGCGAGCTGCCGACACGCCGGCATTTAGTTGGTGAATAACCTTAAGCCGGCTGTCCTTTGCCGC
This sequence comes from uncultured Alphaproteobacteria bacterium, assembly GCA_910580155.1. Classification (GTDB taxonomy): domain Bacteria; phylum Pseudomonadota; class Alphaproteobacteria; order RF32; family CAG-239; genus CAG-267. The sequence continues at coordinate 10,352 of CAJTWX010000010.1, forward strand.
GTATTCATCCAAAATTTGCGCGCTTTCATCGCGGCTGCCGTCATCCACGGCAATCACTTCAATATCCCGAAACCGCTGGTTCAATATGCAGTCCAAACATTCCGGCAAATATGCTGCCACATTATAAACCGGAATAACTATCGAAAATTTAGTCATTGCATACTCCTGCACAAAATACGTTTGTATAAAAATATCTACTTAACCACAAACGAACTAGCTATAATATATCCGAACTTATACACAATAATTTATCGGGTAAATAAAATGTTATATTCTTTTCTCCCCAAAGCCTATATCTATCCCAACTAAAGCTCTCTCTTTACTCCCCCCTATCTAACGAATTCCCCCTCCGAGAAGAAAGTAAGAGAGGGGACAACATATCATCCTCACTCTCTGAGGATTACCACACTCATCCTGTCGCCCATACCGCTGCTACCCACAGCTAAACCCATTAAAAAACCGCTACTGCAAACCGTAAAGCCTGCGCGTAGCGGTACATTACTCTCAACCCGCCGCAACCCAACATTATGCAGGTGCGGCGCTGCCACTATTTGCGGCTGCCTTTAGGCATAGCTTCAGGGGCTTTGGTTTCTTGTTTAACCTTTTCGGTCACCGGTTTATAAACCGTTTTTTCCCAAGGGCTTTTCTTGTCATACAGTTTCTCACAGATAGACAAACCCAAGCTGCGCAAAGCTGTTTCGGTTGGAATAAACAAGTCCATTCCGTCCTCGGTCTGCTTGCCGGAGTTGGAAATACCATTAACCGTACCAAGTTTGTCAATCAGCACACTGCCGGCAGAAACTTTTTGTACAAGCGTATCAACAATAATCTCTGTTCCGAGTGAATCTGTATAGCGATAACCATAAATTTTACCGTTATCATCCATATAGTTTTTAGAACCCTCACCTTCGCTGCCCAGCGCAATAAAGCCTTCCTGATCAATTGCCGGCAGTTCCAGATTCAAAGACAGCGGCGTATAAGTCGTTGGCTTATCTAAAGACAACAGAGCTGTATTCTTGCTCGGATTAACGCGAACAGCTTTAGCCTTAAACATATCGCCGTTAATCGTTTTAATGTCGTAGGTATTCTGCAGCTTATTAACCAAACCTGCAGATGTCAGGATAAACGAATCGGAAATAACCAACCCTTTCCCCTTCACGCCTTTGGCATTAGTCACATCAACCACAGACCCGCGAATCTTGAGCATATTTTCCGGACTGAGTTCCGCATACGGCGGACGGTCAACAATGCACAGCTTGGAATCAACCGAATAACCGTCCAAATCAACCCAGTTATCATCAATCACGGTGCAGCTGCCATCAGAAATCACATTGCCTTTTTCGTCAATGCAGTTTTCATAAACGCGATGGCTGTCCGTCACACCGCCGGTTTCTTCAACTTGCGATGCGATGGAAACGTTTTCAACCTCAACCCCGCCGGTTTCTTCAACCACGGGTGCCGGAACGCGGACAACTTTCTCCACTACTTTCACCGGTTCTTCAATAACCGTTTTGGTATTGCAGTCTTCCACACACTCAGTCGAACAATTCTTTCTGCCTTCTTCGCAGGTTTCAGTGCAGATTTTTTTGCACTTCGGCTGCTCGCATTTTTGCGAACACTGCATCGGGCAGCTTTCTTCCTCAACTGTCGTTACCGTTGTTGTCACGGTTTTCTTCTTCGGGCAAACCGGACGGCAAACCTGCTGGCAAACCGGTGCCGGCGTTTCTACTCTGGTTGTGGTAATAATTTTTTTCTCAATCGTTGTCGTCTGTGTTTTAACGTCTACAAACTCTTCAACTTTCGGTTTTGCCGGAGCGCACGGACAGCTGACCTGCGGACAGGTGCAAACAGGCTGGTTGCAAACGCACGGCTGTTGAACGGCACACGGACACATCGGACGACGCATAGCCGGACATTGCGGCTGCGGTGCATACGCGCAGGAGCGTGTATATTCAACTTCTTTGGCAAAACGGCATTTTCCGGGGTTAAACCGCTCGTCAAACGCCACTAAAGCAGCCCGTTCACGCGCAATTTCTTCTGCAGAAATGTGCGTTTTTAACTGCTCTTCAAACCCCGGCAAAGAAGAAAGTCTGGCCGCAGCATCAGCAAACGCTCCTTCTGCCAGCTGAACCTCCCCTTCATATACGCCGTTTTCAACTTCGGCATATCCGGTCGTAACACCTTTCCAATAAACCTTACTCTGGCTCAAATTCATTAAGCGCCAGGTCACGGTCATCTCTGCCGTACCATTACGCTTGTTGGCTTTTTGAGCCTTATCCCAGTCATATTCGTCACAAACATTCATAAAGAAATTTGTAACCTCTGCCGTCAACGCATATTCCGGCAGTTTGACCGATGTATCAGCCAGACAGACATCGCTCGGGATTTCCATAACCTTATAGCATTTGTCAGCAGCTTTTTTAAACACGGAATTAAACGCCATATCTTTCTGAATAACACGTCCGTGGTTCAAAAAGGCTTTCTTCGTTGCACGCCGGCAGCCGAAAATACGGAAACGATAGTTCCCGACGTGTCCCGAATACGGATTATATCCTTCTTGGTTATGGAGCTTAAAATCAACGTGCGTCAGCGCAAAAGACGCCAGATCGCAACAGTTACGATTCGCTGCGTTGCTTTTATATCTCGGCTGTGCAAACACATAATTCTGCGTACGGAACTCCGGCTGCGGACAGCTCGGGCAAACACGTTTTTTCGGTCCGTCCACAATACGCACTTTTTTATCGGATTTATTGCTCGTGCTGCAACGGTCGCAGCTCCCGCCAGGGAAAATACTTCCGTCTTTATCAGCCGGACAATCCGGACAGTCAGGGGTTGCAGCCGTAACGTTCAACGCCCCGAACACGAGCCCTAACGCTAACACGCCGCAAAATATTTTTTTCAAAACTTTTGTCGCTGACATATTATTTGTTCTCCTAATATGGTTTTTTAAAAAGCCGGTGTCGATAAGACAAAGCTTCAATCAAATGCATTTTAGACACTTTTTTTTCATTTTGCAAGTCCGCAATTGTTCTTGCTAACCGCAAAATGCGCATCAGGCTTCTGGCCGTCAACCCGCACTTTTCTGCCGATTCTGCGGCAAATTTGCGTAAATTGTCATCCATCTCCAAAACTTTTTCTAAAATTTCTCCTTTTAATTCCGCATTGGTCAACATATTTTTTTCGCCGATTTTATCGAGTCGCTCCGCTGAAATCTGCCGAACCTCTTTCACCCGCCGCAGCATTTCAGCCGACCCTGTTCCCCTTTCCTTCGAAGTCAGGTCATAGGGGTTCACCGCCGGCACCTCAATCTGCATATCAAAACGGTCTAAAAACGGCCCTGACAGCTTACCCAGATATTCCGCCGCACATTGTGGCGCGCGTGAACACATCCGTTCTTTGGTGCCAAGATAGCCGCAACGGCACGGATTCATTGCCGCCACCAGCTGAAACGCCGCCGGAAACTCCGTATGCGCCATCACACGGGCAATCACCGTCTTTTTACTTTCCAGCGGCTGCCTGAGCGCATCCAGCGTCGCCCTCTGAAACTCCGGCAGTTCGTCTAAAAACAAGACGCCGTTATGCGCAAGCGAAATCTCTCCCGGAACGCCCTTTCTGCCACCGCCCACCAACGCCGGTGTAGATGCGCTGTGATGCGGTGCGCGAAACGGCCGGCAAAAATCAATCGTATTGTTCAACATTCCCGCCACCGAATGAATCATTGCCGTTTCCAAAGCTTCCTCGGCCGTCATTTCCGGCAAAATCGTATTCAGCCTTTCGGCCAGCATTGTTTTACCACTGCCCGGAGGCCCCACCATCAAAAGATTATGTCCGCCGGCTGCGGCAATCAGCAGCGCACGCTTAGCGCTTTCCTGCCCTTTGACATCAGCCATATCAAGTGTATAGCCGCGTCTGTTAATATGCGGTTTTTGCGGCGGCGCAATCATCGTCGCCCCTTTAAAATAATTCAACAACTCTAAAATATGTTCGACCGGCAAAATATCCGGATTACCGCTCCACGCAGCCTCACCGCCATTATCAAACGGACAGGCAATGCCTAGTTTTTCCGCCGTTGCGCGCATAGCCGCCGGCAACACGCCGGCCACGGCCTCCACCTTGCCCGAAAGCCCTAAAGCCCCCATAAACAGATAACCTTTAAGTTTTGCCGCATCAACGCTGCCCATCGCGCCCAACAGTCCCAAGGCAATCGGCAAATCATAATGCGTCCCTTCTTTAAGCAAATCCGACGGTGTAAGGTTCACTATAATCCGTCCGTGCGGAAATTCAAGCCCCAGCGCCGTAAAAACCGCACGTACCCGCTCTCTGCTCTCGTTCACTGCCTTATCTGGCAGTCCGACAATCACAAACGCCGGAAGCCCCGCACCAATACTGACCTGCACCTCCACAATTTGCGCCTTAATTCCCGCTAACGCCGCTGTTTTCACGCAGCATACCATTTTTAGTCCTTTGTTAAATTTTTATCACACGCAACAAATAGAACAAAATAAAAACAATGTCAAGAAGTTTTTTTACTTTTTCTTAACCAAAATTCGTTGGCAAAATTTTTCGGCCAGTCAAAAAAATCTCCCAAACGGGAGATTTTCAAACTTACCACCGCGGAATATGTTCGTCTTTGCGCCATCTGCGGGCAGGATATGTCCCCTCGCGCAAAAAGTCATACCGGCCGGCAAACTGCGGAATATCCGTCACCAAAATATACCCCGACGCTCGAAACTGCTCGGCACATATCACCGCGCTCCAGCCCTGTTGGTCATAACACAAAACTTTCGCGCGTGTCAGCGGATGAATGAGCAACACCCCCTCAGCAACAGCTGTTTCGGAAAGATTGTCATAATAAGTCGGCATCGGCTGTACGCAGGGTTGCGGCGGCAACAACGGCTCCCCCGAACAACGCCGGTTTTGCGGGCAATATTGAATTCCCCCGCGCGTAACTGGTTGCGGAATCCAGACTTCTTCCTCTTTCGGGCTTTCCTCACATTTCATCCCTTCGGGCGGCACGGCATATACCTGTTCGCGCATACACGCAGCCAACAGCAACACAGCCCCAATCCCCCCGATTTTTCTTAAATTCAGCATTTCAAACAGCCCGAATAAATTACCATTATGCAAAGTTTAACGCAAAAATGTGCCATTGCACGCAAAAAGAGCAGGTTATAAACAAAAAATCAGCATTGATAAGAAAATCCACTTGCAACCCACCATTCTCCCTCTACCGAAAGAGAAGGTGTTGCCCCATCCATACCATATCTCTTGAGATTGCCACGGCAATAAGTTGCCCGTGAGCATTTAGGGACAGGCTTCCATCCGCGAATTAGTTCACAAAATTACACGGTTTTTACCCGAGGAGTTTCTTCCACCAAGCCTTCTTCTTCGGCTCTTCTTTTGTTTCGGGAGCAGGCGTACGCTCTTGGCGCTCTTCATTATCCCAATTATAGCGGTTATTTCTGCGCGAGCGGTTACGACGGCGGTCAAAACGATTACGCCGCGAACGACGACCGTTGTTTTCTCCCTCTTCCTGCTCAAAAGATTCCGCATCTTCATTTTCGTTAGCAGCCTCTGTTTCCGGCTCTTCAGCCTCTTCTTCCATCGGAACATACGCTGCTGCCGGAACAACTGCCGGCTTCGCCTTCGCAATACGGCTGCGCTCAATTTTATAATCGCAAATATTCTTAATCGCACTATCTGCGGTAATCACGATTTCAAGCTCGTATTTTTCTTCCAAATCCGCAAGAATGCGACGTTTATGATTTAAGATATAGATAGCAATATCCTGCGGCAGTTTCACCTCAATACGGTTATATGCCCCCTTAATGCCTTCCTCTTCAATTGCCCGTAAAACAAGTGCGGCAGCCGATTCGGTCGTACGCTGAACCCCTTGCCCGCGGCAATACGGACAAGTCACATAATTACTCTCGACAAACGAAGAGTGCATCCGCTGACGCGAGATTTCCAACAACCCGAAAATGCTCATCTTCGCAATCTGCACGCGCGCGCGGTCAGGTTTCATTGCCTCTTTCATCCGCTTTTCCACCGCGTGGTTATTTGCCGGCTCGTCCATATCAATAAAGTCGACAACCACAAGGCCGGCAAGGTTGCGCATCCGGAGCTGCTTGGCAATTTCATCCGCCGCCTCAAGGTTGGTTTTGAGTGCGGTTTCTTCAATATCCATCTCGTGCGTTGCCCGTCCGGAGTTCACGTCAATTGATACCAGCGCCTCGGTTGGGTTAATCACAAGATAGCCGCCCGATTGCAACTGAACCACCGGATTATGCAGCTTATCAAGCTCTTTTTCCACCTGATAATGCTGAAACACCGGAATTTCTCCATCTTTGCGACACTTAATCTTGCGCCCCATATTCGGCGACAAAATTTTGCTGAACTCTTTGGCTGTTTTATAGGCAGCCTCGCCATCAATAATCACCTCGCCGATATCTTTAGTGTACATATCGCGAAGCGCACGTTTGATGAGGTTACCCTCTTCATAAATCAGCGCCGGAGCCGCCACGCTGAGCGAACAATGGCGGATATGGTTCCACGAACGGATAAGGTAGTTATAATCGCGGACAATATCTTCGCGTTGCTTGTCTTCTCCCGCGGTGCGCACAATCAGCGACATATCGTCATTAAGCGGTAAATCGCGGATAATTTCTTTAAGCCTTTTACGGTCATTGCCCGAGGTAATTTTGCGCGAAACACCGCCGGATTTAATCCGGTTCGGCATCAACACGCAATAGCGTCCGGCAAGAGACAGATAAGTCGTACACGCCGCACCCTTGTTACCGCGCTCTTCTTTAACAATCTGAATAAGCAGCACCTGCCCCTCTTTAATGACATCCTGAATCGTCGAGCGATGATACAACTTGCGGGCAAAAATCAATTTGCGCTGAATCTCGAGATAGCGCTCAAAATCCGCCTCGTCATCGTCATTGTCAAAATCTTTGCTGGTTTCGGCGTCTAAGTCTTCGTCATCATCCATAGATGCAACATCGCTTTCGTCCAGCTCTTCGGCAACCATCTCGTCGCGCAGACCGCTGGCATCGGCCGATACTTTGTACTTTCCTTTCGGTGAGCGGCGCCCTAAAAACCGTGCTCCGCGGCGCGTTCTGCGGCGGTTTTTTTCTTCGCCGCCATTGTCATTTTCCGCCTCAGCCTGCTCTTCCGCAGTTTCTTCAGCCGGCTCCTTAACATCTTCCAATACAGCCGTTTCTGTTTCTTCAACAGCAGGCTCTTCTGTGCTTTCCTCTGCCTGATGACAACAAGCACATTCGTGCATCTCGCAATGGCATTCTTCCGAACAGGTACAAACGCCGTTTTCCGCACAATGACAATGCCCATCTTCTGCGCGGCACGCACAATTTTCCGAACAACCACAACCATCTGTCGCTGCCGCTGGCTCTTCTGCAGCATTCGTTTCAACCGCATCTTCGGAAACTTCCGGTACACTTGTCTCCGCTGCAGCAACACTGATAACTTCTGCGCTTTCTTCAACTTCTTCCGTCATTTCCGCCGGTTCATTTTCTGCCACGTCAGCCGCTGCCAGAGCCGCAGCCTCAGCTGCTTTTTTCGCCTCATATTCGGCGCGTTTTTGCTCGCGCTCAAGCTTGCGGCGTTCCTGCTCGGCTTTACGCTCTGCCTGATATTGCCGCTTGCGCTCGATTATCTCATCTGTTTCTTTGGCAACCGCCTCGCGCACTTCGTCGGAAACGGTATAATAATCGGGATGAATTTCGCCAAATGCCAAAAAGCCGTGGCGATTCCCGCCGTAGTCAACAAACGCCGCCTGTAAAGACGGTTCGATTCTGACCACTTTTGCGGTAAAAATATTGCCTTTAATTTGTTTTTTAGCCGTAGATTCGAACTCTACATCCTCAATCTTGTTCCCGTCCACAATAACCACGCGGGTTTCTTCAGGTTGAGTATCATCAATCAACATTCTTTTCATAACTGTTATTTCCTAACTAATAATTATCGCCCCGCTATGTTCAGGCGATACGATTTATATTCTCTTGGTTTAGCGGCAAACGGGGCGGTTTTATTGTTATTCATTGCGTTCCGCGCCGGCATTTTACCGGATATCTGCCCAAAAACGCCATAAGGCCAAACGCTGCGGCAAAGTCAGGGCGGCAAACATTAATACTTATTGAACAAACCGCCGGTGCTTTCTGCCAAATCCATATTCAGGCAAATATCAGGAGCTTTATAATTCTTTTTTCCGAAAAGTGCAAGCATCTTTTTGCATTTATAGATTTTTTTTGCATTTTATCCCCCAAAAAGTATTGACTTTATGACACAAGCTGTTCTATGATACGTCATAATTCGAAAAGTGGGCGCATTTTGCGTCCTTTTTTTATTTTAAACCGGCGTTCATTTGAGCGCCTTTTTTTATGCAAAATTTATCATAGGAGAAGAAAATGTATAATATGAACGACTGGTGCAACCGCTTAATTAAACACGAAGGGCTGAAATTGATGCCCTACCGCTGCACAATGGGCAAACTGACTATCGGCGTGGGAAGAAACCTTGAAGACAACCCGCCAACACCAGAAGAAAAACGCGCGCTCGGCGACTATATGCACGGCATCACCGAAAACGCCGCCAAAATGCTCCTGCGCAACGACATCACGCGTTGCTACGAGAGCTTAAAACGGACAGTGCGGGATTTTGAAAACCTCTCTCCCGACCGGCAATATGCGCTGCTGGATATGTGTTTCCAACTTGGGATTAAAGGGCTGCGGCGGTTCAGAAAAATGCTGCAGGCAATTGACCGCAAAGACTTTGCCGCTGCTGCCGCCGAATGTTTGAAGTCTGATTACGCCAACCAAACGCCGAAACGCGCTAAAAAAATCGCCCGCACATTGCAAACCGGCATATGGTAATACTGCGTCCCCGTTTCAAAACCACTTGACAAAAATCCATACACATAATACACTGCCGGCAATTAACAATTATTGTGTCATTTAAAACATTACAATTATGAAACAAGAAAAAAGTAAAAAACAATCTCTTGCCAACGGGCAGAAAAACCAGCCGGAAATAAAAACCGGCTATAAGGTCAAATCCATCCTCACATTTTATTGGATGCTATTCATCTCAGGCGGTATAGCGGCAGTTTTCCTTGCCTATATCGGTTTAGACTACCCGCTTAAAGACACGTTTAGGAGATATCTGCCCCGCTGTGTCTGGATGGTCGCTCTGGGCATTATCTTCTTTGACAGCCTGAACATCTGTTTTCTGCATAGCACACCGCTATATAAACTGATTGCCCAAAAAGTCAAAAAGAAAAAATTGATGTCCCGTTTTTGCTCAATGTGTTGCATCACCGGCGGGCTGCTTTTAATAAACACCATCACCACCTTGCATCACGACAACTACAGCCAGATAAGCATTGTCTGTTGCCTCGGCTCATTCGCCCTTGCGTGGTTTTTAACCGGCGTTTTGCAGCTCACCCGTTCCCGTTGACATTCTTTTTACTCCCACTCCAAGCCTCCCCTCAAAAGGAGGCTTTTTTTTATGGAAAAATTATCTCCCCCTCTCTTATTCTTTCCCGCCACAGGGGAGAGCCTGCATAAGTTATGTCCACAGCGCTGCCGCTGCCCCGACCGACGTCAGGCTTCCATTTGGGAGCTCAATCACAACAATTTTCGCGTGTTTACCCGAGGAAGGGGAAGAGAGGGTCGCCCACCTCTGTCTGCGCCCCCTCCGGCAGCTCGCACGGCTTAAACGCCGCCTCCGGTTTTTCCGAACAGCCAAGCGAAGTTAAAATCTTGCCTGAAATTACCGGCATAAACGGATATGCCGCTGCCGCAATCAAACGAAGAGCATCAAGCGTGGTATAAATCACTGCTTCATAACGTGCGCGCTTGCTCTCATCTTTGGCTAAAACCCACGGCTCGTTGGCTGCAAAATACGCATTGACGTCGCCACCCGCTTTCAAAATCTCGTTTGAAAGCTCAGACACGGTTTCCAAAGAACTGTCGCCATATTTATAAATGCGGTCAAACGTGTTCGCAATCCCCTCAAGCAAAGCCTTGTCTTCAGATGCAAGCTGTACATTTGCCGGAACTTTGCCGCCGGTGCTCTTGGCAATCATCTTTAACACGCGCATCTGCAGGTTGCCGATGTTATTTGCAAGCACCTTGTACCCCTGTTTCAAGAGGTCAACACTAATCTGCGAGTCATTGGTTAAAGACATCGCGTTACAAAGATAAAAACGCAGCGGTTCAATCCCCATCAAATCCATCACCTCGTACGGGTCAACCACATTACCCAAAGACTTGGACATCTTAATACCGCCCTCGCCCAGCCAATAGCCGTGCACAATCAAATGCTCCGGCGGGTTAATACCCAGAGCTTTCAGCATAATCGGCCAATAAACGGCGTGCGTTTTCAAAATATCTTTCGCGAGTAAGTGCGTCGAATGCTCCCATAGCGCATTAAATGCCATATTGTCACCGTCCGACTTCCAGCCGATAGAAGAAATATAGTTAATCAGCGCATCAAACCAGATATAGGTCACAAAATCCTTGTCAAACGGCAGTTCAACACCAAGCCATACGCGGTTTTTCGGACGTGAAATGCAGAGGTCGTCCAGCGGCTCTTTAAGCATCCCCAAAACCTCTTTCGCATAGCGTGCCGGCTTAATCCAGTCCGGATGCGTGTTGATGTAATCAATCAGCCACTGGCGGTGTTCTTCAAGCGGAAAGAAATAGTTTTCTTCGGTGATGAGTTTCGGTGCTTTCTGGTGGTCAGGGCAATTACCGTGCTCGTCCAGATCCGACGGCTTTTTAAACTGTTCGCAGCCCTCGCAATAAAGCCCCTCATAAGATTTTTTCTTGACCAGTCCTTTGTTGAAAATATAGTTCAGCGCATCCGACACCACCGCTTTATGTTCATCTGTGGAGGTGCGCACAAAAAAGTCATAGTCAATGTCCATCTTGTCAAAGAGATTGCGGAAATTATCACTGCGCATTTTCAAAAAGTCCTTAAGTTCCATCCCGCTTTCCTGCTGGCTCGATTGGTTTTTCTGTCCGTGCTCGTCCGTTCCGGTGGTATAAAAAACCTCGGTACCACGCATTGTTTCAAACTTTTTTAAGACATCGCCCAAAATAGTGGTATATGCGTGCCCGATATGCGGCGCACCGTTAATATAATAAATCGGAGTAGTGATATATTTCTTCATTATGACTTCCTTTGCAAAAATAAAAAAACGGGATAATTCCCGCCTCTTAAAAACTGATTTTCCATAGCGCCGACGGGTGCGTTATTGCCTGCTATAACACATCATCATTCGCATCATCGCGCTATTTATAAAACCAATCTTTTCCATAACCCCGCATTTTAACCGCCAAAATTTATTTTGCAAGCGTTTTTTTGCAACAATACAAACTCATCTTCCCCCAAAAATTCTCTTTGCCGCAGCAACGTTGGTAAACTCCTTAAGCGTAATCTCCCGCGCCCGCCGCACTTTTTCCAGCCGCTCGTCTTCGTGGGTCAGATAATACTTCAAAAGCGCCGCCAGTTCCTCTTTGTCCTTATACATCGGAACAGCATCGCCATACGCAGCCGCAATCTCTGGCATATAGTCCGAGATAACCATCGCCCCCGCCGCCGTCGCATCATAAATGCGGTTGTTGACAAACCCTGCCGCTTTCATATCCGGCCGGTGGTCGTTAAGCACAATCTTCGCCGAACTGTAATAACGGTTCAGCTCATCATTCGCAATATACGGCGCTTTGTACATCTCTGCTGGCACCACGCCGCCCCAGTTATAGCCATACACCGCCACCTCAAACCCGCTTTCTATCGCATAGCGCAAGCTCGTGCGGTCGTGCCAGTTAGACCCCACAAATAAAATACCAGTCTTAAGCCCGTCTTCAGGAGCAGGATAAAACTTCTCGGGGTTCGTAAACTGCGGCACATATACAGCGTTAATCCCCGCGGCCTTCAGCTCTTCGGCATATGACGGAGAGGCAACAGCAATAAGGTCAAAATTTTGCAAGTCATCATCAAGATTTGTGTTTTCCGGCAGCGGCGCCCGCGCGTTCAATTCCGCCTTGTTCCAAACCTTCGCCGAACTCTCCCCGTACCACATCGGGTAATAGACATACAGCACATTTTTGCCCTTCGGAAACGGTGGCGTAAATTTTGTATAACCACGCATATAAACATTCAGCGCCGGCTCCGGCGTATGTTTGCTGGCATATTCGCCGCGATAGTCAATATCAACCTCTTGCCCCAGTTTACGAAACCCCGCAGCAAAGTCCTCGCCAATCCAATAATCGCCAATATTCATTTCTGCGCGGTTAGTGGTAGATTTAATCACCACATCAGCCGCATTCGCCGACATCGCGGTAAAAAGCAAAAGGGCAAGCAGTTTCTTCATCAACGTTCCTTAAAAAAGCGAGTTCTTTTTTTCATCCTGAGCAAGTTTAACCTTGAGGTCTTCAGCGCGAAGTTTGATATCCGCCCTGAGCGGCTGTTTCAAGGCTTTCGCGAGCTGTCGACGCGCAATATCCGTTTCGCCGATGGCATTATTATATTCCGCGGCAAAATAATCCGCCTCCGCCACGCGCCCCATATCGGCATATATCCGCCCGAGGTAAAGATACGCGTCCGGATACGTCCGATTGCGATTGACGTGTTCCAACAGCGGAATCAGCTCTTCCATCTCGCCGCGTGTCGGATTTGCCGCCAAAACGGCCTCGGCATAGCTCAACTTAAACAGCTCCGAAGAGGGCTTAAGCTCCAATGCCTGTTTATACGCCCGCACTGCCTCTTTGAGTTTGCCGTTTTCAAACAGCGTCTGCGCCTTAATCTCCCAAAAATACGGGTTCTTCGGCTCAGCACTAATCAGTGCGTCCGCATATTTCAGCGCGGCATTAAGATTTTTGAGCCGCATATAGTAAACAGCGTGCGCAATATTTCCGGCAACCGATGTATCGCTTAACGGATAGCGTTTTAACACCGCTGCCGTCGGCATAAGATACGCATAAAGTTTGGCTTGCAGCCGTTTTAACCGCGCATCCATCGCCACATCAGCATTGCGTTTTTTTTCCTTATTAAGCTTATCATTAAAAAACGCCACACGTTCGGTCGTCACGGGGTGGGTACGGAAATACGAGCTTTCCTCAATCCCCTGCAGCCGGTTGGTGTTTTGAATTTTCTGCATAAAATTCTTTAAGCCTTTGACGGATTTTTCGTTTTTACTCAAAAGCAGCACCGCAGTTTCATCCGCTGCCCGCTCTTCGCTGACCTGATACGACGTCATTGCGTTAATCGCCGAACTCTGTGTGCCAAGCACCACGGCAATTGCCGCATCCCCCCTGCCCGACGCTGCCGCCGCCCCTGCCGCCGCAATCAGCGACGCAAGCGTTGCTTTCTGCATATCCTGCAATTTGATTTTAAGCCTTAAAATATGCCCGCCGAGAATGTGTCCGGTTTCGTGGGCAAGCACCCCCTCAACTTCGTTGCTGTTCGCCGCTTTTAAAAGTGTTCCGGTATGTACGAACATATGGTTTTGGTCACCAACAAACGCGTTCAGGCTGTCATCTTTAACAATATGTACATAATCGCGGTTCAAAGGCAGGTTCGCCGCCTTAAAAATCGGAGTTAAGAGGTCATAAAGCCAGCTTTCGGTTTCTTCATCCGAAATCAAACTGACAGCACGGGCAGGCAATGCCGCCAGCCACACAGCCAATGTTAAAAATATCCATAAACGGCGCATTATACTTTCTCCTATATCGTTAGTTTTATGATATAATCACGCCGCTGTCAAATACAAAGGGGCAGTTGTGAGCGCTTTCTTTTTTTGCGGCCCTCTTCTAGGTACATTCCCCTCATAGTCATTGCGAGGAGCCCTCCCCTCCCCGTGCGTCATTGCGAGGAGCGTTAACGACGAAGCAATCTCATTCGGCAAAGGCACACACTCTCCACCCGCCGCAGCCACATCGTTGCACCTGCCGCCGGCAGTCATTGCGAGGAGCGTTAACGACGAAGCAATCTCCTTCAGCAAAGGCACACACTCTCCACCCACCGCAGCCACATCGTTGCACCTGCCGCCGGCAGTCATTGCGAGGAGCATTAGCGACGAAGCAATCTCATTCGGCAAGCCACTCCCTATAGTCATTGCGAAGTGCAACGTCCAGCAGCTACTGAAGCAATCCACAAACCACCATCCTTTTAGTCATTGCGAGCGGCGTCGCATCAGCGACACATCCGCGTGGCAATCCACAAACCAGCGACGCAGTCACTCCTTACCTTTCCATACTCTCCTGAGATTGCTTCGTCACTTCGTTCCTCGCAATGACTAAAAAGCAGAAGATTACCACATCGCTTTGTTGCAGGTGGTGTTGCCACTCATAAAAAATTTCCTCCCCATCTCATTGAAAAACAAATATTTTGACAAATTTTTCAAAAATTTGTCATTTTTACTGTTGACAAGCTCTAAAAATTATGCTATTGTCCATTTCAACAAATAAATTACTATGTTTTAAGGTCGAAAAACTTCACCTGTAAACATTATGTCTAACCTTAAAAAATTACAATTATGGCAAAAAAAAGTGTAAATCAGTCAATCTCTATGGGTATCTGCATCGAAAAGTTTGAGGCATACGCCCGCCCCCGTCACATATCTCTTCTCCCCGAAACCTACGGCTTCTACGAAGTCCGCCGCGGAGACAACAAGAAGATCCTCGGCGCCGTCAAGGCTCGCAAGGACGACGGCACGGAAGGCTGGGTCATCAACTGGGCAGATCGCCAGCGCAAATTCATCGCCAACAGCGACAAGAGCGTCATCGTCGGCAAACCCGTAAGCTCCGAAGTCTGCCTCAAGGCTCGCAAGCACAAAAAATCAGCACCTGCGGAAATCGACGAAATTGATGAATAACCTCTTTTTACCCAAATCAATACCAACCTTAATCGAAAAACAACTCTCAGACCGGCACTTATACGCCGGTCTTTTTTTGTTATGGGAAATAAAGTCCTCTTCTCCATTTTTGACATCATCGCTTTGAGCTTTAGCGAGGCCAAGCGCAAAGCAATCCATTCTCTCTCTTCCCGCGTCATTGCGAGGTAAGCCGTAAGGCAATAACCGAAGCAATCCATAAACCAGTGACGCAGTCACTCCTTACCTTTCCATACTCTCAAAAGATTGCCACGCTCATTACATTCGCTCGCAATGACGCGAAAAAAATCGCCCATTATAATAGAGTAAAAACGCTAAAATTTTGCGAAGTGACCGCAGAAACATTGCTGGAGTTATCGTAGTGTAAAAATGCGGAAAAGTACGGTGCTAAATGCAAAAGTCCCCTCCCAAAGCGCAGCGTACATAGAGGTACGTGAGCATTTGGGAAGGGGCTTCCTTTTGCTTTTATGACCGTGCTTTTACACGTTTTTACAGAGAGGATGCGTCAACGCGAACACCAACACCCATCGTCGAGCTCAAAGAAATCTTCTTCAAGTATGTACCTTTAAGTGTTTGCGGTTTAGCTTTCAAGATTGTTTCAATGAAAACTTTTGCGTTGTCATAAATTTTCTCTTCGTCAAAAGAAGCTTTTGCAATACCGGCGTGAACAATACCGTTCTTTTCAACACGGAACTGAACTTCGCCTGCTTTTGCCTTTTTAACAGCATTGGCAACATCCATCGTAACAGTACCGAGTTTCGGGTTCGGCATCAAGCCTTTCGGACCCAAAACGCGGGCAACACGACCAGCCAAGCCCATCATATCCGGCGTAGCAATGCAGCGGTCAAAGTCAATCTTGCCTGCCAAGATGGAATCAACCAAGTTTTCAGCGCCGACAACATCAGCACCTGCAGCTTTAGCCTCATCAGCTTTTTCGCCCTGAGCCATAACTGCAACGCGGATTTTCTTGCCGTTTCCGTGCGGCAAACCGCATACGCCGCGAACCATCTGGTCAGCATATTTCGGGTCAACACCAAGGTTAATTGCCAAATCAATTGTTTCGTCAAATTTTGCAACGGCATTAGCCTTAACCAATGCGATAGCATCTTTCAAAGAGTAGCTTTTATTTTTATCTACGTTTTTGTAAGCGTTTACTAATCTTTTTCCACTCATCGCCTTACTCCGTTACCTGAATACCCATAGAAACAGCCTGACCTTTAACCATATTCATAGCTGATTCAACTGTTGCGCAGTTCAAATCCGGCAATTTGGCTTCGGCGATTTCTTTTACCTGAGCCATAGTAATTTTGCCGGCAACTTCTTTACCCGGAGTTTTGGAGGCAGATTTAACGCCTGCAGCTTTCTTAATGTAATAAGAAACCGGAGGGAGCTTAGTGATAAACGTAAAGCTCTTGTCTTCGTAAGCTGTAATGATAACCGGTGTCGGAATGCCCGGTTCCAAGCTCTGCGTTGCTGCGTTAAACGCTTTGCAGAATTCCATAATATTCAAGCCTTTTTGACCCAAAGCAGGACCAACCGGAGGAGAAGGGTTTGCCTTACCAGCCGGAATTTGAAGCTTGATTAAACCTAAAATTTTCTTTTTAGACTTAGCCATTTTAATACCTCAATTCTAAAATTGTTATTCTCAAAAGGTCCGTGGTCAGAAATTTGGCCATTTTCCCCCACGGGATTAAATACGCATTATCAGAGGTTTAAACCACAAAAACGATTCGCATCCCCTTATAAAGCTTGCTTTACATACCACAAAAAAACAAAATGTAAAGCATTTTTTTTACCTCCCGTTTACTTTTTTGCTTGCCAAACCCCGAAAAATGTGGTATAGTATGAAACAGTAAATAAGTAATTATCTGTATTATTTTGGTGGATGTGTGGTTTTCTTTGAGGTTCTCTCAGGGTTGGTTATGCGTTTATTTGAATCTTCACAGATGGTCTCACTTGTTTACAAAAATAATGTCTAACTTAAAACCCCAAAAAAAATGGAAACAACTGCATCCACACGCGTGAACAACAACCAAGTTCCTAACATCTCTATCGATGCCGCTCTGGTGTTGATTTTCAATAATTCCAGCGAGCTAAGCGACAAGCAAGTCACTGGAATGGCATCCCTCCTAGATGCCAAGGTGGCAGAGAATCCCGAGCTTGCAGAGCCGATCTCCGCCATCAAGGAGATGCTGGGACTGTAAGTCCACGCAAACCCCATAACGCTGTCTTTCCCTCTCCGGAAAAACAGCGTTTTTTTATACAAAAAGCTTATTTGTTAAAAACAACTTTATCCCAGCTGCTTAACACTACCATCCGCAAAATTAACCATCTGCGAATAACCATTCGCAACCAACACATCAACCTGTTTGCCAAATTTCTTGGAGCGTTTGAGCGCCGTTACAATTTTACCTTCGGCTTGCAATGCGCGGATTTTCGCGGTCACTGCCGCAAAATCATCTTCGCCGTTATACGCAAGCACAACCTTTTCCTCTGACGGCGGCACAAACCCCTCGTCGAGCAAAATTGCACACACGCGTTCAAACCCGATGGAAAAACCGACCGCCGGAACCGATTCGCCCGAAAACTTACCAATCATCTCATCATAGCGCCCGCCGCCGCCAACCGAAGAACCGAACTTCGGCGTTGCAATCTCAAACACCATACCGGTATAATAGCCCATTCCACGCACCAGAGATTTGTCATAAACGGCTTTATATTTGCCACCCGCAATCGCATTGGCAAACTCAAGCACTTTCCGCAAATTCTGAACCACCTCGGCATTTTGACAATATTTCTCCGCCGCAGCCAACGCATCGCCCTCGGAATCGCCAATCATCGCCATAAATTTCTCAACAACTTCCGGCGCATATTCTTTTTCCAACAGCTCGGCTTTCACGCCCTCAAGCCCGATTTTATCAAGCTTGTCAAAGATAATGCAGACGCTCATCACGTCATCAGCAACAAACCCCGCACCCAAAATCATATCTGTCAAAATCCGCCGGTCGTTAATGCGGATAACAAAATCACTGAACCCGATGTTATCAAGCGCTGCCGTGGTCGCCGCAATCAGCTCCATCTCGGCATTAACGGAACTATCGCCGATAATATCAATATCGCACTGGAAAAACTCTCTCAAGCGCCCCTTTTGCGGACGCTCGGCACGAAACACCTGATCAATCTGAATAGACTTAAACGGCATATTCAAAAACTGCCGGTTATTCGCAAAATAACGAGAAAGCGGCATCGTCAGGTCATAGCGTAACCCGCTGTCCACCAAATCATCTTCGTTCAAATCCGGCTTGGAGAGGTCAAGTTTCTGCCCTCGTTTTAAGAGCTTGAAAATCATTGCAAGGTTTTCGCCGCCGTCGCTCTTGTTCAAACGCTCAATATCTTCCATAATCGGCGTATGGATTTTGTTAAACCCGAACGCTTTATAAGTTTGTTCAATTTTCCCCCGCACATAATCGCGAAGTTCCACCTCTTTAGGCAAAAAATCTTTCGTGCCGCGAACCGGCTGCGCATTCATTTTCATCTTGCAAATCCTTTTAAAATATCGTTTTCCGCCCCTTATATCAGCAAAAACAAAAAAAATCAAACGAATTTTATTTTTACTCTTTAAATTCGCAAATTTTTATGTTATACTAAAGAAAACGTTATGAAAAAGGATTTGTGTTATGAACAAAAAAGTTGATTTCAGCATAGTGGAAGACCTGCAAAAGCAAAAATATTTTGATTGCAAGGTAGACCTCGTTCCCGCCAGCTTAAAGGAAACCTATTCTGATTTAGTAAGCAAAAATCCGGTTTTGGTTTCGCGCGAGTTGATTGTGGACGGCCGCCCGCTCATCGGCATTGAATATGCCCCTGACGGCGAAGTCGCCTCTGTTTATACCACAGACAGTAAGGGCAAACGCGTCAACTTTGAAAACGCTGCCGAACAGACTGCATCTAACACTGCGCCGGATTTAATCTCGCAAAGACTTGCCGAGGCTAAAACGATTGTTCACGACACTCAGAAATCTGCCGAGATTGAACATCCCGCTCCCGAGAAAAAGAAAGTTATCACCCCGCGCACGCTGGATCCGAAACTAAAAGATGTCAAAACATCCCAACGCGCCTGATAGAAAGTTTCCAAACTCCGAAAGCCTCGTCCCCGCGGGGCTTTTTTCTGGACTCTTTTTGCCCCCCCGGCGTTACACTTATATCAAATAACAATAATAAGGACACCAATGTTCATCGAAATCACCACCCCGCAAAACCCCATAAAAGTCGAAAACACTCTCCGCCCCTATAAACGCGGCGAACGCTCCTTTACTCCTGAAGTAGCACGCCATATCCTCCAGTCCACCAATAACCCTAAAAACATCAAAGACACCCTCCGGCTGATTGCCGCCTGCCCCGTTGCCAAAATTTGACCATTTCTTCCAGCCCTCTCCCGACCGAAGCCGATTTCAGCTTTTGCGAAACCTTACGCCTGTCCCAATGTAATGCGGCAATTATTTTCATTATCTCAACCGGTGGGAATGCTCCCAACCGCCATCCCGCACCCGCTAAAACATCCTCTTGACACCCGCCTCAAAACCTGCATACTCCCCCCTTAGTAATTCCCCTCTGTCATTCACCTGTCATTGCGAGGAGCACTTCCCTTTTTCGTGAGTCATTGCGAGGAGCACATCCCATTA
>CAJTWX010000011.1 GCA_910580155.1 uncultured Alphaproteobacteria bacterium
ATGACCGGTTTGGGGTATCTGGGGGCAGATATTGTATTGGATAAAAACCGCGGGCCGATGATGTTGGAAATTAACGCCCGTCCGGGGCTGGCTATTCAGATTGCCAACGGGCGCGGATTGAAACATCGTTTAGAAGAAATTGAAAAAACATTTCCTAAAGGGCTTTCTGCAGAAGAGCGGGTTGATTTTGTCTTGAATAACGGAAAATAAAACCCTAAATAGGGGGAAACGGATTTTTTTAAGGAGTTTACAATGGTTAATGTGTTGGAAAAGAACGATACTAAAAGTTTAGGCAAAAGCGAAACAAAAAACCTGACTGCGGAGGATAAAAAGCAGTTGGGAGTGAGCGAATCAAGAGGAAAGAAAATGAAACATTCGTATAATGTGGCAGATGTTGAAAATGCATTAGTTATGAAACTTAAAGACGGCGAAGTGGTGATTGAAATGTATCCGGAAGATGCTCCGAACCACGTTGCACGTATTAAAGAATTAGTGCGTGAAGGTTTTTACAACGGATTAAAATTTCATCGCGTTATTGAGGGCTTTATGGCACAGACCGGTTGTCCTTTGGGAACAGGTACGGGGGGAAGTGGCAAGAAGTTAAAAGCGGAGTTTAATCGTATTCCGCATACCAGAGGGATTGTTTCAATGGCTCGGGCAATGCACCCTGATTCGGCGGATAGTCAGTTTTTTATTTGTTATGATGATTGTCCGCATTTAGACGGGCAATATACCGTTTGGGGAAAGGTTGTTTCCGGTATGGAATTTGTGGACAATATCCGTAAGGGCGGCGGCTACAACGGAATGGTGAGCCAGCCGGATGAAATTATCAGTTTGCAAGTGATTGCTGATTTATAAGATAAGGGTGCGAAAGCGCCCTTTTTTATGGCCTAATCGGTGGTGAGGTTATTTTGTTGGTATTTTTGTTGGAAAAGTGGCATAGCGGGTTTGTTTAATAATAAAAAGAAAGGACTTTTACTATGATTTACGGATATATAAGAGTTAGCACGGATAAACAAACAACAGAAAACCAACGTTTTGAAATAACTGGTTTTGCGGCTAAAAATAAATTAAAAGTGCATTGCTGGATTATGGAGACAATAAGCGCAACAAAAGAACTTGATAAGCGCAAGCTGGGCAAACTTCTTAAAAAGTTAAAGGAAGGCGATGTTTTGGTGGCATCTGAACTTTCGAGGTTGGGACGTAATTTATTACAAGTGATGAGTATTTTGCATTATTGTATGTCTGTCGGTGTTCAGGTTTGGACAATTAAAGATAATTATCGCTTGGGGACAGATATTCAGTCTAAAGTTTTGGCTTTTGCGTTTGGGTTGTCAGCAGAGATTGAGCGTAATCTTATCTCACAGCGTACAAAAGAGGCATTGTTGCGGTTAAAGAGTGAGGGGCGTATATTAGGGCGACCGAAAGGGCGGCGTAACAACAAGCTTAAACTAGCAGGGAAGGAACAGCAAATTTCCGCATTAAGACAGGATAATATTTCTAAATCCGAGATAGCGCGTATTCTTAAAGTTAACCGGATGACCGTGGCGAGGTTTATTACCGAAAGCGGTGTAGATTCGCAGTTACCGTTGTTTTCTTCCTGTTAGGAATGGGTGTTTTCTTCTGGAGTGTTTTCTGCAGTATTTCTACCTTTTAAATTATTCAGAAACTGGGTTTCTATTTTCAGATATTGGTCGAGCAACCAGCGGGAACGCGATACAGACAATATTGTCAGAATGAGCAATATCAGCGTAATTTTGGGGTTTTCGCTTAAAAATGTATGAACGATTGTTACGATAAAAAATGCTGATACAAGAATACGGAAACTGGTTAAGATAATCAAAGGTAGCCGGTTAGCTTTTTTGGCCATCCAAAGTTTATAGTAAATTTTGGAAATCTGTGTTTTATCCGAAAAGAAATTGCGCAGGCGGATAGTTTTTTCATCTAATTTTGAACATAGATTACTATCAGTTTGCTCATTTTCTTTAGCGCATTTGGCGGCGAGTTCAATTTCTTCAGCTTGTTTTTTGGGGAACATCCAAGATAATTTATCTTTAATGAATTTTGTAGTGACAATGTTCCAGCCGATAAGGGCTTTTAGGAAAGGTGCCATCATTAAAAAGGTAAATATTGTCATTATAAGATTGGCAATGATACGATATGGGATTACCTCGCGGATAAACGGGCGGATGATGACCGAAAAGGCTAAAATGCTGTATAAAATGATACAAAATAATGTAAGGCGAAGAAGGTAGTTTCGGAATAATGCTCCCCAGAGGCGTTCTTCATTATGGGACATTGTGGCAGGTGAGGTATATTTATTGATATACTCCAGCCATTTGGCAGGTAAAGTTTTATTGAGTAATTTGTAAGCCGGTTCTGCAGACTTAATCATTAACGGAGTTAAAAATGTGGTGATGACGGATACTGCAACAATAATCGGGTACACTTTGGGGCTTAAGATTTTTAAGCTCATACCGAGGGCAGCAATAATAAAGGCAAATTCACCGACTTGAGCGAGGGAAAAGGCGCCGGAAACGGACGTTTTGAGCGGTTGGCCGGAAGCGGTAAAGCCAAAGCAGGAAAAGATGACTTTGCCTACAATAACGATTATCGTGATTATGATAATCGGCTCGGCATAGGTGATAAACATTTCGGGGTTAACCATCATTCCGACTGATACAAAGAAGACCGCGCCGAAAAAGTCTTTTAAAGGTTGCAGATTTTTTTCAATCCGGCTGATGACTTCTGTTTCGGCCAGAATTGACCCCATAATGAAGGCGCCCAAAGCGGAAGAAAAGCCGGATGTTGTGGCTAGTAATACCATACCAAAACACATTCCGATGGTGATTAAAAGCAGCATTTCATCACTCAGCAACGGCTGGATTTTATTTAGGAATGTCGGGACAAGGTAAATTCCGGTGATAAAGCATAATATGAGGAAGAAAACGAGCTTAAATGCACTTAAAAACAGTTCTGTGCCATTGATACTGGTACCCATTGCAATAGTGGGGAGTAAGACGAGCAGCAGGATTCCGACTAAATCTTCTACTATTAGGACACCGAAAACCAAATCGGTAAATTTTTGTTTTTTTATATTTAAGTCACCGAATGCCTTAATGATAATGGTTGTTGAAGACATAGAAATCATTGAGCCTAAAAAGAAACTGTCCATCGTGGACCAGCCAAGCAGCAGCCCTGTAGAATAGCCTAAAAAAAGCATAAAGACAATATTGACATTAGCTGTTATCATTGCCGCTTTGCCAACATTTATCATTTTTTTAAAACTGAATTCCAGACCCAGACCGAATAACAGAAAGATAACGCCGATATCTGCCCAGAGAGTTAAATCTTCTTTATCTGTGACGGTGGGGAGAAGGTTGAAATATGGACCTGCAAAAATGCCGGCGAGGACATATCCCAAAACAATCGGCTGTTTTAATTTTTTACATAACAGCGTGGTGATGGCCGCATAGATGGTTATTAAGGTCAGGTCGACGATAAGGGGATGTATGGCGTGCATTTTCTTTTCCGTTTTTTATTATATTTTTCCAGATGCGGAATTATAGGAAAAAGTTTCTTTATGTTATGTTAATTTATTGAGGTATTTATGAATTTTTATCTAATTTTCAAGCTCAAACTCATTGTTTAAGGAATGGCGGAATATTGATGTTTCACCATCGTCCCATTTTATGTGTAAGCGGTTTTCCGGAAGAAAGACGAATTTTCCACAATTTTTATGGGAATTATTAAAACTGCAGATACGGTTTTCTTTTTGGTCAATAAACACGTCTTGCCATTGCGGGGTTTTTAAGATGATGAAAGGTTGTTCTGCGGGCGGCTCAAAAAAGTTTGAGGCAAGCGCAAACGGAAACTCTTTAATACGGAGTCTGTTGTGGTTTTGCTGATAACGAAAATAGATGGTAAACAAGCGTTCTGACAGGTAAGCGAATGCGAGTTTTTGCTCTGTATCACGAATGGCAATTTCGTCTTTTAGTTTTTCGTGCAGGGGGAGTAAAATGCTGAAGAGCCAATCTGCATATTGGTTTAAGATTTCGCGGCGGGTGATAAACAGATTTGAAGGATAAAATCCTTCTTCGCTATGCAGATTTTTAATTGCAAAATCATACATTTCGGGATACTTTTGTTTGATAATATTTAGTGCGGCATCAAGGTCTGCAATAATATGTTCGTTTTTATATTGTTCATAAGTGTTTAGCTTTATGGGTTCGGAGACCAGAATATCGTGAGTGGCGAACCACGGAAGAATATATTTTTTTTCAAGCTCTAAATCGTGCAGGAACTGTTTGGCAAAAGAATCAAGATGTTTAAGCCCGAGGTGGCGGAAGCGCATTGACGGGAAATTAACATAAGGATAATGCGCATTGTTATTAAGGCTTAAGAACCGGCGGTATTGGAACATTCCGACAAACGGCGAATCGGTATTTTTCCAGATCCAATAAAGAGCGGTTATTTCAGCAAAGCTGCGGTTTAAGCCGGAAATATTTTGGCCAGTATTGTCGCCAATCATATTTTCACTCAGCCAGCTGATTTCCTCTTTTGTGAATGTTCCTTGTCTGGAGGGGGTGCCTGCAATGGTGCGTCCGGCTTGAATTGGTTCAAAAATTTCGGTTTTTATGAGAGGTGCCGGTTTGTAATAAACAACAAAAATTTTTAAATAGTCGGCTTTATATATAAATAGTGTGTATATGGCGGCGCATAAAATTAAAGCGGCAGACAATATGCTGGTGAAGTATATTGATTTGCCGCTTTTCATTGCTTAGAAACCTAAATAATCAGGCAATAATATTTGGGTTTATCAGGGTTTCGAGTTTCTGAATCTTGTTTTTCAGGCTGCTTTTTTGATTGTTAAGCTGCTGTGCCTGATAAAAATCAATCATTTGTTTGTTTTTGACCAATTTGGTAATATCAGATTTAACTCTTCGTTCCTCCAGTTTGAGTTCGCAGAGTTGAATTTGAAGTTTGCCAAAAGAATTTGAATTAACCATTTTTTCGCTCCGGTAGAATGTTTGACCGCTTATGCGATTCTTATTATTTGAGCGCATTATACACGAATTTTGGATAAAAATCAAGTTATTTTGAGGGGAAAGTAAAAAAAATTAGTGAAAAAAAATAATTTTGTGCTAGTTAATATAAAATATATCAGGTATTGATGCAAAAACAAGATTGAATTTTGACTTTAAAAACAGGAAACTAATAGAATGACTGACATTAAAAAAATCGGTATTTTAACAAGCGGCGGTGATTGCGCCGGCTTAAACGCGGTTGTTTCTGCGGTGGTGAATTCCGCTGCGAAATATGGCTGGGAAGTTTATGGTATTCATAACGGGACTGACGGTTTGACCGAAGCTCCGCTTTCTTATGAAGTATTAACGGTACAGAATTTTTCGGATACGCCGTGGCCAAGGCTTGCAGGTTCGTATCTCGGCTCTTTGAATAAAGGTGTTAAGATGGAATCGCAGGCAGAAATTTCTGCCCGTTTTGGCAAAGGCGTGCAAGAACTTGGTTTAGACGCTGTTGTTGTTGTTGGCGGTGACGGCAGTATGAATATTGTCAGCAACTATTGCCGTAATGCCGGTGTAAAGATGGTGGGTATTCCGAAGACGATTGATAATGATACGCCGTTGACACAATATTCGGTTGGGTTTAACTCGGCTTGTCAGGTTTGCGTGGATGCAGTTGATGCGTTATGGAAAACAGCTCGTTCACATCAGCGCGCTTTGATTTTAGAGGTGATGGGGCGTGATGCCGGACATTTGGCAATGCATTCTGCTGTTGCCGGTTTTGCTGATGTTTGCCTTGTGCCGGAAATTCCTTATACGATTGACGGAATTGTTAAAAAATTAAAAGCTGTTAAAGCTAGTGGCAGAAACCACGCCGTGATTGTTGTTTCTGAAGGTGTGCATACGGAAACGGGCGAAATGGTTTCAAATACGAAAAATCTTATTGGCGAAAAAATCAATGGCGGTATTGGTGAATATCTGAGTTCTGCTTTGAATGCAAAATATTCTGAGTTTCAGACCCGCGTTACTAAATTAGGTCACGTTCAACGTGCCGGAGACCCGACTGCGTTTGACCGTGCGTTAGCTTGTGCGTTTGGTGCTAAAGCTGTTGAATTGCTGCACGATGGTCATACGGGAGTGATGGTTGCATTAAACGGTGATAAGATTGATACTTATCCGTTGGAAGAAGTTGTTGCCGAAGGTACAACAATGCTCAACAAGGACAGTGTTTATGTTAAGGCTGCGGTTGAGATGGGAATGTATGTCGGCGAAATCTAAAATATGTTTTAGTTTTAGGAAAAGAGCCCTTTGTTTAGGGCTCTTTTTTGATGTAAAGGAAGGGCTTTGACTTAAAAGGGAAGCAGTGGGTGTTTTACCTGATATAAGAAAAATTACCCTTGATGTGAATATCCGTTCACCAACAGGTTTCAAGAATGCAGCCGAATCCAATGTGGATTTCCTGTTTGAAGGTTGTCGTATTTGTTAATCGGGTTTATTAATCTTTTTCCTCACGAAATTTATTTTTCGTGAGGCTTTTCTTTATCTATATCTTGTCAAAGTTAATGCGCGGGTCAACGAGCGAATAGGTTAAATCGCTTATAAGCTTTAAGACTAATCCTAGCAGAGCGAAAATATAAAGTGTACCAAAGACAACAGGATAGTCGCGGGTCATTATGGCTTCGTAACCCAGTAATCCCATTCCGTTAAGACTGAAGATGATTTCTATCAAGAGTGAGCCGGTGAATAAAACTTTGATTAAAAGCGCAGGAAGACCGGCAATGATTATCATCATAGCATTGCGGAAAACGTGTTTATAGAGAATCCTTTTTTCAGGTAATCCTTTGGCGCGGGCGGTTAAAACATATTGCTTGCTTAATTCGTCCATAAAAGAGTTTTTAGTCAGCATTGTCAGTGATGCGACTCCGCCGATGACGATACAGGTGACAGGGAGGGCTATGTGCCAGAAATAATCACCGATTTTGTGCAGGGTATTTAAATTTTCCCAGTTATCCGACGTTAACCCTTTGAGCGGGAACAGCTGGAAGTATGTGCCACCAGCAAACAATACTATCAGCAAAACGGCAAATAAAAAAACGGGAATAGCGGAGCCGACAAAGATTATAGCGGAAGTAATGACGTCAAATTGCTCGCCGTCTTTGCGGGATTTTTTTATGCCTAACGGTATGGCTATCAGATAGATTATCAGCGTGGACCATAGTCCTAAAGAGATGGAAACAGGCATTCTTTCTTTAATGAGCTCCAAAACGCTTTTATCTTTATAATAACTTTTGCCGAAGTCAAAAGACAGATAATCTTTAAGCATTTTTATAAAACGTTCGTGTACGGGCTTATCGAATTCGAACTGCTTTTCGAGTTCTTTGACTAAATCATCAGGGACGCCTTTTGCTCCCTGATATTTTTGTTCGTTTAAGTTGGGAGCGCCGGCGTTGATGTTTCCGGTGGCGGCGGTATCCATTCCTTTATACTGGGCGAGCATATATTCAACCGGTCCGCCGGGGGCAAGTTGGATAATTGCAAAGTTGATAAGGAGAATCCCGAACAATGTTACGGGGATAAGCAACAGGCGTTTGATTATGTAATTTTGCATCAATTTAATCCTTTATCCACCAAGTGTTTATATCTACGCCGAGATGATTGTCGGTTTGAGGGAAGGAAAATTTATCCCAGTAAGCAATGCGGTCAGAGTCCGAATACCAATTGAATATGACATAATGGTTGAACAGTAAAACGCGGTCTAGTGCTTTAACATAGGCGGTGTAGAGTTCGTTGTCTTTTGTTTCAATCAGTTTTTGGATAAGATAGTCTGCGGCAGGGTTCTTTATACCGATAATATTATTGCTGCCGTCAACGTCTGCCGATTGGCTGCCCCAAAGGTCTTTTTGCTCAGACCCCGGTGTTGTTAAACCACCGATACCACCAACAATCATATCAAAGTCAAATTTATCAAGTTTATTTTTATAGGTGTTAATCTCTAATACTCTGGTTGTTGCTTTAATGCCGATTTTGCGTAGATTTTCGATAAAGGGGAGTAAAACGCGGGTAAAGGCGTTGCCGTTTGCAGCATTAATGATGACTTCGAATTCCAGAGGTTCTCCGGTTTTGATATTACACATTTGCTCGTTAATGAAGTCATAACCGGCTTTGTTGAGGAGCTTAACTGCCAGTTTTAAGTTTTCACGGTCAGACAGCGAATCGTTTCGAAAAATGGATTCGACCGGTGTGGTGAAGATTTCGGGGGGCAACTTATCTTCTATGGCAAGGAGGATATCCAATTCTAAATCTTTTGGGGTGTCTGTGGCGGCAAAACGTGTGTTGGTAAAATAACTGTTTAAGCGCTGGTATTGGTTATAAAATAAGTTTTGATTAGCCCACGGGAAATTGAAGGCGTAGCTGATAGCCTGACGGACGAGAGGGCTGCTGAATTTTTCTTTGCGGGTATTAAAGGCAAAAAATTGCGTGGTCGCCGGACGATTATGTTTCAGAGCTTGTTTTTTTATTTTGCCGGATTTTACCAGTTCGTTATCATAGCCGGTAGCCCAAGTTTTCGCGATGTATTCGCTACGCAAGTCTATATTTCCAGAATATAAAGCTTGTAAGGTAACGGTAGTGTCTTGATAATAATCGTATTTAATTTCATCAAAATTAAAGAAACCTTTGCGTGAAGGGATATCGGCTGCCCAATAATCAGGATTGCGGGAAAATGTGATGTAACGTCCGGCTTCAAAGCTTTTGATTTTATAGGGACCATTACCTAAAGGTGGAGTTAGGCTCGGTTTATCATATTCTCTATTTGCAAAATCTTTGGCAGAGAATATTTTTAATGCAGATAGTATTAACGGAAGTTCGCGGTTTTTGCTTTCGGGCTTAAAATAAAAACGAACGTGGCGCGGTGATATTTTTACAACTTTATCAACGTCGGCATAATAAAATTTGTAAATCGGAGAGCCTTTTGTTATCAGTGAGTTAAAGCTAAACACAACATCATCTACCGTGATAGGAGTGTTATCGGCAAATTTGGCTTTGGGATTGAGATAAAAACCGATAAAGCTGCCGTCTGACGGGATTTCAAACTTTTCGGCAATCAGCGGATAAGCTGTTTCTGGGTCATCTGCCGGTGTGTAGCCTAAGCTATCCAGTGTGAGTGCCGCCGCTTCGGTTGAGGCTGTGCCTTTGAATATGTAGGGATTGAAATTATCAAAAGTACCGTATGCCGGCAGGACAATGCGTCCTTTTTTAGGGGCTTCGGGATTTACAAAATCAAAATTTGTGAAATTATTCTGATATTTTGGATGTCCGCTGATCGAAATAGTGTCGGCTATTGTTATGGAAGGTATTTCCGCGAATACGGTACCTGTATACAAGAGCGCCAACAGGCAGAGAAATTTATTTATGGTTTTTATCATTCATCCAAGCTCCAAACGGATAGGCATATTCGTCATAATTATTTTCCGGCGAGGCGTTAATTTCTTTTTCGAGTTCGTCCAATGAAATAAGCTTGGGAGGTGTTTGGGGGGCCGGAGCCGGTTTGGAAACGGAATTGTTTTGCTTGAAATTTCGTAAAGCCGACTGTGTATTGTTGAATTCGGTAATTCGTGGTGCCGGAGGAATGTCTGGTGTGTTTGTTGATAATGTGGGTTCAGATAGTATTTCGGTGCGGATAGCTTTCAGACTATTTTCTATTGTGTCTTCAGGTTCTGCTGTCGGCTTTTGAGGTTGGCGAAACAGTGCTTTTTCGTCTTCTCTGCTAAAGAATGACGGAAATGCAAGCGGTTCTTCGGACTGCGTGAATTCTGATTTGGCTGTGTATGTGTCTGAAACAGGCGCTTTTTTGTTAAGCAATTCTTGGGCAATCGGATTTAATATGCTATAGGCCTTTCCCAGTGCGCCGTATTCGACCATATTGTAGAACAGTTTTTGTCGGTCGTAGGTTTCCAATAAGTTTTTTAACCCCTGATAGCGGGTTTGAAACTCTAAAATGCTGCCTTTGAGCAAGTTGTCTTTATGGGCTTTTTGTAATAAATGGCCGGCAAATCCGGATTGAAAGTTATGCGTTTCTATAAAGGTTTTGGCAATTAACCAGCGTTCGCCGCCTGCGGTGCGCGCCCAGAGATGTTCCATTTGTGTACTCGAGATGGAATTGCTGCGTTTGATAATATCTGCCAAAACTTCGTTAGTATCGGAAATCAATATATCAAACTCGTTTATCATAAAACCGTTTCTGATTTCTGTTTCTGCTCCAAGCAGCGTTGTGCAGAGGTTTGCGGTAGATTCGGTGTTTTTATGGATTGTTTCCAGTATCGTATTTAGCCGAGCCAATGAACGACGTTCGGTATAGAAGCTTTTGATTATTGCAAAAATTGTCCAGATTAAAGCAATCGGGAACAGCATAACTGTTACGGTCTGATAAAGCTCATCCGCGTTATGTCCAGATAATACAGCAGAGATGTTTATGTATCTTAGACTAAAAATAAACCAAAAAATACTGCTGAAAGCTGCAATAAAAAAAGAGATATTTAACAATTTCCGGCTCCTGTCTGATTTTTTTGCCAGTTTAGCCCAAACCCCGTATTTTGCAAACAAAAAATGCTTAAAATTCCGATATTTTTCAAGTTATAAACAGGATTTTGCGGTGCTTTATTGGTATAGATAAAAAAAATATGGTGAAATTTTTTTATTTTGTGTTATAGAGAGGTCAAAGTGTAATTTTAAAAAGGTACTAAAAATGAATGATTCTACTGCTGCCGCGCTTGATTTTGAAAAAGATATATTAGAAATTGAAGAGAAAATCGAGCACTTAAAGCTACTTGCCAAAGATGAAGATATGGATATTACCAGAGAAACCAGACGTTTGGAAAGAAAGCTTAATCAGCATATTAACCGTACATATATGAATTTGTCTGCGTGGCAAAAAGCGCAGATTGCGCGTCACGCGTTAAGACCGCATTGTCTGGATTATATTAAGGCTTTTATTGAAGATTTTACTTTGCTTGCTGGTGACAGGTGTTTTGCAGACGATGAGGCTATGGTTTGCGGTATCGGTAAATTGGATGGGCAGGCTGTTGTGATTATCGGGCAGGAAAAGGGCAATGATTTGGAAAGCCGCATTAAATATAATTTCGGGATGGCTAAACCGGAAGGGTATCGTAAAGCCCAGCGTATGATGGATTTGGCAGAAAAGTTTCATTTGCCGGTTATCAGCTTTGTGGATACAGCCGGAGCATATCCGGGGGTTGATGCGGAAGCGCGCGGACAGGCGGAGGCGATTGCCTCTTCTATTGAGAAATGTTTACAGGTTAAGACACCGATTATTTCTCTGATTATCGGTGAAGGCGGTTCGGGCGGTGCGATTGCAATTGCGACGGCAAATCGTGTGCTGATGTTAGAGCATTCAATTTATTCGGTTATTTCGCCGGAAGGTTGTGCGTCGATTTTATGGCGTTCGGGAGATAAAACCAAAGAAGCGACCGAAGCGTTGCGTTTAACAGCACAAGATTTGAAAGCATTGGGAATTATTGACGAGATAATAAAAGAACCATTAGGCGGAGCACATCGTGATGTGGCTCAGACGTTTGCTGCGGTTAAAGAGGCGCTTGTGCGACAGTTAAAAGAGTTGCAGGCTTTCTCGCCTGAAGTGCTGAAACAACAGCGGACTGAGAAGTTTCTTAAGATGGGGCGTAATATTACCGCAGAGTTTTAGATAAAATGGGCAGCGTGGCTGCCCTTTTGTTTAGCTTAAAAAAGCTTAAAACCGGATTATTTTTTGTGGTGTAAAATTTGTCAAAGATTTTACGGCGTAAAGTCCGGTTTTCTTTTGCCGGTTTAATAAAGCGGACGTTGGTATACGAATGAACATAAATTTTTGGAGGTTAATATGAAAAATTCTCAATCTAAATTTTCTAATGATAAGTCAAAATCAAACGCTAGTTCTAACCCGAGTTCTTCTTCGTCTTCATCTTCTGGCTGCTGCTGCGGTTCAAAATTGTCTGACGATGTTGAAGAAATCGATGTGTTGGACATTGAAGAGAAATAGTTTTACAGGAGAAATATGATGAGAAATGCGGTTACAAATACAAATCAAAGCAAACGCGATTTGTCCGTTTCTCACAATCCGACGGATTTCAGAAGCCTGATGAATTATTTTTGGAATTTTATGGATAGTTCTAATTCAGAGTTATCAGAATTGTCACCTAAAATTCAGGTTACTGAAGATAAAGATGCAGTGAAAGTGACAGCAGAGATTCCGGGAATCAATGAAAATGATATTGATTTGAAGGTATCTTCAGACGGTTATTTGAGCATCAGTGGTGAGAAAAAGAACGAAGTCCAAGAAAATACTAAAGATAATTATTTTTCTGAAATCTCGTATGGTATGTTTAAGCGTACCATACAGCTGCCGTGGGATTTGGATTATGATGCAACGACTGCCAATTATAATAACGGTGTGTTGACGGTATCTATTCCGAAATCTCAGACAGAAAAGCAGAAGTTTAAGAAGATTAGCGTGTCTAAATCATAACTTAAACAAGCTGCATAGAACGATTGCCGGCTGCTTTATCACGGAGTGGCCGGTTTCTTTTTTAAAGTTCTTGCTAATTTTAGGTGCGGGGATTATCATTATGCGGATATGGTAATGCAGGAAACGGATATGGTGAAAATTTTACAGGCAACAGCGAATGATGTGGAAGATGTGGCACGGTTGTCGTTTGAAGTCGGGCGGTTGCACGATGAGGCGATGCCGGCGTATTTTATGCCCTCAACGGAGGAAGAGCATTTGCGGATTATTTCCAAAATGAATAAAGACGATACGACGGTTATTTTCAAAGCAGTTTGCGAAGAGAAAATTTGCGGTTTTTTGTGTTTATATGTGCCTAAAAGGGAAAGAAAAGGTTTTGTTTATCCGAGAACCGGCGTGTTGTTGAATATGGGGGTGGACTCGGGGTGCCGCGGGCAGGGAATCGGTACGGACTTGATTAAAGAGGCGGAAAGCTATTTGGAAAAACAGGGAATCGGCGCGCTTGAGCTTGGTGTTTATATGTTTAATGAAAATGCGTATAGATTTTATGAAAAACTGGGGTTTACGACTATAGAGCGGCAGATGTTTAAAAGGTTGAAATTCTAGTTGTTTATTTGATATTTGAACTTATTTATCTTTCGCGAGTGGCAACGACTTTTTGATATGTGCCCCCGAAGTAGGTTTGTTTGGACCAAGTGTAATTTTCCTTGTCGGTTGCCATTTCTCTAATCGGGGTTTTCCAGAGAGCTTCGGCAAAGGGTTGGTAGAGGCGGTTAAAGGCGCGGATAAAATATTTTAGCGGGTTTAGTGATGAAGGGAGGTGGTAATCAACAAATACAGCTTTGCCGCCGACGGGTAGGGCTTTTAAGATATTAGTTATAACTTTTTGACGGGTTATCGGGGGAAGTTCGTGTAAAAGCATATAACATATTATGGTATCGTAGTCTCCTTTAAAAGGTTTTGCGGCATTGGCGTTTATATAATTTATGCGGTGTGTTTGGTATTTTTCCTGACATTTTTCTAAAATATGCGGTAAAATATCCATAATTGTATATTCGCCTTTGCGGTTCAGGCAAAATGATGTTTGGGCGATTTGCCCGCCTAAAGTTACGCCGATTTGCAGGATTTTTGATTTTGAGGCAATTTCTTTGTTCAGTTCGTTAATGAGGATGTTGTGACTACCGAAGGTTAAGATGTTTTGTATTTTTTCACTATTTAACAGATTATAGACTTTACGGTTGAGATATAGCCAAGCGTAAATGTCGCTAATGTAGGCGGGAATCGATTTTTTGGTGGTTTTTGGCATTATTTTTCTCGTTATTGGTTTAGAATATTATCTGAAATATAGCCGCGTTTGGCCGCTTCTATGACAGCAGAAGTACGGTTTTTGACATTTAAGATTTTTAATATAACCGTGATATGAACTTTTACAGTGCCTTCCGTAAGGTTAAGCTTGTAGGCTATCTGTTTGTTTGACAGACCTTCGGCAATGCATTTCACAATGTCAATCTGGCGCTCGGTCAGCCCTTTGGGCGGGGTATCCGCGGTATTAGTGACGAGTTTTTCCAGTGTTTTCAGCGGTGAAATATATTCTTTTTGTTTTTCGGCAGAAACCGGCGCATTTTTGGTGGAATACAATAGTTCGTGCGGAATGTAAACGCCGCCGGCCAATACTAAATTGATAGCGCTGACAATCAGGCTGTTTGAAGAAGTTTTAGGTATGTAACCGGCAACACCGATGTCTAAGGTTTGCTGCAAAATTTCTTTATCGAATACGGCAGAGATAATGATAATCGGGGTTTCGGGCAGCGTGGTGTGGATTTTGTTAATTGCCGCCAGCCAGTTTGCACCGGGCATTGCCAAGTCGGTGATAATTAAATCAAAATCGGTATTGTTTTCAAGTATGACAAAGATGTCCGTATAACTTTGTGCGGTGGTCAGTTCTACATTTTGCAGATTTTCCTGCAAAATAAATTCCAAGCCTTTTAAAAATAGTTCGTGGTCATCTGCAATTAATATTTTCATTTAGTTTCTCCAGTCTCCGGCAAATATTTGCCAACAAGATAAGGCGGCGGCAACTGCGGTTTCGGCACGGAGAATCCGCGGGCCGAGTGTGGCGCCTTTGGTAAACGGGGAGTTTCTCAATAAAGCTAGTTCTTCGGGAGAAAAACCTCCCTCGGGGCCGATAAGAAGTGCTGCTTTTGGGGAAGTTTCAGCTGCTAATATTTCCGGAAAAGGACGGCTTTGCAAGGTTTCATCCATAAAATATAACGGGCGTGAAGAATCCCAGCTGTTTAATATTTCTTCTAATTTTTGCGGCAAAGTTATTTCCGGCAGGTCTGTTCGGCGGCACTGTTCGGCGGCCTCAATGCTTTGTGCGGTATAACGCTCAGTTTTTATGTTGTTGGTGATGGTGTATTTTGTGATTGTCGGGATGATTTTGCGGCAACCGAGCTCTGTGGCTTTTTCGATAACATAATCGGTTTTGTCTTTTTTTAACGGGGCAAACAGCAGCCAGATGTCGGGGCAGGGTGAAAAATCCTGTAATTTGCTTAACACCGTAATAGTGATGTTTTTTTTGCCGATTTCGGTTATTTGGCATAAGAATTCGCCGTTTTTGTTGTCAAAACAGTTTAAAGTATCACCCGTGTTGTATTTGACGACATTCTTAAGGTAATGCGTTTGCTCTTGATTTAAAATTATTGTTTTTTCCGCAGTCAGTTCTTCTGCGATATATAAGCGGAAATTTTTTGCCATTTTCTTATTCTTTGCATAAAGTTATTTTATGCTATGATATTAGCAAATATGTGTTAAAGAATAGATAAAATTTTTAACTTTAGGTCGGAAATGGGATGATTATTACAGTTGACGGGCCGGCAGCGGCTGGAAAAGGCACTCTTTCACAACGTTTGGCGGAAAAATACAGCTTGGCATATTTTGATACGGGAATGGTGTATCGGGCTGTCGGGCTGATGTTGTTATTGGAAAATAAAGAACTGCAAGATGTTGCGGCGGCTGAAGAGGCCGCAGCAGCTTTGACTTTTGCGAGAATGATAGAGCTGTCGCATCATAAAGATTTTCGTTCGGCAAAAGGCGGGCAGGCAGCGTCTATTGTTTCGAGTTATTCCGGCGTACGGGCGTTGCTTTTGGATATGCAGCGCAATTTTGCTCAAAATCCGATGTTTGCTGATGGTACTCCGGCAAAAGGGGTTATCTATGACGGAAGGGATACGGGAACGGTAGTTTGCCCAAATGCGAATATTAAGTTTTTTATTACAGCCTCGCCAGAAGTGCGGGCAAGACGCAGATATGATGAATTTACGGCAAAAGGAATGGCAGCGGATTATGAAGAGGTTTTAAAAGACGTGAAAGCTCGTGATGAGCGTGATGCGACTCGCAAAGATGCGCCAATGAAACCGGCTGACGATGCGATAATTTTGGACACGTCGGATTTGGGAATCGAGGAAGTGTTTGCAAAAACAGTTGCAATTATAGAGAAAAAGCTTAAATAAGCCAAACAAACGATTATAAGGAGTAATGATATGCAAAACAAAAAGTTGACAGACAATATTTACTATGTCGGAGCAGACGATAAGACAATAGACTTGTTCGAGGGACAGTATATTGTTCCGAACGGGATTTCTTATAATTCGTATGTGATTATGGATGAGAAAATCACGGTTATGGATACGGTTGACAAACGCGCAACCGATGAATGGTTTAAAAATCTGGAAGAAGTTTTAGGCGGCAAAGAGCCGGCTTATCTGGTTGTATTGCATATGGAGCCTGACCACGCGGCTAATATTGAGAAGTTTTTAGATAAATATAAAAATGCCAAAGTGGTTTCAAATCCGAAAACTTTTAATATGATTCCGCAGTTTTTTGAACATTTGGATTTGGAAGGCAGGAAAGTTGTGGTGAATGAAGGCGAAGAGCTTTCGTTAGGCGAGCATTCATTGACATTTATTATGGCGCCGATGGTACATTGGCCGGAAGTTATGGTTGCATATGAGAAAAAAGATAAAATCTTGTTTTCGGCAGACGGATTCGGTAAATTCGGAGCGCTGGATACAGATGAGCCGTGGGATTGCGAGGCGCGGCGTTATTATATCAACATTGTGGGGAAATATGGCGCGCAGGTGCAGGCTTTACTTAAAAAAGCGGCTACATTGGATATTCAAAAAATTTATCCGTTGCACGGGCCGATGTTGACTGAAAATTTAGGGCATTATATTGAAAAATATGATATCTGGAGTAGTTATCGTCCCGAAAATGAGGGGATTTTCATTGCGTATGCTTCCGTTTACGGCCATACGAAAGCTGTTGCAGAAAAACTTAAAGAAGTTTTGGAAGCCAAAGGGGCACCGAAAGTGTTTATTGCAGATTTGGCACGTGATGATATGGCCGAAGCAGTGGAAGATGCGTTCAGATATGACAGGCTTGTTTTGGCATCTATTACTTACGATGCGGGGATTTTCCCAGTGATGGAGAGTTTTATTGCGCATTTGAAGAGTAAGAATTATCAGAATCGTAAGGTTGGTTTTATTGAAAACGGGTCTTGGGCACCGATTGCTGCAAAGAAAATGCGTGCTGAACTTGAAGGGCTTAAAGATATTACTTTTATGAATAATGTTGTATCAATTAAATCGGCTATGAAAGATGCAGATGTGAAGCAAATTGAGGCACTGGCTGACGAGCTGTTGGCATAAGATTTGGATTAACTATGATGTGACCGCCCGTTGTGGGCGGTTTTTTGTTGCAGAAATAAAAAATATTGTTATAGTGATAGTAAACTTTAATTATTTTATATCTTATGAAGATAAATTTTTATATCTGCCGCCACGGTCAGACGGATAAAAACGTTGAAGGTATCTGGCAAGGGTGTCGTATAGATGCGGTGCTTAATGAAAAAGGGTATGGGCAAGCTATAGCGTTGGCTGAAAAGTTGCGTCATAAGATAATGGATGTTTATTCCTCGCCGATGGTCAGGGCTGTGCAGACAGCAAATGTTATTGTTCGTGCAAATATTTATACGAACAGCTTTATGATTATGCAGGATTTGCAAGAATGCAATTTTGGAACTGCTGAAGGGGTTTCGTTTGAAGAAACTAAAAAGCAATACGGAGAAGCATTTATTAACAAACTCTTGTGGCCGACAGAAGAAACGGCGGATTTGCGTATGCCGGATGGAGAAAGCAAAAGGGAGGTTTTTGAGCGTGTTTATGCGTGTCTTAAACGGATTGTTTGCAGCCATTCGTTTGATTATTCCAGACATTCTGTTTGTATTGTGTGTCACGCCGGCGTGTTAAGTGCATTGCAATTTGGACTGGGGCTTAAGGCTGTATCTTTTGAAAATGGAAGTATTCTCCATTTGCAGTATGATACCAATATGCATAAGTTTGTCCAGTGTTTTGATTAAGTTTAAGCCGTCCTCTATGAGGGCGGCTTTTGCTATATCTCTTTTGTTTATAGCCTCTGTGAATACGTTAAAATGCGATTATTTATAGGGGGTAATGTAAAATTCAGAGGAGAAAAATTATGGCAAATAAACTCGATAAGTTAAATGTGTTTTTGGCAAATCTGGCGGCAATGAATATAAAAGTTCATAATCTGCACTGGAATGTGGTGGGGCCAAATTTTCCGATTATCCATAAGATGACAGAAGAGATTTATAAGATGTTTCAGTGCCAGTTTGACGAAGTGGCTGAGATGATGAAAATGCAGAATAAAATGCCGATGGGAACAATGGCGCAATATCTGGAAAATACAACGGTTGAAGAGATTGAGCCACGCGAATATGCCGGATATGAGGTGATTGACGAACTGGCTTCTGATTGCGAAAATATTATGGCGATGGCAAAGGATATTCGCGATGAGGCTGATAAAAAAGATGACTTTATGGTTGCGAATTTAATGGAAGATTATTTGGCTTGTTATGCTAAGCACGCGTGGGTGATTCGTGCGATGCAGGAAGAAGATGCGATAGAGATTGAAGAACTGGATGGTGACGAAGAAGATAATGAAGACGAAGAATAATTAAGTGTCAGCCTTAAAAAAACGCCCTCGGTTGAGGGCGTTTTTTATGTGCAAGTATCAGCTGCAAAGGAAAATCCACGGGCTGCCGGAATCGATAATCATTTCCACGTTGGCTTGAAAGCCCATAATATCCAGTGCTGATATAGGGCGGAAATAGTTTCCATATTTTTGAGCACAGGGAAAATTGTGTTTAACCCGCCAGAGGTATTCGTCGCGGCTGATAAGGCGGTCATCCATATCAGACGGAAAAGCCTGGTTGATTGTCAGACAACGTTTCTCCTCTGTGCTTAACGCGTCAAAGAGTTCTTTGGCAATAAAGATGAGCGTCGGGTAGATTTTGCTGCTGTTTATCAGCTGCGGTATGATGTCCAATTTTTCTTTGACAGATAAATTTTTGTATGAGGCGGATAAAGTGTCGAATTTTTGCTGTTGCGCTTTAATGTCCATCTCATAATCCCAACATCTGCAGCAAAATATTGTCAGCAGTTCTTGCGGTGTTTGGTTCTGTTCCATATAAAAATAGTTTAATTGTTTGAATGATAATTTTTTTTGTAGCTGTATTGTATGTATGATTTGCGGCAGAGTCAATAAAAAAAGCCCTCGGTTGAGGGCTTTGGGGGTCAGGCAGTAAGCATACCGCCGGTAATCGCGTAGATGGCGCCTGTTACGTAACTTGATGCTTCGGAGGCAAGGTAGACGTAAACATCAGCCAGTTCTGCCGGTTGTCCGGCGCGTTTAAGCGGGGTGTTTTGTCCGAATTCCGGTATGCTTTCCTTTAACTGTCCGCCACAAATTTGCAACGGAGTCCAAACGGGACCAGGGGCAACACTGTTGACGCGGATCCCTTTGGGGGCCAACTGTTTGGCTGCAGCCTGTGTAAAGGCGCGAATCGCCGCTTTGGTGCCGGCATAGTCGAGCAGGTCTTTTGATGGCTGATATGCCTGAATTGAGGAAGTGGTGATAATGCTTGAGCCGGCGTGCAGATGCGGTATAGCTTCGCGCACCAGCCACATCATTCCAAAAACATTAACGGCGTAAGTATGGACAATCTGTTCAGTGGGCAACGTCGTTATGTCTTTGTTTGCGGTTTGAACGCCGGCGTTAAGAACGAGAATATCCAGTCCGCCCAGTTCTTCTATAGTTGTTTTAATCAGCTCTTTGCAAAAGTTTTCGTCGCTGATATCTCCGGGGATGAGAATCGCCTTGCCATCGGACTGCTCAATAATGTGTTTAACATCTTGGGCGTCTTCTTCCTCGAAAGGCAGGTAATTGATGGCTACATCTGCTCCTTCGCGCGCAAAAGCAATGGCCGCGGCTCGTCCGATGCCTGAGTCGCCTCCGGTAATCAGTGCTTTACGTCCTTTTAATTTGTTGCTGCCGCGGTATGTTTTTTCACCACAATCAGGGATTGGGTGCATTTTTGCCTGCACGGCGGGGGCAGGTTGTGGCTGCCATTCGTAGCCTCCTTCATAGTATTTTTTTAATGGGTTTATTAAATGTGACATTTTTCCTCCTGTAACTGTTAGGTGCTTAATATATGCATTTATATAAGCGGTTACAGTAGGTTTAAGTCTAAATATCAGGGAGTGGGAAGAAATGGTGCACCCGGCGAGGTTCGAACTCGCAACCTTTGGCGTCGGAGGCCAACACTCTATCCAATTGAGCTACGGGTACACGTTGCATATATCATTTGCGAAATAGGTTTATACTACGCTTTTTTTCAAAAATCCAGTTTTTTTTAAAGTTTTTACGAAGATTTTGCTTGACTTATTGGGATTATGTTTGTATGTATAGGCAAAAGTTTTTGAGTAAAGGATAAAAAAATGGCTAAGAAATGTGAAATTTCCGGCACTGGCGTTATGAGCGGTAACAATGTAAGCCACGCGAACAATAGAACCCGCCGCCGCTTTTTGCCGAATCTGCAAATTGTTTCGTTGTTAAGCGAAGCTTTGGGTAAGGTTTATAAATTGCGTATCTGCACAAGCACTTTGCGTACGATTGAACACAAAGGCGGTTTGGATGCTTTCTTGATGTCTACACCGGATAGCAAATTATCTGCAGAAGCAAAAAAAATTAAAAAAGTCGTTGCAGAAAAAGTATCTGCATAAGACAT
Organism: uncultured Alphaproteobacteria bacterium; assembly: GCA_910580155.1. Lineage (GTDB taxonomy): Bacteria > Pseudomonadota > Alphaproteobacteria > RF32 > CAG-239 > CAG-267. The sequence continues at coordinate 20,708 of CAJTWX010000011.1, forward strand.
TCTTCGTTTAGTTAAGACCGTTTCGGCGGTCTTTTTTGTGCGTAAATGAGTAGTTTAATAAAAAAAGCCTTATTCGTAAAAGAATAAGACTTTTTTTATGACAATAAACTTACGGGAAGTAAAGTATCGGTTTCCATTGATGGATTTTTTCCAGTTTTTTACATTTTATTTCAAGATACAAGACAAATAGAAACGCGAAAAAGACGGGAATGGTGAAGAGTATTCCTATATTCATAATGTTTTCACGCGATTCTTGTGAAAAAAGTGTGAAGAAAAAAGCGAAAGCGTATACAGGTAATATCCCAATGTAATTTGGTATGCGCCAGAGAGCATTTTGCTCCCGTATAAGAGCGTTACCCGCTTCTTCGGTTTGGGCAAAAACGACAGCAGTTGTTTTTTTGAACAGCGGTGTTGGTTTGTGCCAGATTTTGATGAATTTTATGCCGCATTCTTTGGGTGATTTGCCATATCGCTGTTCAAACCACAGTTTAGCATCAGCTAAAAGCTGTTTTTCATCTGTTTTCTGTTTCATAATGTAGAAAATTATAGTTTGACATCATAATTAATTGTTATGGGGCAGTTTATTGGATAACGATGTAAAAATCAATAACTTTTTACTTGCAATTTTTGTGAGAGCGATATATAGAAAAGGAGTTATCGGAACGTAGTTCAGCCTGGTAGAGCGCTTGCATGGGGTGCAAGATGTCGGAGGTTCGAATCCTCTCGTTCCGACCAATAAAAAAATGAGCAAAAAATAACCGGCAGAGAATTTGCCGGTTATTTTTGTTTAGTCATCGCTTGTTAAGGTTATTCCTTTTTGAATGTCTGATTTGTTTAGTCCTGAAAGGTAAATGCCGACGTGTTCTCCGGCTTGTGCTTCGGTAATAACTTTGCGAAATTTTTCAAGGAAAAAACACTGGGTTTTTATAACCTTGTCGCCGTTAATAAGCTTAAGCTTATCATTCAGGCGGATGCTGCCTTTGCGGATTCGTCCGGTAACAACCGTGCCTCTGCCGGTGATGTGAAAAACGCAATCGATGACCATTGAAAATTTGTTTTCTTCTTCCATAAAAAAAATAATTATTTTAGGGTTAATAATATTCAAATAATTTAAATTTGCGGTTATTATATGATGTTTTTCTTTAAAGTCTATGTTTTTTAGACAAATAATTATTGCAAAATTTGGTGCTTAGGATATAATCGGTGTAATTAGCTATTATTGTTTAATTTAAATTTTTCTGCATTATGAATATTTTTAAAAAGTTTGTACAACGTCTTCGTCAGAGAAAAACGTTGGATGAGATGGTTGCCGTTTCCGTGCAAAAAGAGGAAAGCGCGCCGAGCGAAGCCGGTATGGTGCGGGTTTTGTTGGAGATGCAGCATAATGTTGTATATCCGCATGACTTGCTTGAACCGCTGTGTATGGCGATTGCGATGCAGACGTGTATGCCGGCTTGTGCGTCGACTGATGATATCAAACTTTACGGTTTGTATGATCCTGAAAATGAATCCTTTATCGGTAGTTTTTACGCGTTAAAGACGGATGGCGTGTATTACGGCAATATTATCGGCAGTCCGCATATTATCTCTTGTACCCCTGATACGTTTCGGTTTGTTGAAACGGAAGAACTGATTGTTCCTCTGCACAAAGATGGTGATATTCTGTTTGTTTTGGAATGTAAGTATCAGGCGAGAAAAAGAACCCTTACGGTGGTTTGCCTCAAGAAACAAGATATCCCGCAGCGAAACAGCGAGGTTTTGCATCAGTTTGGTAAGCAGACGTCGTTTGAAGAGGCGTATTCCTATTGGCAGAAGGAATTTGCAAAGAAGTAAATGAGATCCCCCCCTGAATACCTAGTATTCAGGGGTTTCTGTGTGTCAAATTTAGGAGATGAACGATTATTCTAACCAATATTCAATGGTAGAAACGACACGTATGGTTTTTTCGATTTGTTGGGCTTCAAAACTATTGGCAGTTTGCTCGCGCGGGAGAATTGAAAAAACGCCTTGGTTTGCCCGATGGATTTTGCCAACACGGCTGCCGGAGCTTTTGGCAAACTCGGCGGCGGCTTTTTTGGCATTTATGGTTGCTTGCTCGAGCATTTGGGGTTTGACGTCATTTAATTTGGTAAAGATATATGATACCGGTTCATTATAAGAAGTGTCAAAAATGATGCCTTTTGCAATCAGCGAATCGGTTTTGGGGAGCGTTTTTTCGACTAATGCGACGTTACTGCTTTTAACAGTAATGGTTTGCGAAAGGATAAAACGTGACGAGTTCGCGTCATTACCACGGTATGGCGTTGCCATTAAATCATTGGTTTCGATGCGTTCAATATTTATTTCCTGCGGTGTGAAACCTTGTTGCTGCAGGAAGGTGTTTATTTCGCTTGCCTGAGTGGAAATTTGCTGTTGGGCGGGGATTAGCTCGTTGCCGGTGGTCACAAACTTTAGTTTCCAGATTGCCAAGTCGGCTTTAACGTTCATTTCTGCAAGTCCTTTGACGCTGACGGTGTTATTGTTGTTTTTGCCTTGATAATAGTAATATCCAGGGAAGAAACCAGCGGCGGTTAAGCCGAGCGCTAATATGAATGACGCTAAAACTCTGTTGTTGTCGTTTTGCATTATGTCTATCCTTTCTGTTATGATGATTATGTTATGTAATTCTTTTTTTGGGGTTTGGAAGAGCAGACATAAAAAAGGTTCTATTTTTTATAGAACCTTTGGGGAATGTTCGGACTATTTTTTGAACCCTAGTCCGTTTAGCCAGCCGCTGATACCCAGTGTGCGACTGCTGTATCCGACCCAGTTGTCTGTTAATACATTACAACCGGTACATTGGGCGGTTAAGTCTTTAACAGTGTTTTGCACACCGCCGCCCCCGTGGGTGATAAACGGGATGACTGTTTTGCCTTTTAGGTTGTATGAGGCTAAAAAGCTGCTGACGGCCGGAGTGATTGTTCCCCACCAGTTTGGCGAGCCGATAAAGATTACATCGTATTGGGTAATGTCAGCAACTTTATCTTTTAATTCCGGACGATAGCCGTCGTTAATTTCTTTTTTTGCTTGTTCGGTAGTGGCGCGGTATTCTTCGGGATAAGATTGTACTGTTTCAATGCGGAACAATGTACCACCTGTCTTTTCGGCAATGGTTTCGGCTACATCTTTGGTGTTGCCGGATAATGAATAATATGCGATGAGGATTTTTTTTGTTTCAGGCATTGTATTCTCCTTTGTTTCTGCGGCAATTGCAGGATTGATAAAAGTGGTTATTGCTGTTAACAGGGCTGTGAAGCTCAATAATTTTTTCATATAATATCTCCTTTATATGTTTAAGACACGTATAATGTAATTTTTAGAGGTAACTCTAAGTCAAGCCTTTTTTTCGGCAGAGGATAATTTTTTTGCAAAAAATAATCCGAGTTCAAATAAAATGTAAGTGGGGATTGACAGCATCAGTTGGCTGACGATATCCGGCGGAGTGAGTAAAGCCGAGAATATCAGAATAGCCGTGAAAACATAAGGACGTTTGTTTTTAACAGTATTATAGCTTATAATATGTGCTTTTATAAGTGCATAGGTTATTAACGGAAATTGGAACATTAACCCAAAGATAGCGGATAATTGCAGGCTGAGGTTGATTATGTTTGAAATACCCAGCACGGCGTGAATTTTATCAGAGGCAAAACTTGCACCGAATTGGATAATCAGCGGCAGAATGAAAAAGAGGCAGAACGTGACGCCAATACTGAACAGAATGGCGGAAGAGATAACAATAGATTTGATAAAACGGCGTTCGTGTTCGTATAAGGCGGGCAGGATAAAGTTCCACAGTTGTCTGGCGATGTAAGGAAAGCAGAGAAGGAAGTCGAGAAAAATGGCTGTTTTTATCTGTAGAATAAAGATTTCCATCGGAGAGAAAAAATTTAGAGTTATCGGCAGGTCTTTAATGATGTGTCGGGTTAATACCTCTAATAAAGCAGGTGCAGCAAAAAGGGTTATTGGCAGAACTATGCCCAGAACAATAAAACAGCGTATGAGTGTGTGACGCAGTTCTTCAAGATGAAAAATCAGGTTTTGAGTGCTGTCTTTTGTTTCTGCCATTATTTGCCTTGCTTGTTTTCTTCCTGTTCGGCGGCTTTTTCCATAGTTTCTTTTAGTTCTCGTGCTTCATTTTGCAAAGCTTCCTTGGCTTTTTTATATTCATAAGAGGCAATGCCTAATGCGCGGGCAAGCTCGGGAATGCGTTTGCCGCCGAAAAGTACTAAAACAACGACCAAGATTAGAATGAGTTCGCTTATTCCTATGGACATATTATTTCTCCTTATTTAGGTAGTGTTTGTTGAGTTGTGACTGCCGCTATTTTGATGGCGGACACGGGGCAGACTGCTTGGCAAGCGCCGCAACCGATGCAGATGTTTGGGTTAATTTGCGGAAAATCGCCTCGCGGTTTGGTAATGGCTGAACGAGGGCACTCGCGGACACACAGGCCACATTGGATGCATACATCAGGATTGACAGCTGCAAGTCCGATTTGGGTATGTTGTTTTTCTTTAAGCGTTAAACGGCGAATCGCTCCCGATGGGCAGACTTGTGAGCATTTATTGCAATTATAAGAACAGTAGTTTTTGCCATATTCTATGTGAACGGCCGGATATGTATTATCTGCTTTTTTTAAGATTTTCATCGGGCAGTTTTCAACGCACAAGTTGCAATTTAGGCATTTATTGGCAAAGTGTTCGGAGGAATCGGCTCCGGGGGGGAGCAGAAGAGTTTTTACTTTGTTTGCAATGTCTTTGCTTAATTGTAAACCGGCTTTGTAGGCGATAGCAAGTGTGGCAAAGGTGGCTGCACCTATCAGAAAGCGTCGTCGTGAAGGTGAAAAAGCCGGAGAATTGGTTGTTTTGCCGTTTGTCTGATGCCCATATTTTAATCCTTTATTGTGGCATAAGCCCAAGCATTTGAAACATTTTATACAAGTTTCATTGTTGACGGTTTTATTTTTGAAATCTATACAGCCGGAAGGGCATTTTTGTGCGCATAATCCGCAGGCGACACAGGATTTAGCATCTATATATATTTTATTGTGTGCCTGGCGGGAGATTAGCCCGAGAATCGTTCCTATCGGGCAAATGTTTGTGCAAAATGAACGGCCTCGCCAACCAGTTAGTATGGCAATGAGCGCTAAACATATTATACCGTATGAGGTGCCGCTTAGGGCGGAACCAAAAATCGTGTATGGATCAATTAACCGCAGAACAAAGACTGTTCCACCGAACAATGTTCCGAAAGAAATGGCTGCAAGAAAATATTTTAAGTGCCTGTTTTTTTGCGAAGGAAGTTTCTTGCGGTGAAACAACAGCAGGCATAATTCTTGAAATAGGCCTAACGGGCAGAGGGTGGAGCAGTATATGCGCCCGAAAACGGCGGTTAAAATAAAGATAAAACCAAGTAAAATGCCTGCAATCAGGGTAAATTCTGTCAGGATGCGTTGAATAAGCGGAGCAATGTTTATATCAAAAAGTTTTATGGGATAAAAAAAGCCTAATAAGCCGGCGAAATAAATTATTGCTGCAAAAATGGCGGTGAAAAGCCTGATTCGTTGTATGGTTTTACTGTTCATTGATAATTTTTCCGTTTTAGCTTAATAAAAGCGTAAAACAAGGAGGGAATTTAATCAAGATTTTTAATTGGTTATGAGAAGTTATTTATTTTCGATTGATTAAAATTATAAAAAAATATATTAGAGTTTACTTTATGTCTAATCTTTTGTTGACATTTGCGGAAGGTGACGTATACTTTTTGCGAAAAAGGAGAGTTAAATGCGTTATACTATCGGACAAGTGGCAAAAAAACTGGGGATGACAGCACATACGTTGCGTTATTATGATAAAGAGGGCTTGTTACCATTTGTGAAAAAAGGTTCTTCGGGGGCACGGGTGTTTGCAGACGATGATGTTGACTGGCTATTGATTTTAGAATGTCTTAAAGCAACCGGAATGAAACTGAAAGATATCAAGAGGTATATGGATTTGTGTCTGGAAGGGGATTCGACACTTCAGGAACGCTTGGAAATGTTTGAACGGCAGAAGATAAGAATAGAAGAGCAGATGCGGCAGTTAAATCACTATATGGAAAAGATAGATTTTAAAATTGCATATTATACCGAAGCCGTCAAAAACGGCAGTGTTGATATATATGAAAAAAACAAGTGTCTGGCAGAAGCTAAAAAACGTATTTTCGGGCATAAATAATTTATAATATGCCGCTGATAGCATCAAAAATAGGACTGTCTATTTGTCGGGTTTGCGGTGCGTAGTTTTGTTTATTATCTGTTAAAAGGTGGTAAAAATATATAATTGCAAATAATCTTACCGAGCTGGTCAGTCCTAGTTTACTGTCTTTTCTATTATTTATCAGTTCGAGTAAATGGTTTCTTTTAATACGCTCGCGTTCACAAATTATTTCAAGTGCCTTCCATTCGGCAGCAGCCAGTCTCATACTGGTTTTTTTGTTTGAAATAAAGATTATTTTATTTGTTAATTCCGCCATTTGATTCTTCCTTGTTTATATAATTCCGCGTACAGCTTCAAAAATAGGGCAATAAAGCGAATCATCGTGATGATGTTGTTGTTTACGCATTATTGAATTTTGATAATATATGATTGCAAATAAGCGTACGGAAGAGGTTAATCCTAAGTTTTTATCACGATTCATATCGATTATTTCAAAAAGTTTTTTGCGTTTGATGTCTTCACGCTTGCAGATTGTGTCTACAGCTTTCCATTCAGCAGGCGCAAGCCGCATACTGGTTTTGCGGTCATATATAGAGATAACACGATTTGATAATGATGCCATTTGAATTCTCCTTTAATTTATTTAACTTTAGTATATAGAATATTTTTTAAAATGCAATTATTATTTTAATTTATTGCATATTCTCTTTTTAGGTTATTTTGTGATGCTATCTTTGTGGTTCTATATAAAAAGGATTGATTTTTATTTTTAATGTGATAATGAATTGTGTGTTGTTTTTTTATAGTGAGGGTTTTATGTCTGCTGATATTATAATATTAAAAAATCTTTATTTAGAAATATATCGTCAATGTGCTTTTAAATTTATGGAACATCCTACCGGAGGGTATGCTAATATTTTTCCGAAGATTATCAACTCTTGTGAAAGCTTATTGACGAAGTGTGAAGAGGGCTATGTTGAACAATGGCATCCCGAGGATGATGAAAATGCGTTTCAAGAGGGGGATGAAGCTGAACATAGTATTGATATTGAAAACGAAATAAAAAAATCATACCATTCGGTGTGGATGAATGAGACTTTGAATCAAGATGATGCTTATTTTTTAGCAAATAAACAAGCTCGTCTTTTAGACTGTGACGAGGGGAAAAATCCTTATAGAGCATTAAAACAGACTGTTGTTAAATATAAAGAAAAAACAACTATCAGAGAAGCGGATGTTGTGAAGCTGTTTCGGGATACTGTTGAATTATTGAGAGAAGAAATGCCATATGAAAGTATTGTAAATCGCGTGAACGTGTTGTTTGCAATGTACAATGAGTTTCTTAATCAAAAAGAAAAAAAAGGTATTTTATTTAGTGTTTAGGTATTCCGCTATTTCTTTGGCAACGTTTAATGGTTGCGGTTGTTTGTTCGTTTGGCTGAATGCGTGCGGAGATAATTCTGTTGCATAGTTTTTGTCGTATAGTGACTGGACGAAGCGCAAATGTTTGGCGGTGAGCCAGTTGTTGCCGGTATAAATAGCAAGAGGCTTGCGGGCAGCTGTTGCCTCGCAGCACATTGAAACGGAATCACCGGTAACAATTATATTATCGGCACAAGCTAAAAAGCCAAGATACGGGTTTGCTCCTTTTGCTCCCCACAGATATGCGTAGTTTGGAATATCTGATAAGTTGTCCATTATTAACTTTTCAGCTTCGGCTCCGGTGCGGCGGGATGTCGTAATCAGGATGGAGCCGTTGTCTGTTGCTTTTATTTTTTTGATGTGTTTTGCCAGATTTGCAGCATTTTCAAGAGAAAAAGGGTGTTTTTTG
>CAJTWX010000012.1 GCA_910580155.1 uncultured Alphaproteobacteria bacterium
CTACAAAGTAAAGAACTGAAGAGTTATGAACTATCGTTTGCAAATATCCCCAGTATTTAAGGAAACTCAAAAGCAAATTTTGAGTATGATGTTTGATAGTGGTTGGGAGCAATGTAATAGCAATAGTGATCGACAATGGGCCGATAATATGGCTTCAATTGTTGGTACGGAGTCAGTTGATATTGACGTTGACGGTAAGCTGAAAATGGAGGGCTCGTTAATAGCTAACATTGACCAAGATGGCAATGATACAGGCAACTTAAATATAAAAGTAGGCTCTTTGGAAACATCTGATCTTTATGATATGGAACGTAGCGAAGAAAAAGGTTATAATGTTGCTGTATCAGTATCAAAACCTGGAACAAAGACAGAAAATGATGGTTTCCCGACAGGTTCAACAACTGTAGGCATAAAAGATACAGGCTATGAAAAAGAAGGTGTAACCCACGCCACGATTGGTAAAGGTAACATTGAAGTTGCTGATGGTAGTGATATTTCAAGCATAAACCGTGATATTACCAACGTTGAAGAAATCACCAAAGACCAAATTACTGGCGCATTAGATGCAACGGTAACAATTGATAATCGTGTTTTAGGCTTGATTGTCGGTAATACCGATGGTGTTAAAGATATTGCAAAAGATTTTGCTGATTTACCTGAAAACATAGTCCAAATTGGCAATGGATTAAGATACAATGTTGTCACTCAATCAATTGTAAATGCAGCAACAGATAAAGAAACATCACTGGTTCAGGCTGTGAATGATTATATCCGTGATGATAAATCGATCCAACAAATTGTAGGAGAAAAAGAACTTATTGCCGCATTAAATGGTGCAACAAACTTAAATCCTGAACAAGTACAGTCTTTGCTAACCCAAGTAGCAGAAATTGCCAATGACGGAAATAACTTCAAAGATTTGCAAATAGCTAATATTGAGGGTAATGTTGCAGCATTTTCCTACATCGACCCGAATGGGAATCAACAAACTGTTTCCATAAATTTGGCAAATGTTGATTTAGCAGACCCGAACGCATTGGTACAAGCTATCTACCACGAGGGAACAAATTTTGACCGCCACGAAAAGAACGAACAGACAGCTACAAACCGCGGAGATACGGCAGAAGGAATTTTCAAACTGAAGAATTTCGGCAATGAAAATACGAACAATATGGATGGTTTAACGTGGGCTCAAAATAATTCAGGTAATCATACACTAATATCTGGTAGTGAAACTCTCGTCAATAATGTGGTTAATTCTGGAATAGGTAATGGCAAAGGTGAAGCCTTTATTCCTGCATTAGCCGTAGGAGCTGGAGCTGTTGCATCTGCTGCTGAAACAGCATATATAAAGAGTAACCAGAAACCTAATGAAACATATGACCAAGCAAAACAGCGCTTACAACAAGAAGGATCAAAGGTTTTGGTTGTAACAGCCTTTCCAGGAAAGGCTATTGGGGAAGCTGCCTCCTATGTTGTGTCAGCTGGAGATAAACTATATCAATATGCAGTTGATGAAAGTGGAACACCGCTCCAAGATGGTGTAAAATATATTGGGGAGAAAGCTTCCGATGTTAAACAGTATTTGATAAACGAATATCCTGAATACAAAGATGAGTTGGAAACGATACTCGGAGCAACAGGAACATTTATTGATTGGGGCGTGGCGACATCTATTATCGGTGGCGGAGCTAAAGCTGTTGTTAAAAATACCACTAAAGGTAGTGCAAAGGGAGCTATAGAAGCGGGAAAACAGCTTGATTCACTTGTTTCAGAGCTAAAAAATAAAGGAATTAAAGTTTCGCCAGAAAAAGTAATAGATGCTGCCAAATTACCAGATGGAAAAATTGTTTTTATTGAAAGTGGTAATTCTAGAGCAGGTTTAGAGCATATTATTGAAAGACATGGAATTGAATTCGCAAAGCAAGGAATTTCTCAAGAAAATGTTGCATCAGCAATAATGAAAGCTGTTAAAGATGACAATGTTATTGGAATGCAAGGTTCAAGAAAAGTATATGCTGTCGAGTTTAATGGGCAAATGCACAAAATTGCAGTAGATATATCTGAAAATGGATATATTGTAGGCGCAAATCCTAAAGGAGTAATAAAATAATGAAAAGAATACGAGTTATGGCTGATTATCATACATATCCATTATGGATAAGTATCGATGATGGTTTTGAAGATAATATAAATCCAGAAAATCTTCCCATATCTAAAAATTTAATTGCTAAATTTATGAATTGGGCAAAACAATATGATGCTATTTTGAATTTAGAAGACCCTGCATCAAGCGATTTTCCATCGAAAGATGCAGAACAAAATTTTATCAATGAAGGAAAAATATTATCTGAACAATTGCAACAAGAACTAGGAAATGAGTATGAAGTTATATTTCAATCATAAAAAATACGATGTTGATCCTTGGGTAAAATATGGCAATACTCCAAATGATAAAACAACAAAAGAAGTTACACACAGACGATTTATAGAAGGTGTTGATATAACTGGACGACCTAATGTAAGACCATAGGAGATAAAATGTACGACTTAACATTATTAAATAAATATAATATTGCTATTTCATGGGGTGAACTTTATGCCAGCATAAAAGCAGACTTACTCACTCCTCAAAGTGCTAGCCAATATGCTTCTGATTTGGAAAACAAGGGACTACTACCCGATAATATGAGTGAATTACTGTGGGAAACTAATGATAAATCAGAAATAAAAAAAATACTTTAATTAAGGAAGGATTGGCTACCCCAAAAGGATTAATAAAATGAAATATAAAGAACCGAAATTTATAAATATCAATCAATTAACTCAGCAATTAAATTCATCTTCATTAGATGTTAAAATTGATGCTTTATTACAAATTTTTATGAATAATATAGATTTAACATTAGCCATGTATTGGCTAAAAAAATGTTTAAATGATAATAATAAAGAAATTTTAAGGATAGGAATATTGGGTGCTTCTCATATTGTCAGAATTTATGATCAAGCTCCAGTAGAAGAAATTAGAAAACTATTGAGTAATATAAAATCAATTGAATTGCAAGGAACAATTGAAGATACTTTAGATGATTTAGAAATTTATGGACACCACCATGACTAAACGGACTTTACTTTTGGCATTCGCCGCGATAACTTTTTCAACAGCAGCTTGGGCGCAGGTGCCGCCGTCTGTGTTGCAGAATCAAAACCGCATTCAGCAAGAACAACAACGGTTGTTAAATGAGGAATTCCGCCGCCAAGAGCTTAAAAACGCTCTGCAACGCCCTCAGGCAACAGAAACCGCCACCACCGCCGAAGAAAAAGAACCCGATTTAGTGTCTTCTTGTATCAATATTCGCAAAATCCTTGTAACTGGAAACGATAAAGTCAGTGATTGGACAATAAAAGGCGTGACGAAAAAATATAAAAACACCTGTATGGGGCTGCCTCAAATTAACCAAATGATGAACGAAATCACCGACTTATATATTAAAAAAGGTTATGTTACCTCGCGCGCATTCTTGCCAATGCCGCAAACCCGCCTTAAAAAAGGTATTTTAGAAATTAAGGTCGTTGAGGGTAAAATCTCAAAGTTTGAGGGCTTAGGCAAGTTGCAAACAGTAACAGCCTTTCCGTTTTTAACTGGTTCAATCCTTAATTTACGTGATATAGAACAAGGCATAGACCAGCTTAACCGCTTGGCTTCCAACTCCGCTAAAATGGAAATTAAGCCCGATGATAAAAACGAATACAGCAAAATAGAAATCTTGAACGAGCCGAAAGGCACAACCCGTTTGACATTCTTCACTGATAATGCCGGTTCGGAATCAACGGGAGAAACGCGCTTCGGTATGCGTGCGGCGCAAGATAACCTCTTGGGCTTAAACGAGCAAATCAATATGAGCTTTGCCAAAGCTCCGAGTAAAAGCTCTGACCACCGCGACGCTGATTATTTAACCGTAGGTGCCTCAATCCCTTTTGGTTATTGGACTTTAAACAACAATTTCTCGTGGTCTGATTACCGCACCAGCTTTTTACTTTATAATGGCGACCGCTTTTATTCATACGGCAACAGCGTTACCAATAATTTAAGTTTAGATCGCTTATTAGCCCGTGGACAACGCTACAAAATCTCTGCCAGTGCTGGTGTAACCTACAAACGCAACCAAAACTATACCAGAGTTCTTGATTTGAAGATGAAAAACGAGGTTTCAAGCCGTGATTTAGCCATAGCTAACCTCGGACTCTCTTCAACATTTTACTTTGACCACGGCGTTCTATACCTCAATCCTACCTATAACAAAGGCACAAAATGGTTTGGCGCATTAAATGATAATCACGGTAACTACAACCAATCAGCCCAATACGAAGCTTGGAAACTCTATGCTTACGGCTCTTTGAACTTGTTTAATATCGCTACTTATAACACCACCTTTGACGGGCAATACACCAAAGACGAACTATACGGCACAGAGGCATATTACCTCGGCGGCGAATATTCGGTGCGTGGGTTCAGAAACGAGGGTGTGCAAGGCGATAGCGGTTATTCTTGGCGCAATGACATAGATTTTAACGTTGGCACGCTCGCCAAAAGTGATAATGAAATCTTAAAAGGCATAGACTTCGGGCCGTTTATTGACTATGGATACGTTCATAGCAATAATAAAGACATCAAGTCAGAAATCCTATCCGGTGCAGGCGGTAAAGTTTCATTCAAATATGGTTACTTTGACGGTTCAATCGGTTATGCAACTGTTCTTAAAAAGCCGAAATGGATTGATGAAAACGAAGCCCTATATTTATACGCAAGATTTAATTTTAGCTTTAATTAAGGTATAAAAAAATCTCCCCTGCGCCAGTTTTGACACAGGGGATTGTTTTATTTGCCGGTCTTTTCACTCCGGACAATCTCCACAATGCCAAACGCGGAAACCGCCAGCGCAACGATATGTTCCACGAGTTCGGGACTGATTGCCACACCAAGGCCGGATAACAGGCCAATTAAACCGCGCCACGTAGATGGCTGATTGAGTTTTAATAGTTCAATAAGTTTAAGCATTTTCATTCCTTTCATAAAAAAAGCCCTGATCGGGCGGGTTAATAAATCGAGTTTATTCCTTGCTGGATTGTTTCATCGGAATAAGGCTGAATGCCGTTTTCCATACGAATGACCGCCTTAATGAACACCGTCAACACACCACGTTCCTCTATATCAATCACCACATCAGGCAATACGCCAAGCTGTCTTGCCACCGATTGCACATAAGCGGTCGTTTGGTTTTCATTTGGCGGGGCATAGCGGCTGATAATTTGCCGGACGGTATTTAAGCCATAAAGCTTTTTATAGTTAATAAGAACCTTAGCCAACGCCCGAATACCCGCAACTGGCGTGTTAAAAACGCAAAAAGCCGCGTCTATGCTCCGGCTGTTCGGGGTCAAGCCTTGCCAATTTGCACCGTGCCGGATATTTCCCGGGGTTGTTATTTCTTATTCCTCTACCATAATGAAAAACGGAAGTAAATACTTCCGTTTTTTTGTGCTTTGTTTTTTGGTGAAGAGATAAACTTTTTGATAAATTATTGCCGTACTGTTTGTTTTTTGTTGTTTGCTATTATATTGCGGGGATAAACAGGAGAGTTGGTTATGCAAAAAAAGGATATGAGTTTTATCAATGTGTTGGCCATTGGTATCGGGTCGATTGTCGGGGCGGGGATTTTTGCGCTGCTCGGGCAAGTTATTTTGATTTCTGGCAGTCTTACATATGCGTCGTTTTTAATTGCCGGTCTGGCGGCGATGTTTTCCGGATATTCTTATGCGCGGCTGTCAGCAAGATATCCGGTTTCGGGCGGATTGACCGATTTTTTTCATATTGCTTTTAAAAACCGCTGGCTTTCGGGCGGACTGACTATTCTTTATATGCTGACTTCGGCAATATCTATCTCAATGATGGCAAAGTCTTTCGGTATTTATGCGGCACATTTGTTTGAGCGGTTCGGACATACGGAACTTATTGTTAACATTGCAGCAGTGCTTTTAATTACGAGTATGGCTTTTCTTAATATGCTCGGGGCGAAAGATTCAAGCCGGACGGAAACGCTTTTGGTTGCTCTAAAACTTTTTATCCTTTTGGCTTTGGCGGGTACGGCATTTTGGTATTTCCGCGAGCCCGCGCAACCCCTCCCTGCCCCAAGTTCCAAGAGTTTTTGGGGTAGTATCGGCGTAACATTTTTTGCTTATGCCGGATATGGGGTGATTACGAATGCGGCGGGCGATGTCAAAAACCCGCAGCGTACTATTCCGCTTGCGATATATGGTACGCTCTTGATTGTGATGGCGTTATATTGCAGTCTGGCCTTTGTAGTGCTTAATTTTGTGGATATGCACCAGCTTTTGGATGACCCGAATGTGGCGGTTGCCATTGCGGCAAAAAAGCTTTTGGGAAACCTCGGGTTTGACCTGATTTATGTAACGATTTTCATTGCCTACGCTACCGGTGTGAATGCGACTTATTTCAGTATATTCCGCATTTCCCGCGCCCTCTCAGAAGACAAAGAGTTGCCAGCTTTTTATCGGGAAAAATTTTGGCGGTTTGGTACCAAAGGCAATTTGTTTACGACAACACTTATCGTGATTGCGACGTTGTTGTTTGATTTTAATGCGATTGTCAACCTTTCCAGCGGTGCGTTTTTAGTGTGCTATCTGGCGGTATTCTGTGCGGCGTGGCTATTGCGTAAAGAAATAAAAGCCTCAACCTTTTTCATCGGAACCGGCTTTTTATTGATGCTGTTTATTTTTGCGGCGTTTCTTTATAATATTTTTGCCTAACTAACGGTTGTTGGCGGTTTCCCTTGCCATTTGCGGAGTTAAGGTTGTCTGTCTGACTTCCTTTTTCGGGGCTTCGGGGCGTTTGTATGCCTCTTCCTCTTTTTGACGCATAGCCTCGAGTTTGCGCTGTTCTTCAACCAATTTCCGTTTTTGTTCACGAACTTCACGCAGCCGTTGTTCTATCTGACGGCGCTTTTCGGCTCTTTTTTCTTTTTGCATTTCATGCTGCAATTTCTTTTCTTCATCGGTTAATTTCCGGTCTTTATGGAACAGTTTTCGTTTTTGTTCTTCATAATATTTCATCCGTGCTTCAAATTTCTTTTGAGCTTCGGCTGCTTGTCTGGCTGCTGCAATCTCCGCAGCCTTTTGAGCTTCTGCTTCCTGCTCTATGGCTTTTGCGATAGCTATATCTTTGCCGCGTTTGACCAAACGTTGTTCAAAACGGTCTATTGCCAGCGGCGCTTTGGTTAAAAGTTCGCCAAGCTTTTCGGGTGTTATGCCGTATGACATTGCTTTTTTCAAGGCTTCAACGCTATTTAAGCCGAAAGCCTGTGCCATCAGGTCGTAAGCTTTATCCGTTTCTCCCTGACGGATAAATTCACCTACTCTTTTTA
Source organism: uncultured Alphaproteobacteria bacterium (assembly GCA_910580155.1). Taxonomy (GTDB): domain Bacteria; phylum Pseudomonadota; class Alphaproteobacteria; order RF32; family CAG-239; genus CAG-267. The sequence goes on from CAJTWX010000012.1 coordinate 7,440, forward strand.
AGGTTTGGCTGTCTTCTTTTATTGCTCCGAATGACATCAGCTTTCTCCTTTAATTAACGTCCTCTTGCCGCATTTCTTACTTGGGCATTTTGAGTTATACGCTCGTTTTCTTCTATTTTCGCACGAATAATCGCACGGGCTAATTCATCATCAACTTTGGTATCATTAGCAATGGCAATACGATAGTTTTTGCCATAGCCGGCACCATTGTTAATCTTGCTTTTATCCTGATGATAATTGCCGGCATACCAGCATCCGTCAGCGGCATTATATGTTGCCGTGTGCCCCGGATGTTCGATTCCGCTTTTCAGCTTTCTGCCGTCTTTGCCTTCATAAAAAATGGTTGTTCCATCCGGAACGTTATTTAACGCACTGTTATTCCCTTTATTAGGATAAGATAATACTGTAAAATATTCCTGATTAAATTTTTTATATAAAGTTTCAGCAGCAGAGCTTCCCCACTCAATTGTACCGTCAGGTTTTCTTTTGCCATAAAACTCGAATTCGCTTTTGGGAACACCGGCATTATAAGTTTCATTCATATAACTTGTATAACCAATTCTGACGGCTGCCCCGCATTGGTCTGCCCCTTTTACTTTTCCGGTAGCTTTTTTTACAGCCTGTCCGATACCTTTGCCGTCTTTGCCGGCGTGCAGATATTTTAAATCACTTTCTTTAATAGTTTGCGCGCTGATGGTAAAACCGTCTTCTTTCAGCGAGCCAAGCGTAATACCGTTAGGATTATCTTTTTTCATTTGTGCCAGTTCAGCCTCGACTTTCTGCTCTGTTGTCAGTTTTGGCGTCTGGAACATATTAAACGGATTTGTTTCAACCTGCATTGCCTGAGTTAGCGGATTATTCAAAATAAACAAATTGCTCTCTTGCCGTATCGGCTGCAGGAGGTTTGGATACTGGGGAGCCGTGACTTTAACGGACTGTTTTGTGTTTTTAATCTCACGCCGCTGCGTTTTCTTTGCTACGGTCTGATTATTTGTTTGTGCTCTTGCGGCAGCCTGATTTACACTCGGGTTCTTTTTAGCGACCTGACGAGGTGTCTGGGTTACATTTTTTTTACTCTCTGCCACAAAAGTGGATGTCTTACGAATACCCTTGGCTACCACAACATCATTTAAGTCGGCTTCAACAAAAAATTTAATTGTATCGGAAGAATTTTTCCATTGCCGGCCCATTCTTTGCATCACATTGCCCGGTGCCTGCATACTCTCACGAACGATACTGTATGCGCAGTCTACACCATATTTTGCAATTAACTGGTCAGCCACCTTTTTATCTTTGGTTAACCGCGTAACTTCTTTATAGATGTTATCCATTTTTCTTTTTTTAACATCCTGCCGTTTAACGGTTGTTTTTGTTCCTGCCTTAGACATTTCTGCCTCCCTAAAAATATATCTCTTATATCTTTTATGGTTATAATATCATATTTTATATGACAATGCAAGAGGTATTAAAACAAGGGGAATGTGAAGATTTTGTTACGAAAAAGCCTCCGGCGCAGGCAACCGGAGGCTTAACATCTGAGGATTTTATTTATGCAAATGACAATCCGTTATCGGTAACTTTGACCTTGACTTTGGCATTGTCGCCGATGTCGCCTGCCAGCAATGCATAGGCCAGCTTATTTTCAAGTTCGCGTTTTAACAGCCGTTTGAGCGGGCGCGCCCCGTAAACCTCGTCATAACCGTTATTGACAATCCAATCAATAGCCTCGGGCGTTAATTCCAGAGTTATACCACGGTCTTTTAAGCGTTTTTCAATGTTTGCCATTGCAAGCGCGGTTATCGCGCGGATATTTTCTTTAGTCAGACGCTTAAAGACGATGATATCATCAATACGGTTAATAAACTCGGGACGAAACGCCTGCCGCAGGGTTTCGAGCACTTTTTCGGTTTGCTCTGCCGACGTCAGCGACTGGTTTATCAGATATTCTGCTCCCAGATTTGAAGTCATAATGATAATCGTGTTTTTGAAATCCACCGTGCGCCCCTTGCTGTCTGTCAGACGGCCGTCATCCAATATCTGGAGCAAAATATTAAAGACATCTGGGTGAGCTTTTTCTATCTCGTCAAACAAGATGACCTGATACGGACGGCGGCGGACGCTTTCAGTCAAAATTCCACCCTCATCATATCCCACATATCCCGGAGGGGAACCGATTAGACGTGACACGGAATGCTTTTCCATATATTCGGACATATCTACCCTTAACATCGCGTTTTCATCATTAAACAAAAATTCTGCCAGACTTTTGCTTAACTCTGTCTTGCCAACACCGGTAGGGCCTAAAAACAGGAATGAGCCTATCGGCTGGTTCGGATTAGAAATGCCGGAACGCGAACGACGGACGGCGTTTGCTACAGCTTCGACCGCCTCATCCTGCCCGATAATGCGCTTTTTCAGATGGTCTTCCAGATGCAGCAGCTTTTCGCGCTCGGAAGAAAGCATTTTATCGGTCGGAATGCCTGTCCATTTGGAAACAACTTTGGCAATATCTTCGGGCTGGACAGTTTGCTCGCAGGCTTTTTTGGTGTTTTTCTCAAGCTCTGAGAGTTCGGCTGTCAGCCTTGGGATAATACCGTATTGCAGTTCCCCTGCCCGCTCATAAAGCCCGTTACGCTCGGCTATTTGAACCTCACTCTTAGCTTTATCAAGCTTATCCTTGATTTCATTAATTTTTTGCAAGTCGGATTTTTCCTGATGCCACTTGGTATTAAGACTACGGGCTTGTTCTTCCATATCGGCGAGTTCTTTTTCGACCTCTTGCAGACGCTTTTTAGAATTTTCGTCAGTTTCTTTTTTCAGCGCCTCTTTTTCGATTTTGAGCTGGAGGACTTTTCTATCCAGCGTGTCAAGCTCTTCAGGCTTGCTGTCTATGCTCATTCTTAATGAGGAAGCTGCCTCATCCATCAAATCAATGGCTTTATCCGGCATATAGCGGTCGGCAATATAGCGATTGGCAAGCGTGGCGGCGGCTATCAGCGCACTGTCGGAGATGCGCACGCCGTGGTGCAGCTCAAATTTATCCTTTATGCCACGCAGGATGGTGATAGTTTCCTCAACGTCCGGTTCATCAACATATACTGGCTGGAAACGTCGGGCAAGCGCTGCGTCTTTCTCGACATATTTTTTATATTCGTTTAATGTGGTCGCGCCAATACAGTGCAATTCACCGCGCGCCAGAGCCGGTTTTAAGAGGTTTGAGGCGTCCATTGAGCCTTCGGCTGCACCGGCACCGACTATCGTGTGCATCTCATCAATAAACAAAATAACAGAGCCGGCGGCATCTTCTATTTCTTTCAGTACCGACTTCAAACGCTCTTCAAACTCGCCGCGGAACTTTGCACCGGCTATCAGCGCGCCCATATCAAGTGCCAACAGGCGTTTGCGGCGCAGGCTTTCGGGAACATCATTATTGATAATGCGCATTGCCAATCCCTCGACAATTGCGGTTTTACCGACACCGGGTTCGCCTATCAGCACCGGATTGTTTTTAGTGCGGCGCGATAAAACCTGTATGGTGCGGCGAATTTCCGTATCGCGCCCGATGACAGGGTCGAGCTTGCCCTCTTTGGCACGCGCGGTTAAATCTATGGTAAATTTCTTTAAGCTTTCAAATGTGTCTTCGGCGGTTTCGGAATCTGCCAGTCTTCCCTGCCGGTAATTTGCCACTGCCTGATTAAGCTTTACGGGGTCTACGCCTGCCGAATGCAGCAACTCAGCGGCTTTATTGCCGGCCGACTGCGCCAAAACCTGCAACAGGCGCTCCAGTGTGACATATTTATCATTATTCTTCTCGCTAAAAGATTCAGCCTCCAGCAGCAAGCGATTGTATTCCTGCGACAAAGAGCTTTGCACGCTTTCACCACTGACTGCGGGCAGCTTGTTAAGCTCGGTGAGGGCACTTTGTTTTAACACCGGCAGATTGCCGCCGCTTTCGGCTATCAGGCTTTCTATTGTCGGCTCGTTCATATCCAATATAGCATTTAGCAAATGCAGCGGGGTTACAAACTGGTTGCCGCGTTTTACTGCAAGATTGACTGAGTCTTTTACCGCTTCTTGCGATTTTACCGTAAATTTTTCGATATTCATAACATTTCTCCTTTACCTTTTTATGTAGTAAGCAGGCGAGGAGAAAATCAAGAGCTTTTGCAAAAATATTTGAAATTTACGGCAGCTGGGCTTGTATTGCCTTTATGCCGTCGGTGGTTAAGAGCAGAATTGCATAGTTTTCATCAATGTATAATCCAGCGGGTGACGGCCACGGGCGGGAGGCGGTTTTTAAGTATTCATACAACTCGGGCGTGAGGGTGGATATCTGCGAATTGCCTTTAAACAACGGGATTGGCGCGTAAAAATTAAACATTCCCGACGGGATATGGCGCACCATCAGCGGCGCATTTAGAATATACGGGCTTGGCTTGGTGTACGGCGCAGCATAATAACGCGGACGGAGTGGTAATTCACCGGCAATAACCGGAATTAGCGGCAAAACAGAATTATTTTCCTCTATCCGGCTGATTACCCGCCCGACAAGTTTTTCTTCGGCTGTTTTGCCGAGATGCCAAACTTTTTGCGCCTCTATATCCTGATTTACGGATGTGCTGATATAGAGGAAGCTTAAAGCAAACCCGAGATTGCGGCAAAGTGTCTTTTTTTGCTGCAAGATGAGGGCGGCAGAGGCTGCATAGAGATAATTCAAGCCATAAAAATTTACCCGCGGCATATAGGCGGTTTCAGCAGGAACAGCGGTTAAGAACGTGCTTAAAACCGTGGCGACGAGCATTGCCCCCCAAAGGATTATATTTACCGGACGGCGGGCGGAAATGGCAAAGGCTGTGATTATCAACACCATCCCGATACTTTTAAGGGATAAGGGAAAAAACGGCAGAGTGGTTGCCATCTGGCTCAATATTAACAGCAGCGTTTGCGGCACGCGGTCAAGCATTTCCCCCATTGTTGCGGTTTGCATATTATAATGCCCCATATAGAGAATTCCGGCTTTATCCAATATATATAGCGTGAGTTTGAACGCCAGCAGCGCAGAGATAATGCTTATTGCAGAGGATGCGAGTTGTTTGAGTTGCACGGGAGGAACCAAGATTTGGCGTGCGCCCCAACAGACGACTATCATTTCCATCACGCTCGGATAAACGCCTAATGCGGTTAAAAAGCAGAGGACGGCGGCAATTTTGGGCTTTATTCCCCCTTTCTCCGCTAATATCAGCCCGCCCGCTACCAGCGGCACGGCGGCAAAATTGCCCAAAATATTTATCGGGAAATACAGCCAGCCCAAAACATATGGTGCAACTGCGGGCAGCAGCGCAACAAGAACACGGGCGAGCGGCTGTTTTATCTGCCAATAGTTCACCAGAAGCACCTGCCCTGTTGCCAATAAGGCAAAGGCGGTAATCGTATTTAACAACGGGAGAATTTGACCGCCGAACAGCGCGACATTGAGGATAAACTTCGCATAGCGCCCCTCAAACAAGCCGGTATTGAGCCTTAACACCTGCGTTGTTCCCTTAACCCAGTCCCAATCGTGATTGCCCCAAAAAAACGTCAATTGATAATAGGCAAACACCACGTTCAGCGCTATAAACACCCATAAAAAAATAGCAAAATTTTTATCTGCAGATTTTCTTTGGGGCATTTTATCGTTTCACTCCTTTAGTTTGAGTGCATTATCTTAGTAATGCGGCGGCGGGGTTTCTTCTTCCTCGGGCTTAACAGTGCTTTGCGTGTTGCGCAGGGCTTCGGTTAAGTAGCGGTTTTGTTTTTGCAGAAATGCGATATCCCGGCCCTGCCGGATGATGACTTCGTTTAAGTCTTCCACCGTGCGCTCAAGGTTGGAGAGTGCCATTTCAATATTGATAAAGCGTTCTTCTCTCTCTGTCATATTCCCCCCTTAAGCATTTGCCAGAGCCAAAAGTTCTGCTTTGACTTCATTTAAGCTGTTGATTGCATTTTGCACTGCGGCAGCCAGAGGTTCATTAACAGCCGGCGTTTCCGTCCCGTCTTCATCAAAAAAGTCTTTTTGGATTTCCGTCCCTAAAATATCTTTTAATGTGCGATTTTTAAATAACTTCTGCACGCCCTCAATCGTGTAACGGCGGTTATACAGCAGTTCTTTTATCAGCGCCAGCAGCTCAACGTCATCTGGCCGGTAATAACGGCGAGAACTTTTGGTTTTCATCGGCTTTATCTGCGTGAACTTCGTTTCCCAAAAACGCAAGACGTGCGGCGCGATGCCCAAATCTTCCGTTACCTCGGCGATGCTCCTGAATGCTGATTTTGATTTGTTGACGCCCATAAGCCCCTCCACATTTAAAAAAGGCGGTTATCTTGCCAAACCGCCCTTTATTTAACTCTTGCTGCTGATTAGTTATCAGCTTTTTTGTTAACAGCATTTTTCAGGCTGTTAGACGGACGGAAAGAAATTACCGTGCGCGGCGTGATTTCTGCTTCAACACCGGTTTTCGGGTTACGGCCGATACGGGCATTTTTGCGTTTTAACAAAAAAGAACCGAATGTCGAGATTTTAACATCTTTACCGGCGACCATTTCCCCTTTAATTTCATCAATCACCATATCCAAAATATCTCCGGCATCTTTGCGGGATAAGCCAATCTCTTCGCAAATGCTTTCTGCAATATCGGCACGAGTAACTGTTGTCATTTTACACCTTTCCTAAAAATATATAATTGTCGTTCTATTTAGAGCATAACCCTTAAAAAGTACAATTCAATACTTCTCTTAAATTATGCAGATATTTTACATTCTGATAAGCAAACCGCCCCAAGTGAAACCTGCGCCCATTGCCGGAATCAGCACCAAATCGCCTTTTTTGATTTTGCCGCCGTTAACCGACTCGGACAATGCCAAAGGAATCGACGCAGCGGAAGTGTTGCCGTGATGGTCTACGGTTACAATAACTTTTTCATCCGGAACGTTCAACTTCTGCCCGACACTTGAGATAATGCGGATATTGGCCTGATGCGGCAACAGCCAGTCTATCTCTTCGGCGGTTGCACCGGCCTGTTCAAGCACGGCGTGAGAGGCTTCGCTCATTGCTCCAACAGCAAATTTAAATACTTCTTTGCCATTCATATGAACATAACCTGCTGTTTTGGTTGCGGAAATACCGCCATCAGTTGCCAAGTTATCAAACTGGGTACCATCTGCATAAATTTTGGTTGCCAAAACGCCGCGGTCTTGTGCCGTTCCTTCGCCTTCTATTGCCCGAACGATAACCGCACCAGCGCCGTCGCCAAACAAAACGCAAGTGTTACGGTCTGTCCAGTCAACAATTTTCGACAGGCTTTCAACACCAATAACGGCTGCAGTTTTAACCTGACCCAAGCGAATCATATTATCTACCATTGTCATTGCATAGACGAATCCGGAACAAGCCGCCCCCAAATCAAACGCAGGTGTCCCCTGTTTCACGCCCAGTCTGCCGGCAATTCTTGCGGCAACAGACGGTGTCGTGTAATCCGGTGTTAAGGTTGCTACAACGATAACATCTAAATCTTCGGCAGTTACGCCGGCGTTATCCATTGCCTGATTAACAGCTTTAAGCGCCATATCAGACGTTAACTCGCCTTCGGCCACAATATGGCGGGAACGAATCCCCGTGCGGGTGCTTATCCATTCGTCATTAGTATCTACAATTTTGGATAAATCGTCATTTGTCAGCACTTTTGCCGGCAGATAATGCCCGCAGCCGATAATTTCTGTTCTAGTACACTTCATAGCAAGCTTCCTGTGATAGTTCATCTAAATCAATATCTTCAAGTTCGCGGCGGATTGAGCCGACAAAATCTTTGCGGACCAAACGCGCAGCATTTTCTACCGCAACGGAAAAACCGAATGCGTCTGTGCCGCCGTGGCTTTTAACAGACAGGCCGTTTAAGCCTACGAACATAGCGCCATTATAAAGCCGCGGATCCATCGTTTTTTTCAATTTGCGCATTGCGCCCAGCATAAACGGTAAACCGAGTTTGGCAAAAAACGACTGTTTGATGCTGTTTTTGATAATACGCATAATCAGGTGGCACGTTCCCTCAACCGACTTTAAGGCAATATTACCCGAGAATCCGTCTGCAACCACCACATCTGCTTTATCTTTGGGAATTTCGTGCGGCTCAATATAGCCAATAAAATTCAGATTAAGATGCGCGTGTTTGATAATGTTGGCTGCAACGTGGATTTCGCCTTTGCCTTTCATTTCTTCCGCACCGATATTCATCAGCGCGACTCGGGGATATTCAATCCCTAATGCATATTTGGCAAAGATATTGCCCATAATTGCAAACTCTGCCAGATTGATGCCGTCGCATTCGGTATTTGCCCCCAAATCAAGCATAACATAACGCCCGTTTTGGTGTGGCATAATACTGATTATTGCCGGACGGTGAATCTTCTGGATTGTTTTTAAGAGCAGTTTGGAGATCGCCATCAGCGCACCCGTATTGCCAGCAGAAACAACTGCTTGCGCTTTGCCGGTTTTTACAGCCTCAACAGCCTGATACATACTTGTGGCACGGTTGCGGATAACGTGCGACGGCTTATCTTCATTGTGAACAAATTCTTCTGTATGAAAAACCTGACACACTTCTTTGAGATTCGGAAACTTCTCCATCTCTCTGCTGACTTTTTCCTCATCCCCATAAACCAAAAAGCGGATATCCGGATTTCTTTTATGCGCGAGAGCCAAACCCTCTATTACTACTTTGGGGGAATTATCCCCCCCCATAGCATCTATTGATATGACCAGATTATTATCAGACAAAACCTGCTCCATAAAAATAAAATAAATTTAAATTAGTCTTCAGACTGTTCGTTATTTGCCTTTTGAGCAACAACTTCTTTACCGTCATATTGGCCGCATTTCGGGCAAACATTATGAGGGCGTTTCAATTCGCCGCAGTTCGGGCACTCGTGATAAGCATTAGGCGTTAATGCATCGTGAGAACGGCGCATATTGCGACGAGATTGTGATGTTTTTTTCTTAGGTGTAGCCATTTCTTTAACTCTTATCTAAAATTATTTGACACAAATCTGCCCCTGCATTGCTTTGTTTTTAAGCATAGCAGGAGCTGCTGAATACGCTTTTATATAAAAAAAATGTATTTGGCAAGAGTTTTTTTTGATTTTTTATATAATCTTGTTTTCTATGTTTATTTTTTCAGCTTTGCCAGCGCGGCGAAGGGATTGTTTTTTACGGGTTCGTTGTTTTCAACAACCTCCTTAAACACTTCACCGTCTTTGCGCGGGTGGTCTTCCATTACCAGAGCTATCTGCTCAATGGCGATATCTCCCAAATCAATCTTACCGTCATAAACAATATCGGGCACATCATCTTCTATATCATCATCTTCGCCATAAACCTCCTCATATGTGGCGTTGGTATCGAATGTGAGGTTAAATTCTGCCGTATAATCCTTATCAAACGGCTCAAGCGAGATAACGCTTATCAACTCCAGATTTGCCCTGACTGTGCCATAGACCTCAAGCAGGCCGCGTTTTTTTTGAAACTTTAAGCCAATATTGGCGCCAAAACTATTCACAGCCGGAACTTGCAGGATTTCCGCCAGCGTTTGCAGCTGCTCCTTATCTGCCCTTAATTTATAGATTTGTTCCCCCTGCCCCAGTTCATCTATTTGCAGGGGATAAGAAAATTCTTTTTGCATTCTTTTTTCCTTGTGTTATAGGACTATATATCTATTTAATAATAATTGTAAGGATTTGAAGATGTCAACACACAATATGCTTTTTTCGACTCTTGCCGGCGTTTTGCTTTTGGGAGCCTGCTCGACTGACTATTTCAACCAAACAGAAGGGAATATGCCCGCCAAAGACGATATTTTAGCCATCAGGCAGGGGATGACGCAGAGCGACGTGCGTAAAATTATGGGATCACCGAGTGCGGTTTCGAGCCTTGACCATAAAACGTGGATTTATATGAACTCGACAATGAAGCGGATGGCTTTCTTTGAGCCGAAAGAATTGGAGCGCAACATTGTGGCGGTTGAGTTTAACCTTGACGGCAAGGTTGAACGCGTGGTTCAGATTGACAAAGAAAGCGGACGCGAGATTGCGCTTTGCACAGACGAAACGCCGGTTATGGGAACAGAAGAGACCTTTATGGAAAAATATTTCGGCGGCGTGGGATATATGCCGATGCAGCCGACGAAGGAATCCAACGGCCTTTAAAACGGATTCTATGGCCTGTTAGAGCGGTCTTGCCACTTTTCAAAAATTCACGTACCTCAATGTACGCTAAAATTTTTGAAAAGCAGCAAGCCCATCTCTACCAGACTCATATAATCCGTTTTAATCCCGAACGATAGTTTGGAGGACATTTTGGGTTCACTCGCAAAATTAAGAAAACTTATTATTATGCCACTTTAGAACGGAGGCCGTGATGATTTTTTCGATAGTTTTAACCATTATTATTCTTACACTCATCATCAGTTTTCTGGGGAGTGGGGATTTTAGCCAGTGGGTAGCACTCGGGCTTTTATATATCTTGCACTTTAACAACAAAAATGCTCAGATTGACAAGCTTTCTGAAGAAGTCACCAAGCTTAAAAAGCAAATTGACTGCAAGGATGGTGTAGTTACCCAGCAGCAAACACATCCTGCTCCCGTAACAACAGAGGAAAAAGCGGAAGAGCCTGCGGTTGTTACTGCCAAACCGGATATAAAGGTTAAATCTGCGGCAATGCCGGCAGCACGGCGTGTGAAGCCGGCTGAAACCCCGCACAGAGAATCGGGAGCTTCTTTTTTAGGGCAAAATCTCATTGTCTGGATTGCTGGATTTGCGGCAATTTTAGGGGCGTTTTACCTTATCCGTTACTCCGTTGAGCACGGTATTTTAGGTCCGCGGGTGCGCTTTATGCTGATGACGTTGTTTGGTTTGGCGCTGACTTTTGCCGGATATGGCATTTATGGCAAAGAAGACTTTGCCAACAATAAGCGAATCGGACAGGCTCTGACCGGCGCCGGATTAGCGACACTTTATTTTGCTGCATACGCCGTATCCGAGATTTATCATTTTGCTTCACAAGGGATGTCCTTTGTGTGGATGTGCGTCGTAACGGGAATGGCTGTTATTTTAACAATTATTCGCGGCGGCAAGCCGATTGCGCTTTTGACGATGCTTGGCGCCTTCTTAACACCGGCGTTGGTTGGCAGCGAACAAGCTACCCCGTGTTTCTTTTCGCTCTATATGCTTTTGTTTGCGGGTGTGTTTGCTTGGATGGCGGTTGAGATGGCGTCTATTTTCCTGTTGGTTCTTGCTATTGGCGGGATGTATCTTTGGGGCTTATACTGGCTCTTTTGGGGTGACGGTGTCCTTATCAGCTTTTGGCAGATGATTATGTTGTTTGGGGCAACAGCAATGTTTTTGCGAGCAAATGCCTGTCTGGACATCCCTTTTAAAACCAACTTGCAAATTCCGGCGGTGCTCGGCTGTTTCTTTTTCGGGTTCGGCTATATTATCCGGATGAAATTCGGGGTGATGGAATGGACGGTTATCGGGTTGATGACCGTAGCGCTTGCCATTCTTTCGTTTAAGGATATGAAAAATTATCTGCCTCTGCTTGCCGGCAGTGTGATTGCCGGTTTAGTGATTTGGATGTTACCCAATCAGGACAAGAACCTGCCGGTGTTTGCCGGATATGCCGCTGTGGCGCTTGTGCCGGTTTACACCTCTTTATGGGTGCGTGCAAAGGCGGCGTTTGCCGGTTATACCGGAATTTTCGCGTTATTGTTTTATGCTGTTTATTGTTATATTTTTAAACACGGAGATATGCAAACGTTTGTCGGGCTTGTTACTGCCGTATTACTGCTCTTGCCGATGTTCCGTTATAAACTTGATACAGAAGAAATGCAGCAGGCAGCGGGGATAACGATTTTAGCGGCAGCGATTATGACAGCGGTTGCCCTCTCCAAGCTGCTTACGGCGAATATTTTGCCGATTATTGCCGCGAGCGGCGTATTGCTGTTTGCCGCAATCAGTAAGCTTTGCCGCGCCAAATATATGCTCTCGGGCTGGGGAATGGCGTTTGTTTGGTTTGTGTATTTGCTGCTGCAGCCGATTTTTTATGTGGCGTCATTTTTATTTATCGGGCCGGTTTGGAACATTTCGCTAAGCATTGAGGCGGTATCGGTGACGAATATTTTGACTTACGGGCTTATTCCGCTTATTTGCTTTGGCGGGTCGATGTTTATGCTGCCTAAAGGCGAGGCACGCAGAGTGATGTTTTTCTCGTCTGCCGTACTTCTTATCAGCAGCTTGTTTGCCTTTTATGCGCGGTGGGCAGCAGCCATACACGGTAACGCTTTATACTCGCCGGAGTTTATGGTTCACGCCATCATCACTGACCTGATAATCGTCTCTTACTGGTTTGTAGTAAAAAGCAAAAGCGGCAGTCCGGTTTTGAGTGGTATTGGCCTTTGGCGGTTCGGGCTGGTTTGTCTGGTCTTGTTAATCGGCAGCACACCCCACGCGCTTGATTTAGGTGACGTCATTATCGGTTTCGGCATTCCGCTCGGGCTGTTTATTTGGTTTAGTTCTATTTCACACGGCGAAAAAGAATTTTTCGGCAGATGGGTGCTGCTTTGTTCGTTTTATTTTGTGACACTTATCGTCTCTCTTGCGCTTTCGGGCGGCGAGACCGAGCGTCTGTTTGTGCAGCATACATCTGACTGCGGTATTTTTTCCTATTCGGCAGGGTGGATGCTGCTGGGGATTTGCTGGCTTATTGTCGCAAAACGGGCTAAAACAATGGTTAAACCGGCATTTGTGCTGATTTACTTTGTGATTGCGAAGGTCTTTTTGTATGACGTGGCGGAATTAAGCGACTTTTGGCGAATTATCGCGCTGTTTGCGCTGGCCGGATGCTTGCTTGGTATCGGGCATTTTCACGCGCGGTTCTTTAAGGAAAAGGTTTAGACTGTAAGAAAAATGCCCGCCATTGCTGACGGGCGTTTTTTGGCTTACTTCCTCCAAGTGCAGATTTTTTGCCATCCGCTCTTCCATCAGCAGCCTGCCAACTGTTTTCTTGAAATAATGCTTCAGCTCTTTGCCGTGCATATCGTATTCTTTGTTTTCTTCATTTGTCATCATTTTTCATAACTCCATATTAAATGTTAAAACAAAACTGGCGCCAGAAATCCTAGCGCCAGGGAGTTAGACAATCACAACAGTATGACTCTTATAGCCTTCAATATATAGCTATAAGCTCCCTGACTTATTATCAAGGATAAATCTGTTGAGAGCCGTCTAAAGCCCTGACGGTATCTCTACCGACATTGAGGAGTTTAGCGGAAACAAGGTTAAAGTCAAGTTAACAAGCAAAAGATTGCCACGGCGACGATGTCGCCTCGCAATGACGCACGGTTAGATAGTCATTGCGAGGAACGGAGTGGCGAAGCAATCTTTGGAGAGTATGATATACTCTTGCCGAATGAGATTGCCACGGCTTGCGGTGCAAGCCTCGCAATGACTCGCGAAAAAAGAAAGCCCTCGCAATGACTACCAGAGCTGCAACAAAGGAGGTCATTTATACATATAGAGCAGATGGCCGTTTTCGGTGAGCCAGTCGCGGCCTTTTTGCATATCTTCTTCCAAAAACTCGACTAATGCCCAGAAGTAGGCGGAGTGATCTTGATGCTTTAAGTGCGACACTTCGTGCGCGACGATATAGCGGGCGACAAATTCGGGGGCTAAAGCCAAGCGCCAGCTGTAATTGATATTATTTAAAGTCGAGCAGCTCGCCCAACGGGATTTGGTATCTTTGATACAGACATTATGTACGGTTTTGCCGATACGGTCGGCAACTTCATCTGAACGGCGGGTAAATTCTTCCAACGCGAGCTTTTTAATAAAATCTTTGACGCGGCGGTGCAGAAACTCAATACCGCCGGACACATAGATGATATGGTTCTTTTTATCAAGCTTGGTGTTGCCGCGAATGTCACTGTGTTCTATCGTGTAGGGCTTGCCGAACAGGGTGATTTGGTCGTGATTTTGAAAACTTTTTAATTCGGGGATTTTTTTGAGATTATCCAACACCCAGTCCTGATGGCTCTCCACAAACGATACTGCTTTTTTCTTGGAGCAGTATTTGGGAATCGTCAGCACCGCCACACGGTCTTTCCGGTCAATACGGAGCGTTAGCCGGCGGGAACGTCCGGAATGCACCACTTTCATATTAAAGCCTAAATCGGCGCCGATTTCAAAGGTCCGTCCACTTAACAATGTAATTTTCATAGTCTGTTACCCCAGATTCGTTTATTAGTTTTCTTCCTTGAAGAGAAACGCCTGCTTGGTGAACGCTTGCAGCCTTACCCGTTATCAGCGGGTGCCATTCGGGCAAAGGCTTGCCTTCATCCAACAGTACATAAGCGCAGGTTTTCGGCAGCCAGCGCGGTTTCTCTCGAATCGCAGAGATGTCTATATCACGACAATCGTTAACTTTTTGAAAACGATGTGCATAAATTTTGCACAAACAGCTTTGAGTATCCAAAAAACGGCAGTAAGTGTTTGTAAAACATATTTTTCCTTTAATCTCTAATTTATTTAAACAGCACTTGCCGCAGCCGTCACACAAAAGCTCCCATTCGCGTTTGCTCATTTGTTCAAGTGGTTTCTTCTCCCAAAACTTTGGTTCGACATCGCTTAAATCAGCGAATCGGGATTGCGGGTCATATTCTTCTTCAAGGCTGTATTCTTCAGACATTATAAATCTTCCCAATCGACAATGTGGTCTTCCAGTTCTTCTTCCGTGACTTCTGTTTCCGGCACCACCCTGCCCTTGATGGTGGTATGGGTTGGTGAGGCGGCGTTTTCAAACAGTTCGCGGTAGGCACAGGTTTTGGGCATCCACGACAGCTTATCGACATTTTCCTGATTGAGCTTTAAGCACGTCGGCACAAGCTCGCAGCGCTTATCATACACAGAGCAGCACATCTTTTCTTCATCAAAATAACGGCAGACAACGTTAGTGTAATACACATCGCCGGTGTCTTCGTCCTCCAGCTTTATCAGGCAACATTTGCCGCAGCGGCGACAGATGTTTTCCCATTCGTCTTTCGTATATTGTTTCATCTTACCCCCGCTGCTCGGGCATATAGCCTTCGCGCATTAAATTGCTGAAGCGTGCGAACTGTCCGTCCCAGAAAAGCTTAACTGTTCCGGTGGAGCCGTGACGGTGTTTGCCGATGATAACCTCACCCAGATTGGCGGTTTCTTTATCACGCTGTTGCCATTCTTCAGTACGCTTGTTAAAGTGTTCATCGGTTTCGCCGGTGTTACGCTTCGGCTCGGCATTATGAATATAATAGTTTTCGCGGAACACAAACATCACGATATCGGCGTCTTGCTCGATAGACCCTGACTCACGCAAGTCAGACATTAGCGGGCGTTTGTCATCACGCTGCTCCAAACCTCGGTTTAATTGGGAAAGCGCAATAACCGGAACTTTCAGCTCTTTAGCCAAGATTTTTAAGCCGCGGGAGATTTCAGACACTTCCTGCACGCGGTTGCCCTCGCTCTTTTTATCCCCCGAACCGGAGATCAGTTGGATATAGTCAATTATTATCAATCCCAAACCGTTAGTGCGCTTTAAACGGCGGGCGCGGGTACGGATGGTGTTGATGTTAATACCGGGGGTATCGTCAATATAAACCGGAAGTTTTTGATATTCGCGCACCGCCGTGGCGATACGGTTAAACTCACCTAACTCCAAATCGCCGGTACGGAGCTTGGTGCCGGGGGTATCGGTAATGCTTGAGAGGATACGGGATGCCAATTGCTCGGCGGACATTTCAAGCGAGAATATCGCGACACCCTTATCGTGCGGGTCGAGCTTGCAATCCTCCCCGTGCATATATTCAGCAACATTATAAGCAATGTTAATAGCGAGCGCGGTTTTGCCCATTGCCGGACGTCCGGCAAGGATTATTAAGTCGGAATCATTCAAACCGCCCATCCGGTAATCAAGCTCGGTCAAGCCGGTCGGCAGGCCGGATACTTTACCCTCTTTTTGATAAGCTTTTTCAATCATTGACAGCGCGGCGTTAAGGGATGAACCGAAGTCCTGAAAGCCTTTTTGCCCGTCACCGTGCATTGCGAGGTTAAACAAACGCTTTTCTGCCCGCTCTATCTGCGCGGCGGTCGTTTCCTCAAGATTTTCGCCCATTGCCTCACTGGCGATATCATAACCGGTCGCAATCAGCTCGCGGCGCAGAAATTTATCGTACACAAACTGGGCGTAATATTCAATATTTGTCAGCGGTGAAGACGACTCGGAAAGCTTAACCAGATAATTTATACCGCCGACTTCATTTAATGTTCCCTCCTGCTCAAAATAATTTTTGAGCGTGATGACATCTGCAACGTGCCCTTTTTGAATGAGCCTTGCCATTACATCAAACACTTTAACGTGTATAGGGTCGGAAAAATGCTCGGGGCGCAAAAACTCCGATACCTTTTCATAAGCCTTGTTATTAGCAAGCAAAGCCCCCAATAAAGCTTGTTCAGCCTCAATATTGCGCGGCAGGCGCGTCACGTCCAGTTCTTCCATTATCTGAGAATCCTTTGTTAATATCTTTATCGTGTTATGGAACAAAACTTTCTGTTTTGCACGAAAAGATGTATTTCCCTGTGGATTATGTGGATAAACCTGTTAACCTTTAATTTACACCTTTTATGCTACAAAAAAATGATTGTTATTTTGGGAGAAGACTTTGACTAAGAAAATTTTGGTTGCCGGAGGCGCAGGCTATATCGGTAGCCACGTTCAAAAACAGCTGTTAGAGGAAGGATTTGAAGTATTAGTATTTGATGACCTCTCAAGCGGAGATGAAGCAAACCTCCTGCCCGAAGCCGAGTTTATCCGCGGAAATATCCTTGACAAGCCGGTGCTGGAGATGGCTATGGCTGAGGGAATCGACGGAGTGGTACATCTGGCAGCGAAAAAAGCTGTCGGCGAATCGATGGTGCGCCCTGAGTTGTATGCCGAAAATAACCTCACAGGCTCTATCAACATTCTCAACGCGATGGTTAAAAACGGTGTCAAACATATTGTGTTTTCTTCTTCAGCTGCTGTTTACGGTATGCCTCAATATGTGCCGATTGACGAGAATCACCCGATTGCGCCGATTAACTATTATGGCTACACCAAGCGCGCGATTGAGGAGAATATGGAATGGTACGCTAAGCTCGGCAAGCTTGACTATGCTGCTTTGCGTTATTTTAATGCTGTTGGCTATGCGGCCGACAAGTCGATTACCGGCAAAGAACGCAATCCGCAAAACCTTTTGCCGATTATTATGGAAGCCGCAACCGGCAAACGAGAAAAGTTTTCGATTTTCGGCAATGACTATGACACGGCAGACGGAACGTGTGTGCGTGATTATGTTCACGTTTCAGATTTGGCAAAAGCGCATACCGCAGCAATGAAAAAACTGATGACGGACGGAGAATCATTTACGGTCAACCTCGGTACAGGCAAAGGAACAAGCGTTAAAGAGATTGTTGAGGCGTGCGAAAAGGTTACACAGCGCACGCTTAACTATGACTATGCCCCAAGGCGCGCGGGCGACCCCGCCACACTTACGGCAAACGCCGACAAAGCGCGCAAGCTTTTGGGGTGGGAACCCGAATATACTGATGTGGAAGACATTATCCGCACAGTTTGGAACTTAGAATTATAAACTATATTACTGAAAGAACGAAAATGTTAGAAAAATTACAATATTTGTTTACACACCACGCGGTAATCTCGCAAGACTTGATGTGGGTTTGTTTCGGCATTGCCGTAGTGATATTATTGTTTTTGGATTTGTTTGTGTTTAACCGCAAAAACGAAGTGCCGAGTTTTGTGCACACACTTTGGGTCTGCGCGGCATATATCGGCGCGGGGCTGCTGTTCGGTGTGTTTGTATGGTATGAGGAAGGCTCAAAAAAAGCAATGGAATATTTTACGGGCTTTTTGGTGGAGAAGAGCTTGTCGATGGATAATATTTTCGTGATGTCAGTGGTTTTCTCGAGCCTCGGTGTACCGCGGATTTATCAGCACCGCGTGCTCTTTTGGGGCATTTTAGGAGCAATTGTTATGCGCGCGCTGATGATTGGTGTTGGTGAGGTATTGATTGCAAACTTCCACTGGGTCTTATATGTTTTCTCGGCATTCCTTATCTACACAGGTGCGAAGATGGCGCTTGACCATTCTGCCGATGACGAGGTTGAAGATGAAGAAAAAGTCAAAAACAGCCGCATTTACAAGACTGTAGAGAAGTTTTTTCCGGTAACACACGAAATTGACGGTCCGCATTTTATTACCGTTAAAAACGGAAAGCATTATATCACGCCGCTGTTGTTTGCGCTGATTACGATTGAAATTATGGATGTGGTGTTTGCGCTTGACAGCATTCCGGCGATATTCCTTTTGACCGATGACGTCTTTATTGTTTACACCAGTAACATCTTTGCAATTTTGGGCTTGAGGGCTTTGTACTTTTTGCTTGAGGCTGCCGTACACAAGTTTGTGTATCTTAAACACGCGTTATCAATTGTGCTGATTTTCATCGGGGCGAAAATCTTTCTGCCGTGGATTGGCATTGAGCTACAGACCTGGCATTCGCTGACGGTAACATTTACGCTTCTTTTGGGCAGTGTGATGCTTTCGATGCTCAAAGATAAGAAAAACGCATAATCAGGGGGGCTTTAGCCCCTCTTTGTTTCCGGAGGCCTTATGAAACTTTCCACCCTTTACAGACTAACGTATATTTATCTGGCACTACCGCTTTTGGTGTTTATCCTGAGCTGGCTTAATTTTGGCTTTGCAATAGTATTTGCGCTGATTTTTGCCGGCGCGTTTTATATGGCGTATCCGCGGGAGAGTTATGAAGAAAACGAGAGGTTCAGCCGCAAGAGTCTTGCTTTGATGGCGGGGATTGCGATTGTCTGGTGCTTTCTGGCGGGTATCGGTTATTTTTATTATCAATCGTTTGACTACCATTTTCGCAATGCGGTATTTCGCGATTTGATTAATTATGAGTGGCCGGTATTTTATCCGCTTGCGAACACACCGCTGGTTTATTATATGGCGTTTTGGCTGGTTCCGGCAGGTGTTGCAAAGTTTTTCGGATTATTTGTTACCAATAAAATTACGCTGTTTATGATTGGTAATTATCTTCTCTTTATTTATGCTGCATTTGGATCGGCGCTTATTTTTGCGCATCTGGCACAAGCTCTGAAAGTACGCAGGATAAAACAAATCTCAGCGGCTATCGTGCTGTTTATGCTATTTTCGGGGCTGGACATTATCGGGCATACATATTTTACGGTTGTACCGCAGCCTTTCGAACATCATTTGGAATGGTGGGCAACCTTTTTCCAGTATTCTTCCATTACGACGGGGATGTTTTGGGTGTTTAACCAGTTTATTCCGGTGACGCTGATTATGCTACTTGTCTATAACGAGCGGAAAATCAGCAACTTCGGTTTTCTGGCTGCATTATGTTTGTTTTTTAGCCCCTACCCTACGGCCGGAATTGGCGCATTTATGATAACGTATGCGGGTGTGTGCTTTGTCAAATCTGCCGACAAAAAACAGTTTTGGCTTAATGAAATTTTTTCGGTACAGAATATTATCGGCGCTTTTTGGCTGTTGCCGCTGTCGGCACTTTATTTTATTACCAACTCCGAGGGGATGGACGGATTGTATTATGTATTTGACTTTACGACACCCGAACGGCTTTTCTTGTTTATGGTGCTGGAGTTTTTGCTGTATACCATCCTCTTATTTCCGCAATTTTGCCGCAATGTTTTTTTCCTGACGATGTTTATCTCACTGTTGCTAATTCCGTTTTTAAGGCTTGACCAGCAAAATAACTTTTGTATGAGGGCGAGTATTCCGGCAATTGTGGTGCTGGCAGTGTTTACTATCCGCTTTTTATTTGAAGAACGGCGGGAGCACCCGATAAAAACCGGTATCTTATGTATTTTGCTTGTTATCGGGGCGATGACACCGTTGACGGAATTTTACCGCGGAATATATTTTGTTTCAAAAACGCAGAAGCTTAGTTTAGTGCAAGACGGAATTTATACGCTTAACGGACAGCTTATCCGGATGCCGGAGTTTGGCTGGGATGTTAATCATCAATATACGGCGAAAGAATATAAAACCGATATTTTCTGGCAATATTTCTCACAAAAACTGCCGCAGTAATTTATGCGCTTATAAGTCTTAAAAAGCGGTTGACTTTGCTTATATATTTGAGATACTTCAGAAAGATTTATTTTATAGAGGTAAAAATGGCTGTTGTACTGGTTTTATTGTTTTGTTTGATGAGTGTTGAGGCGATGGCAAACCCTGCCTGCCCGATTTGCACGGTGGCTGTGGGCGCGTCTTTGGAAGTGGCACGGCGGATGGGCGTTGACGATGCGGTTGTCGGTGTGTGGGCCGGCGCATTCCTTTTGATTTTGGGCTACTGGGCAAACAGATGGTTTGATAAAAAGGGATGGAATTTTAAAGGACGCGATTTTATTGTGCTTACCCTTTCGGTATTAATGATTTTGGTGATGTACACAACGCATTTGGAATACAGCCCGAAAGCTATTTTGATTTTCTGGCTTGACCCGTTTTTGTTTGCGGTAATTTGCGGCGCGCTAACATTCCACTTTACAATGAGACTTTACCAATGGATGAAAGAAAAAAACGGCGGGCACGCGCATTTCCCGTTTGAAAAAGTGATTCTGCCGTTTGGCGCAGTAGCATTGGTGGCGTGGTGGTTTGGCAAAATTCAGCTTTGCGCACCGGCTTTGCCTGATTTGAGCGGATTATAAGATTTAAGGGAGAATACAAAAATGAAAAAAGCAGCAAACGTCAAAGAATTTGTAGAACGCATAGATGCAACG
>CAJTWX010000013.1 GCA_910580155.1 uncultured Alphaproteobacteria bacterium
AGAGGTGATATCAACATTATATTTTTTTGAAATATTATAGAGTGTATCCCCCTTGGCAACGGTATGCGTTTGACGCACGGGCAGACGAAGATTTTGCCCGATATTTAAGATGTACGGGGCAGACAAGTTATTTTTTTCAATCAGCCCGCGCAAAGGCACTTCGTATTTACGAGATATACTATATAGCGTATCGCCTTTTTGAACGACAACACTGCTCGGGGTATAGCTATAACCATAGCCGTTAAACAAAGGAAACCCCCGACTTCCGGCATAGCATCCGGTAAGCAGCGGCAAAATCAGCAATATAGCCAGAACCTTTTTCATAGTTTCTTCCTTTGTTATTTATGCCTGATTTAACACGAAAAGCCTAAAGATTCGTTAAACTGGCGATTTATCGGCTTGATTTTTAGATTGTCGTGCATTATAAAACCTTTGATAGGAAAAATTAGGATAAAAATAATGAGCAATATGCCTAAAATTGTCGATGAAAGCGGTGACAAATATAAATTCGGCTTTGTAACCGATATTGATTCCGAAGTTGCTCCGAAAGGGCTTAATGAGGATATTATCCGGCTGATTTCAGCGAAAAAAGAAGAGCCGGAGTGGCTTTTGGAATCACGCCTCAAAGCTTTTCGGAAATGGCTGACAATGAGCGAGCCGACTTGGGCAAAAATTACATATGATAAAATCGACTATCAGGATTTATACTACTACTCCGCACCGAAACAAAAAGCCGTAGCCAAAAGTCTGGATGAAGTTGACCCGAAGCTTTTAGAAACCTATAATAAACTTGGGATTCCGCTTAAAGAACAGGAAGCGCTTGCCGGTGTGGTGGCGGTTGATGCAGTGTTTGACAGCGTGTCGGTGGCAACAACTTATAAAGCACAGTTAAAAAAACAAGGGATTATTTTTTGCTCGATTTCCGAGGCGGTAAAAGAATATCCAGAATTGGTGAAAAAATATCTCGGCTCGGTTGTTCCCTATACAGACAACTTCTTCGCTGCACTTAATTCGGCGGTCTTTACAGACGGGTCGTTCGTATATATTCCCAAAGGCGTGAAATCTCCGATGGAGCTTTCAACCTATTTCCGCATTAACGCTAAAAATACGGGGCAATTTGAAAGGACACTTATAATTGCTGACGAGGGAAGTTATGTTTCATATCTCGAGGGCTGCACTGCCCCGCAACGTGACGAAAACCAGCTGCACGCAGCAATTGTAGAGATTATTGTTCATAAAGATGCGGAAGTTAAATATTCAACCGTACAAAATTGGTATCCGGGGGATAAAGACGGTAAGGGCGGTGTTTATAACTTTGTAACCAAGCGCGCACTTTGCGACGGTGATAATTCCAAAGTATCGTGGACACAGGTGGAAACCGGCTCGGCGGTAACGTGGAAATATCCGTCTTGCGTGCTAAAGGGAGATAACTCTTCGGGCGAATTTTATTCAGTGGCAATTACAAACAACCACCAGCAGGCAGATACTGGCACAAAAATGATTCATTTGGGTAAAAACACACGCTCCAAAATCATATCCAAAGGAATTGCCGCGGGGGTATCCGACCAGACGTACAGAGGGCTGGTTAAAGTCAGCAAAAACGCTGACAACGCGCGCAACTATTCGCAATGCGACAGTTTGCTTATCGGGCAGACGTGTGGCTCACATACCGTTCCGTACATTGAAAACAGCAATAAATCTGCCATTTTGGAACACGAGGCAACCACCTCGAAAATCAGCGATGAACAGTTATTTTATTGCAAACAGCGCGGTCTTTCCGAAGAAGACGCCGTGAGCCTGATTGTCAATGGATTTTGCAAAGAAGTTATGCAAAAACTGCCGATGGAATTTGCGATTGAAGCGGCAAAGCTAATTGATATTTCACTTGAGGGCAGTGTGGGATAAATTTATTTTATATAAATATCTATGTAGCACCACTGATTACCGCAAGATTGGCATATATCTTTAATATTTGATATTGTCAGTTTTGAAATACAATCTTGATTTTTTTCATTACAATAATTTTCTCCATACGTCCTTATGGTAACAACTCCGCCGGATAACATTCTTATTTGATAAAAAATACCCGCCAGCGGTACTAATGTACTCGTCCATATTTTTCTGCAGATTTGTTCTTTTTCTTTTACATCTTTAGGTATGGAGTAATTAATCGCTATTGTTGTAGAATTTGCCGTGTACGCTGCTATTTTAAAACCAATAGAATCATAAATTTCTCCTGTATATTTATTGTATTTCCATTTAGCCGGAATGATGTCTAACGCATTTAAGTATTTTGAAATTGATTGATAACTTCCTGTGGTGTTGGTTTTACAGAGCTTTATCGTGTCTTGATGAATATTTTGTAAAAATACTGAATGTTCTTCTGATAATTTATTTAATTTATGCCCAGTCATTGCATTATTAAAACCTTTTATTCCTCCAACAGATAAAATACCGCTAATAGCCAACACACCTAACATTTCAATCATTGAACGCCCAGAATCGTTTATCTTCATATTTTACCCCTCTAACAAACACAAAAAAACCGCCTTGGAACAGGCAGTCGGAGAGTTAGAAAATCATGTTGTATGAAATGATCATTCCGCCTTTAAAGCTCTAGAGCTTCTGAACATACGCTAGAATCTCCCCGACCATTCGTATAGTCGGGGATATATTTATTGTTATCATTATTAGCAGATAACAATATGACGATGCCATACCCAGCACCGCATACAACAAGAGTTTTCTAAGACTCCGAACCATATCAGGTTCTGACATATTTATTTCTAAATATGCTGTATTTAGAATATTAAATTTATGAGATTAGTCAAGAACTAATTATCTAAAATATAAAGCCGCTTTTTGGGCGGCTCTGCGTTTATTTTCCGTTATTTATAATCTTAATGGCGTCATCAAGCGTTATCTCGCCACCTTTGAGGGCGGACGGAATGCGGTAATTATTTTTGCCGCATTTGATGTATTCACCATAACGTCCGGTAGCAAGCTGTATATCTTCTTTAGTTTTCGGGTGTTTACCCAAAACTTTTGCCTCGGCTTTCGGAGCTACATTTTTCAGCAGTTCTTCGGCACGTTCGAGTGTGATGTTAAATATATTATCAGCTCCAGTCAGAGAGCGGGATTTTGTGCCCTGTTTGATATATTGCCCAAACTTGCCGATGTTGACGCTGATATCATTGCCTAAATCTTTTGGCAGACTGATGAGCGTTTCAGCCTGTTCAAAAGTCAGCTCGTCAGGATTAACAAATTTCGGCAAAGCCACGCGTTTGGGCTTTTCCGTGGTGGCGGTTGCGTCTTCACCAAGCTGAACATAGAAGCCGTACGGACCTTTTTTAAGATATACATTTAGCCCGCAATGCTCACCTAAGATTTTATCTTCCGGATTGGGCTTTCTTTCCGCACCCTGCTCTTCTTCCTCTTTCGCATCTGTCAGAGGCATTGTGTATTTACATTCCGGATAGTTTGAACACCCTAAAAATGCTCCGAATTTGCCGAGTTTGATGCTTAAATGCCCTTTGTGACATTCCGGACATAGGCGCGGGTCTGAACCATCTTCTTTCTCGGGAAAGAGGTGATATGACAAGACTTCGTCAATTTTATCAATCACTTCGCTTATCTGCAACGGCTGCACGGCTTGGATGTTATTATAAAACTTTGTCCAAAAACCGACTAAAAGTTTTTTCCATTCCATAGAACCAGCGGAAATATCATCCAAAAATTCTTCCATTTGCGCGGTAAAGTCATATTCGACATATTTCTTAAAGAAGTTTTCCAAGAAAATTGTTACAATGCGTCCGCGATCTTCGGGAATAAAGCGCAAC
Organism: uncultured Alphaproteobacteria bacterium; assembly: GCA_910580155.1. GTDB lineage: Bacteria > Pseudomonadota > Alphaproteobacteria > RF32 > CAG-239 > CAG-267. The sequence goes on from CAJTWX010000013.1 coordinate 3,840, forward strand.
TTTTCAACTTTAACATACTTCCGCTCTTGTAAAACGGCAATAATCGAAGCGTAGGTAGACGGACGCCCAATGCCCAGCTCTTCGAGCTTTTTAACCAAGCTTGCCTCAGTAAAGCGCGGCGGTGGCGTGGTGAAGTGTTGCTCGGGCTTGATAGCCTTTTTAGAAACAGCATCCCCCTCGTTTACATTCGGCAGCAGTCTGTTTTCATCGTCTTCATTATCATCGTCTTTACCCTCCTGATAGAGTTTTAAGAAACCATCAAAAGCGATAACCTGACCGTTTGCACGTAGCAAAATCTGTTTATCTGCCGAGAGCGAATCGATGGTTACCTTATCCAAAACAGCCGGCTCCATCTGGCAGGCAATTGTACGTTTCCAGATAAGTTCATAAAGCTTATATTCGTCGGCGTCAATTTTACCTTCCATTTTCTTTGGCGTGTTCATCACATCTGCCGGACGAATCGCCTCGTGCGCTTCTTGCGCATTTTTGGATTTGGTTTTGTATTCTTTGGCGGATTTGGGGAGATAATTTTCACCAAAATATTTGAGAATCGCCTCACGGCAAGCGGCTATCGCCTCAGCTGAAAGGTTTACGGCGTCCGTTCTCATATATGTAATATAACCGGCTTCATACAAGTGTTGTGCGACCTGCATTGTTTTTTTGGCAGAAAATCGCAATTTACGAGCTGCTTCTTGCTGCAAGGTTGATGTTGTGAACGGCGGGGCAGGATAACGATTAGCTTTTTTGCGCTCGATTTTTGAGATGGCAAAATCCTGTGCTTCAATTTTTGCCTTTGCCTCTTCGGCTTTTTCTTTGGTGTTTATATCAAACTTTTCAAGTTTTTTACCATCCAAATTAATGAGGTGTGACGGAATAAGCGAATCGTCTTTTGTACCCAAATCAACATCAACAGTCCAATATTCTTCGGGCTTAAACTTTTCAATCTCCATCTCTCGTTCGCAAATCAGCCGCAGCGCTACGGATTGAACCCGTCCGGCAGATTTTGAACCGGGGAGCTTGCGCCACAGAACAGGCGATAATGTAAAGCCCACCAGATAATCCAATGCGCGGCGTGCCATATAGGCTGATACGAGATTGTCATCTATCTGGCGCGGGTTTTGAATAGCGTCTGTGACGGCGTGTTTGGTAATCTCGTGAAATACAACACGTTCAATTTGTTTGCCTTTCAGCTTCTTTTTTGAAGATAGTTCTTCCAATATATGCCAAGCATTAGCCTCACCTTCTCTATCAGGGTCGGATGCGAGGACTAACGTATCGCAATCTTTGAGCGCGGTGATGATATCATTCAAGCGTTTTTTACCACCGGAGCTTAACTCCCAAACCATTTTAAAATCTTCGTCAGGATTAACGGAACCATCTTTGCTCGGCAAATCACGGATATGCCCGTAGCTTGCCAAAACTTTATAATCTTTACCAAGGTATTTGTTAATCGTCTTTGCTTTTGCCGGAGACTCTACTACCACTAATTTCATCTTAACACCTCTTAAGTTTTAGCCACTTTATTGCCCGGAAGACGGATAATTTTGTCTTCAAGCTCTAATTCCATAATCATTGTCAACACTTTTTCCGTGGGCAGAGAGCTTGCGCGGATTAAACCATCTATATCCTCACCGCTTTCGGAAATGAGCGATAACAATTCCGTATATTCATCTGCCTGCCCAGATATATCAGAATTATTTTTATCATTGTCAAGCGAATATTCAAATAAATCCGCGGTTTCAGAGCGGCGGGTTTGCTGCGACGTAAACTTCACTGGTGAAAAATTAAAGTTTTCAATAACATCAGCAGCACTTTCAACCAACACAGCCCCGTCTTTTAGTAGCTTATTGCAACCGGATGATCGACCGTCATACGGCGCTCCAGGAACAGCGTAAACATCCCTGCCCTGCTCGAGCGCTTGGTGAGCGGTAATCAAAGAGCCCGATTGCACACCGGCTTCAACAACCAAAACACCTTTACTTAAACCTGAAACAATACGGTTGCGGCGTGGAAAGTTTGAGGCTTGCGGCTGCGTATGAAACGGGTATTCCGATATAACAAGCCCGCTCTTCACCAATTCCTGATACAATTTTTCATTTTCTTTCGGGTATACAACATTCACACCCGTTCCGACAACAGCAATCGTTTTGCCGCCGGAGCGCAATGCGCCGGTATGTGCGGCAGCGTCTATTCCCCGCGCCATACCGGAAACAATGATGATATTTTGCGCTGCCACATCTGCAGAAATCTGCTCAGCAAGTTTACGAGCACTTAATGAAGCATTGCGAGAGCCAACCACTGCCAACATATTATCATTTTGCAGTAAATCAACATTACCTAATGCATAGAGAATCGGCGGAGCATCTTCTATTTGCTTTAAATTATATGGATATTCTTTATCTTCAATCGTAATAAGCCGAACCTGTTTAATCTCGGCAGTCATTATCTCTTCTTCCGCTTTTTCTTTCGGATAGATTTTTCGTTTCAGCGATATCTCGGCCAACGCCTTTTCTACACCTCCATAGCGGGCAACTATCTTTTTAAAATTAACAGGTCCGATACCGGAGGTATTAATTAACCGGATATATTGTATGAGTTTTTGTTTATTCACTGTTCTTTCTTCTTATTGCTTTTTTAATTTGATCTTACTTTCTTCACCTTTGAGCAAGCGCTTGATATTTGCGTGGTGTCTAACAATAACCAATACAATTATTGCCGTATAGAAATATGTATATTCTATATTTGGCGCAAAGAAATACGAAAAGAGCGGAACTAATGCTGCGGCAGTTAACGCAGACAACGATGAATACTTAAATGTAAATGCCATAATAAGCCAAACAGCTAATGCACATAAAGCCACCGGATAGCACGTTACCAATATAAAGCCAAATGCAGAAGCTACGCCTTTACCCCCTTTAAATTTCAGCCAAACAGGAAAATTATGCCCGATTACACCAAAAGAGCCAGCTATAAGCGAAGCCGTAACAGCATCTGCCGCGCCAGCAAATCTGGCGGCAACAAGCGCTGCAACACCCGCCTTAAAAGCATCACACAACACTGTTAATAACGCCAGCGTTTTATTACCGGTACGCAAAACATTCGTCGCCCCGATATTCCCTGAGCCGATTTTCCGGATATCTCCATATCCTGCCATTTTGGTAAGCACCAACCCAAACGGAATTGACCCGACAAAATATCCAAACAATGCACTTAAAGCGTAAATCAATTCCTCTGACATTTCATTCTCCTAATAAAGTAAATTTTCTTTATGTTAGATAAAAGAGTTAAAATTTCAACTTATTTTATATCAGATGTGCACTTAATCTTGTATATTAGAGCGAAAAAACTAATGACAAAACAAATAAAACGTTTATTATGCGCTTAAGGCAAAGGATAACATCAATGAGGAAACAATGGCAAAAAGCTATAAACGGATACTCCTGAAACTATCGGGCGAAGGCTTGATGGGCAATCAGCAATTCGGTATTGATGAAACTGTTTTACATACTTTTTCCGAAAGCATAAAAAACGTCCACGACAAGGGCATTGAACTTTGCATTGTTATCGGCGGTGGTAATTTCTACCGCGGTGTCAACAACACAAACAAAGCAGTCAGCAGACCTGTTGCAGACCAAGCAGGAATGCTTGCCACTGTTATTAACGCATTGTTCCTTAAAAGTGCTTTAAACCATAAGGGGGTTTCAGCGGAAATTCTATCCGGTCTGGAGGTTCCTCAAGCCGCAGAAACATATTCTTACCGCAAGGCGCAAGAGCTTTTAGACAGCAAGACAGTTCTTATTTTTGCCGGAGGCACGGGTAACCCTTATTTCACGACCGATACCGGCGCAACATTAAGAGCTTTGGAGGCGGGGTGTGATGCATTATTCAAGGCAACACAAGTTGACGGTGTTTATGACAGCGACCCGAAAAAGAATCCTGACGCCAAGCGATATATGGAAATTTCATACGATGATGTTATCACCAAAAACCTCAAGGTTATGGATATGACGGCTATTTCTATGGCAAGAGAAAATCATCTTCCAATCATTGTGTTTAAACAAGAAAATGAAAAATCGCTTATAAATGTTTTAAGCGGTAAAGGCAATTTTACAACAATAAAGTGAGGCAATATGACTGATTTTAATAACATTAAAGATGATACGGTTTCCCGTATGGAAAAAACACTGGATACATTAAGAAATGATTTCGGCGGTTTAAGAGCCGGCCGGGCGCACGCCAGCCTTCTGGATAACATTATGGTTGAAGCTTACGGGTCTGCGACTCCTATTTCTCAGGTAGGAACAATCAGCGTTCCGGATGCCAGAACACTTTCTGTCAGCATATGGGATAAAGGACTAGCTAAATCTGTTGAAAAAGCTTTGCGCGAATCTGATTTGGGGTTAAATCCCGTTTCTGACGGACAGCTTATCCGCATTCCAATTCCGCCGCTTTCAGAAGAAAGAAGAAAAGAGCTGGTAAAAGTTGCAGGCAAATATGCCGAACAAAATAAAATTGCTATTCGCAATATCCGAAGAGACGCTCTTGACGAGGTTAAAAAACTCAAAAAAGACAACCTCATCTCTGAAGATGACGAAAAAAGATATAGCTGTGAAATTCAAAAACTGACTGATGAATCTATCAAAAAAATTGATGATTTGCTGTGTCAGAAAGAAAAAGACATTTTGCAAGTATAGTAAATTATGATGTCTGATACGTTGTGTAAACATATTGCCATTATTATGGACGGGAATGGGCGATGGGCAAAAAAGCGCGGTATGCCGCGCACTTTCGGCCATAAGAAGGGGGCTGAAAATGTTGTCAATATTACACGCGCGATGAAAGAGTCGGGCGTTAAATATTTAACACTTTATGCTTTTTCGACAGAAAATTGGCAGCGTTCGCAAGATGAAGTTACTGCTTTAATGCAGCTTTTGCGGGACTATCTGGACAAAGAATTTAAAGAAATTATGGAAAACAATGTCCGTATCGTCTTTATCGGCGAAAGGGATATGCTTGCAGAAGATATTCAACAAAAAATAAAGACTGTTGAAGCCGAATCTGCCGGAAATACTGATTTAACACTCTGTATTGCGCTGTCTTACGGATCCCGACAAGAAATTCTTTGTGCAGCAAAAAAGGCAATGACACTGGCTCTGGAGAAAAAAATATCTCCGAACGATTTATCTGTAGAAATGTTTTCTTCTCTGCTTTACACAAAAGATATTCCTAATCCGGATATTTTAATAAGAACAAGCGGAGAGCAACGTATCAGCAATTACCTTTTATGGCAGCTTGCATATACGGAATTATTTTTTACAAACACAATGTGGCCAGATTTCGGTAAAGACGAACTTCTGGATATTATTGAAAAATTTAACACTCGGGAGAGAAGATATGGCAAAAACTGAATTAACTTCATTGCAGAAGCGGATTTTGACCTCTTTGGTTATGATTCCGCTTGTCATCGGCGCACTACGCTCAGGACACCCATACATAGACATCTTGGTCTTTATTGTGGGCGCTTTGCTTTCTTGGGAATGGTCGGCAATGATTCCAAATAAAAAAGCCAACTTATATGCGGTTTGTTATGTTTTTGCCCTTGGCTGCTCCCTGCTTATTTTTAACCGGATTGTCCTTTTTACAACAATTGCGACAGTTACCCTGTTTGTTTACCTTAAAGCCAAAGAAGAAGAACACCGTAAATTGCTGACACTGGGCGTGGTTTACATTTCCATTGGTGTTGGCGCTTTATATTGGCTTTATTATTTATTTGACACTTTTTTCGGAAGTCTGCCAGGAGAAAAAGGTAGCTTTGTAATGACGCTTTGGTTTATATTTATGGTTTGGAGCGTAGATATCGGAGGCTATATTATCGGCTCTTCACTCAAAGGTCCTAAACTGGCTCCGCATATCAGTCCTAATAAAACCTGGTCAGGACTGGTTGGCGGCGTTATTTTAGCCATATCTGTCAGCTTTATCTATATGTACGCAACAAAAAATATTTTTAACCTACCTATGCCGCTAAATGAACAGTTACGATTTGCGCAATTAGGTGCATTTATTGCCATTGTTGCACAAATTGGTGACTTAATCGAATCGGCTATCAAGAGATATCTCGGTGTTAAAGACAGCAGCAACCTCATTCCGGGACACGGCGGTGTTTTTGACCGGATTGACGGATTGATTTTTGCAGCGCCGATTGTTTATTGTTACTTTTCGTTGATTTAATCAAATTTATAAGGAAATTTCATTATGGAGATGTTAGCAAATATTGTGTACTATGTTGTTCCTTTTTTACTTCTTTTAGGCATTTTGGTTTTTGTTCACGAATTCGGACACTTTATCGTTGCGCGAAAATTAGGCGTCAGTGTCAGCGCTTTCTCCCTTGGTTTCGGTAAAGAGCTTTGGAGTGTTACAGATAAAAAAGGCACAGTATGGAAAATATCTGCCATACCGTTAGGAGGGTATTGTCAATTTTTAGGCGATGCAGACGAATCGTCCTCAACTTCAGAAATTGATTTAAGTAAATACACACCAGAAGAACAAAAGCACCTATTTGCGTTACAATCTCCGATTAAAAAACTAGCTATTTCCGTTGCCGGTCCGCTGTTTAACTATTTGCTGGCTTTCGTTATTTTCTTCGGGCTGTTTTTCTTTATCGGCAGCTATGATATTCCACCGGTTGTATCGGATGTTATTGAGAACAGTCCGGCACAAAAGGCAGGAATCCTGAAAGATGATAAAATATTAGAGATTAACGGTACCGAAATTGACAATTGGTCGGACATTACTAAAGAAATCAGTGTTGCAGTTAATGATGCAACGCTTAAAATTGAGCGCCGTAATGAAATTATCACAGTTGTTATTCCACTTGAAACAATTGAATATGCATACGACGGAGAAGAAAAACCCATAAAACGTAAAATGATTGGCATTAAAGGGGAAGCAAAACAATTTAGAGAAGTCAAAGATAATTTCCGTTTTTTTGACTCAATCAAAAAAGCGGCTATTGAGCTTTACGACGTTACAGATATGACTTTACGCGGCGTCGGGCAAATGATTACCGGTGAACGCTCCAGCGAGGATGTTGGCGGAATTATCCGTATTGCCGAAATGTCCGGCGACATTTCAAAAAGCCGCAGTTTTTGGGACTTCTTGTCGTTTATGGCTCTGCTCTCTATAAATTTGGGATTGATAAACTTATTCCCAATCCCCCTATTAGATGGTGGACATGTTGTAATTTATTTGCTAGAAATAGTATCAAGACGCGAACTGAATAAAAAATTTAAGGATTATTTATTCCGGTTTGGCCTTGGATTTATTTTGTTTTTGATGGTGTTTGCAACGTGGAATGACATCAAACATTTGATAACAAGATGGTTTGAATAATTAAAAGGATTTTTAAAATGAGGTTTAAATTAGCGGGAATTTCATTGTTGGCTTTAGCCATTTGTTCGCAGGCTATGGCACAAGGAACTATCAATAACATCAGCATTCAGGGGCTGAAACGTGTAGAACGTGAAACAGCATTATCATACGCAGGAATAAAAACAGGTCAGCCAGTTTCGTCTGACGAGCTGAACAATGCCTTGAAGCGACTGTATGAAACCGGTTTGTTTAGCGATATAAGCTTTGATACAAAAGGGAATACACTTGTTATCAATGTGACGGAGAATCCGGTTATCGGCATTCGCGCTTTTGACGGCAATGATAAAATCGATGATAAAATTTTAGAATCCGAAGTTCAGTCGGCTCCCCGCTCAGTTTTCAGTAAAGCAAAAGTGCAGCAAGATGTTCAGCGAATCCTTGATGTGTATAAGAGAGCCGGTCGTTACGGCGTTTCGGTTGAGCCCAAAATTATTAAGAAACCAGAAAATCGCGTTGACTTGATTTTTGAAATCAACGAAGGGCCGGAAGCAAAAATCGATACAATTAATTTTATCGGCAACAAACACTATACAGGTAAAGATCTGCAAGGGGAGATTATGAGCAAGGAAAGCCGTTGGTACCGGTTGTTTTCCAGTGCTGAAAATTTTGACCGTGAAAAGATGAACTATGACCAAGAATTGCTGCGCCGTTTTTATAACCGGCACGGCTATGCGGATTTTGCGGTTATCTCTGCCATTGCCGAATTATCAAGAGATAAAACATCTTTCGTATTGACTTTTACAATTGATGAAGGCAAGCGCTATAAAATCAATGATATTCAAATTAAGTCTATGGTGCGCGATGTTGATGCGAACCAATGGTATAAATATATTACATTCAAAACCGGCGACTGGTACAATTCTGATGAGGTGGAAAAAACCGTTAATGCGTTGACTGAAGAATTGGCTAGAAAGGGCTTTGTCTTTGTTGAGGTTGTGCCAAATATTTATAAAGACAGAGAATCGGGAAAATTAAGCGTTGTCTTTGATATTAAAGAAAATGCAAAAGTGTTTGTTAACCGTATTAACATTACCGGAAACACCCGAACACTGGATGAGGTTATCAGACGTGAGTTCCGGATTGCCGAAGGCAACGTTTTCAATGTTGCAAAAATCAGAGAATCGAGAAGAAATGTCGAACGTCTCAATTATTTCAGCAAGGTTGATATTGATTCGGAAAGAGTTGATTATGACAAGGCGGATATTAACGTTAATGTTGAAGAAAAATCTACCGGTTACTTTAATGTTGGTGTCGGGTATTCGACGGTTAACGGTGCTTTAGTCAGAGCCGGTATTACCGAGAACAACTTCCTTGGCAAAGGACAACAGGTCAGCTTAAATGCCGGTGTTTCGCAACGTTCAACGGATTACAGCTTTAGCTTTACCGAACCTTACTTCCTTGACAGACGCCTGAGCGCCGGTATGGATTTATTCTACCAGACAGAAGACTATCAAGACGAAAGTAACTATGATATGGATACAATGGGCGGCAGAGTTCGTTTTGGCTGGAATTATACTGATGATTTAAGCCAATATGTCCGCTATACTTTGAAGCAAGACAAAATTAAGAATGTCAGTTCGGCTTCTAAATACATTCAAAGTGAAGAAGGTAATTCTATCGACTCCGTCATCGGGCAGACCATTGTTTATGATAAGCGCGATAATGTTATGAAACCGCGCGAAGGATATTATCTTTCTTTCGGTAATGATGTTTCCGGCTTGGGCGGTGATGATAAATATTTGAAATTTGACGCAAAAGCATATCAATTTTATACATTATCCGATTACTATACCTTTAAGTTCTTCATCAACGGCGGCTATGTTGCAGGATATGGCGGAGAAGATGTCCGCTTGTCGCAAAGATATTTCCTCGGCGGCAACACAATGCGTGGTTTTGAGACCGGTGGTATCAGTGCCCGTGATAAATATACAAAAGACGCTCTGGGCGGTAACTGGATGCTGTGGGGCGGTGCCGAATTGGCTTTCCCGATGGGGTTAGACGAGTTAGGTATTCGTGGTCGTACGTTTGTTGATATTGGTACAACAGGTAAGCCTGACAATATTGATACATCAGATGTTGATTACTCTGCTTCGCCACGTGTGGCTGTCGGCTTTGGTTTTGAGTGGACCTCTCCGATGGGTAAAATTGACATTGACTTCGGCTTCCCGATTGTTAAGCAAAAATATGACGAAACAGAAGTATTCCGTCTGAACTTTGGTACAAGCTTATAGTGTATGGGGAATAAAGATGGTTGATAAGGTTTTTTATAACTATACCGGTGCTAAAAAAATTGCGGAAATTGCCAAGATTTCCCACTCTGTTTTAGCAACAAAAGGCAAGGAAAACGAGCAGATAGAAAATGTCTGTTCAATTGACTCGGCCGGAAGTGAAGATATTTGCTTTTTTTACGACAAAAAGAATAAAGCATTGGCGCAAAATATTAAAGCTAAGGCGTGTGTTACAACTGCTGATTTGGCTAATTATATTCCTGATGGTGTTATTGTACTCATTTCTGAAAATCCGAAACTTTCATTTATTGAATTGGTTTCTGCGTTTTACAGTGAATTTAAGCCAAACGCAAAAATAGAAGAAAGCGCTTCAGTTTCAAAAACAGCACGAATCGGCCAAAACTGTTATATTGGCAGCGGGGCAGTAATTGAAGATGACGTTGTCATCGGCGATAATTGCATTATTGAGGCAAATGCTGTAATTGCACGTGGTTGTCAAATCGGAAACAATTGCCGAATCGGAAATAATGCCAGTATTTCATACTGCTTAATGGGAAATGACTGCTATATTTATACCGGTGCACGAATCGGACAAGACGGTTTTGGTTTTTCGGTTGTTGAAGGCAGACATAAGAGAATTCCGCAAATCGGGCGGGTTATTATTGGAAATGATGTTGAAGTTGGTGCCAACACCTGTATTGACCGTGGTGCACTTGATGACACGGTTATCAGTGACGGTTGCCGCATTGATAATCTTGTACAAGTTGCCCATAACGATAAAATCGGCCGGTGTTGCATTTTAGTTGCCCAGACCGGCATTGCTGGCAGTTGCACTTTCGGCGATTATGTCGTTTGTGGCGGGCAGACAGGCTTTGCCGACCACTTAAATATTGGCAGCGGTGCTCAAGTGGGTGCTCAGTCCGGTGTTATGAGAGATATTGAAGCCGGAGCTATTGTTATGGGAACGCCGACAGTTCCATTTAAAGATTTTATGCGTCAAGTCACATTTTTACAAAAAAACAGCAAAAAGTAAACAAAGGAGACTATTATGGCTGAAGAAGTTAAAGTATATCATATTGAAGAAATTATGAAAATGCTGCCACACCGCTACCCTTTTTTGTTGGTAGACCGTTTGGAAGTGGAAGTTCCAGGGGAAAAAGGCGTTGGCATAAAAAATGTAACGATGAATGAAGAATTCTTTCAAGGGCATTTTCCGAATAATCCGGTAATGCCGGGCGTTTTGCAGATTGAGGCTATGGCGCAAGCTGCCGGAGCGGTTGTTATTTCCCAAGACGAGAACTATGCCGACTCTAAACGCAGCGTTTTATTTATGGGCGTTGACGGTGTTAAGTTTAGAAGACAAGTTAAACCGGGTGATCAACTGAGAATGCACGTTGAAAAAATTAAAGCACGCCGCAATATTTTTGTTTTCAAAGGTACGGCGATGGTTGATGGTCAGGTTGCTTCTGAAGCAGAATTAACAGCTATGATTCTCGAATAATCAGCATTTTGATTATTTTTTAAAGTTGAAAAAATTAGAGATAGGATTTATCTTATCTCTAATTTTTTGAGGTGATAAATATGTTTGATACACAAAATATAAGAAAAGACTTTCCGATTTTGGAGCGCCTGATTGAGGGTAAGCGTAATATATATATGGATACGGCAGCATCTGCGCAAAAGCCGTTATGTGTTATTGAAAGCATTAGCAAGGCCTATCTTGAGGAATATGCAAACGTGCACCGTGGCAGTTATTGGCTTTCAGAAAAAGCTACCGAGAATTATGAAGATGCGCGAAAAACAGTTGCTCAATTTATAAACGCTAAAACACCGAATGAAGTTGTTTTTACGCGGAATGCAACAGAAGGCATTAACCTTGTTGCAGCAACATTTGGCGCACAACATCTTAAAACCGGTGATGAAATTTTGATTTCCAGAGCCGAGCATCACGCAAATTTGGTCACTTGGCAGCAATGGGCTTTGAAAACCGGAGCAACATTAAAATATTTTGATCTTGCTGAGGATGGCAGCTTTGCTATGAATTTATTTCTGGCACAATTAACCAATAAGACAAAGATAGTTGCAGTTACGGCTATGTCTAATGTTTTGGGAACAGTCTTTCCGGTTAAAGAAATTTGTAAAGCTGCTCATCAAGCCGGTGCGATTGTGTTAATTGATGCTTGCCAATATGCTGTACATAAAAAAATTGATGTGCAAGATTTTGATTGTGATTTTCTTGCCTTTTCCGGACACAAAGTTTATGGACCGACAGGAATCGGGGTATTATACGGAAAATCTGAATTGTTAGAAACTTTGCCGCCATATCAGTTCGGTGGCGATATGATTGACCGTGTCACATACGAAAAGACGACTTTTGCCGAACCTCCGGCACGTTTTGAGGCGGGAACTCCGGCTTTTATTCAGGCGGTCGGACTTGGGACCGCGCTAAAATATATTATGCAATTTGACTTTAAAGAAATTGAAGATTATGAAATGCAATTAACACAATATACTACCGACAGGCTGGAAGAAATTAAAGGATTAAAAATCTTGGGAACAGCAAAAGATAAGGGCGGTGTTTTTGCATTTACCCTTTCCAACATACATCCGCAAGATATTGCTTTTGTTTTAGGCAAAGAAGGTGTTGCGGTACGAACAGGACATTTTTGCGCCGAACCGTTGGTTAATAAGCTGGGGTATACATCACTTATACGTGCATCACTGGGTTTATATTCCACCAAGGAAGATGTTGACGAACTTGTAAAGGCTCTTTTGAAGGCACAAGATTTTTTAAGCTAGGACGATAATGACTGAAACTATTGAACAGACAAAACTTGATGATAATGAACTACAGCTTTTGGAAGCAATGAGTGTTGATGATAGCGAACTTCCCGTTTATAAAGCATATTCAGGAGCGGAACTTGCCGATAATAATGTTGTACCGGCTAAAATGTATGATATTGTTGAAGCAATCAAGACTGTGTTTGATCCGGAAATTCCGATTAATGTATATGACTTAGGGTTGATTTATAAAATCAATCAGGCCGATAATGGCAATATTCATATAGATATGTCTTTAACTGCTCCCGGATGTCCGGTAGCCGGCATATTGCCCCAGCAGGTTGCCGACGCCGTTGCCGGTGTATCGGGGGTTGGCGCAGTTGAGGTTGAGATTGTCTGGGAACCGGCGTGGTCACTTGACCGTTTGAGTGATGAAGCCAGAATGATGTTAGAAATGTTATAATGTGGAAACAAAGGAGAATTTATGATGAGTATTGAAAGCCTGATTGAAGATTTTTCTTTTTTAGATTCGTGGGAAGACCGTTATAAATATCTTATTGAGCTTGGAAATAAAAATCCCAGATTTAGCGATGAACAGAAATCCGAACAATGGAAAGTTCAGGGCTGCCAATCGCAGGTTTGGATTATTCCGCATTTTGACGATTCCGGAATATGGTTTGAGGGTGACAGCGATGCTATTATTGTACGCGGCATTATTGCTGTTGTTTTGGAAATTTTTAAAGATAAGACTGCACAAGAAATTTTAGATATTGATGTTGAAAAAATTTTTGATAAAATGGGATTACAGGAACATATTACCCCAAATCGGCGAAGCGGAATGCTCTCGATGGTGGATAAGATAAAATATTATGCGAAACAAGCGTTAAGGAAATAGGATGAACATTCACGAATATCAAGCAAAAAAAATTTTTAAGCAATTTGGTATTCGTGTGCCCAACGGACTGATCGCATATACTCCGAATGAGGCAAAAGATTCGGCACGGCAAATATCTGAAACAGGCCCGTGGGTTGTTAAAGCGCAAATTCAGGCCGGTTCGAGGCATATTGGTAAGTTTTCGGACAAACGAGCCGGCAGAAAAGGAGGTATTCGCCTGTCAAAAAGCCTTGATGAGGTTTATGAAAATGCAGATGAAATGCTTGAGAACCTGCTGGTAACAAACCATACCGGCGCAAAAGGACGACTTGTCAGCAGGGTTTATGTGGAAGAGTACATCAAAACTATACAGAAGGTTTATTTAGGTTTGGTAGTAGACTGGGTATCTGCCTCTGTTATGCTTTTAATCACCCCCATTACGGAAAATAACGAAGATGATATTGTCAAGCTTGCAATTAAGTGTCCTGAAAGTATTTTGAAAATTAACTTAGGCACACAAAAAGAAATAACTGCAGCACAAGTGAAAGAGATATCGGAATTTTTGCAGATTTCTGCTGAAACAAAAGAACTTAAATCATTTTTAAATAAAATGCTGAAAATCTTTTATCATTATGATGCTACGATGCTTGAAATTAACCCTATCGGCATCAGCAAAGACGGTATAATTTGGGCTTTGGATGCCAAGATTACTTTTGATGCTAACGCTCTTTACCGGCACACAGATATTATTAAACTGGCCGACGAGGCGGAAATTGATGAGCGTGAACAAACGGCTTCAAAATATGGATTTCAATATAAAGAATTGGAAAGCGGCATCGGAATTATTGTTAACGGTGACGGATTGGCATTAAATATTATCAGCGAAGCAAAAAAGCAAGGAATGAATACGGCGTGTTTCTTAAACCTAAAAGGCGGTGTGGACAGAGATAAAATTGCGGCAAGTATTAAGCTGATGATGACGAATCCGAAGGTTGATGGTATTTTTATCAATATTCTCGGTGGTTTTTTGCGGTGTAATTTAATTGCCGACGGTATTATATCAGTTGCTAATGATTTAGGGCTGAATATCCCGCTGGTTACACGATTTGAGGGAACAAATAAAAAAGAAGCAACAGATATATTACAAAATTCTGGTTTATCCCTATTACTTGCAGAAGATACCTTCACGGGCTTAAAAATGCTCAAGGATGCAATTGAGGAGGACTTATAATGGCAGTTTTAGTTAATAAAAAAACTAAAATAATGGTACAGGGCATTACCGGTACGCAAGCCTCTTTCCATATTCAGCGCGCTATCAACTACGGTACACGGATTGTTGCAGGTGTTGTGCCTAATAAAACCGAAGATATGCATTTGGGCGTCCCCGTTTTCAGTACCGTTCGCGAAGCTAAAGAAAAAACCGGAGCAGAAGCTTCTATTGTCTTTGTGCCGGCAAAGTTTGCAAAATCTGCTATTTTGGAGGCAATCAGAGCGGATTTAAAGCTGGTTGTCGTTATTACATCCGGCATACCGGTCAATGATATGATTGAGATTCGGCAAGAACTCGAAAAATCGCAGACAATTCTCATCGGCCCCAACACTCCAGGGGTGATTACACCTCAAGAAGCTTATATGGGAATTTTCCCTGATAATATTCACCAAACAGGTGATATCGGTATTATTTCCCGCTCATCGACCTTAACTTACGAAGTTATTTTAGAAATTAACAAAACCGGACTTGGTGAATCAACAGTTATCGGGCTTGGTGACGATTTTATTATCGGAACCGGATTTTTCAGAATTATCAAAGAATTTAATGAAGATAAAAAGACCAAAGCTATCGTTCTTATCGGCGGGATTGGCGGTAACTATGAAATTGAGGCCGCGCGCCTTTATCAAACACTAAAAAAGAAAAAGCCTGTTATTGTATTATTAACAGAAGATATTATGCCCCTGTCTGGCGATAACGGGCTTGCACCTGAAATTCTCTGCCACGGCATTACAACGGCAGCAGAAAAAAAGAAACAATTGGAAGCTGCCGGAATGATTGTGGCTGATAGTATTTTTGACCTTAAAAACGAACTTTTGAAACTATGATAAAATGGCTCAAAACTTTTATTGATATTATTTTGCCACCGCGTTGTTTGTTATGCGGAAAAGTTATCCATTCTGACAACACATTGTGTGGTGAATGCTTTTCGAAAATCAACTTTATCAGCAAGCCTTATTGCAAACATTGCGGCTTACCGCTGATTGATAATACGCAAAACGAACTAGGCTGTATGTCTTGCTTATCTGACAAAAATCACTTCAGGCTTTGCCGCTCCGCTATTAAATATGATAACTTTTCAAAAAAAATAATTTTAGATTTTAAGTTTTCCGACCGGCTGGAAAATAAAAAGTTGCTATCCCGCTGGCTGTTCATCGCGGGAGAAGATATCTTCAAACAAGGAATTGACGTTATTATTCCAGTTCCACTGCATTATGCACGGTTATTCAAACGCAAATATAACCAATCTGCGGTTTTGGCGGAAGGACTTTCAAAACTTTGTAATATTCCTGCGGACTTCTCATCTTTAAAAAAGATTAAACATACTACTCCGCAAATTCTGTGTAGCGGAAAGCAACGAACACAAAATGTAAAAAATGCTTTTCAAGTTGTTGCACCGGAACACCTTAAAGGAAAGCGTATTGTTTTGATTGATGATGTTTATACAACCGGTTCCACTTTGAATGAATGTGCAAAAGCCTTGAAAAAAGCCGGTGCAAAATCTGTTGATGCATTAACAATCGCAAGAGTTTGTTCATAAAAAAAGCTCTTATAAAAGAGCTTTTGCTTTTATTTATGCAATGATAACAATTTTGAGTATTTTTGCAAAATACATTCGGCAACGCCGGCTAATTCGCTTGCTTCATTTTGATTAAACTTATATTCATTTGCCAGCATATCGGAAGTCAACTCGAAAACTTCACCGGTGTAATCCCGTACATAGTTTTTCTTTGCTTTTGTTTCGACTATACTTTGGCGAACCATATCTGTTACATCATTAAATTTATCTGATTGTACCATTTTTTATCCTTTAGTTTTTATCAATACTTGTTGACAGCCATTTGCCCGATGTTTCTTCATATTTAGCATTTGCATCATATAAATCAACATTTAAATTCAAGTCTTTAGCAGTAAGTTTGCCCATAGTCAAAAGAAGGCTTAAACCGGAAACATAGTAATCGTGGCGAGTAGTTACTTCTTCCACTTCAGAATTGAGCAGATACTGATATTGATTTAGTACATCAAGCACTGTTCTGTTACCTAATGCCTCTTCTTCGCGTACGCCGTTTAATGCTACCTGATAAGCCTTAATCTGTGCTTTTACAGATTTTATCTTTGCTTTGTTTGCGCTTAAATATTCCCAATAGCTTGTAATATCAGAATACAGCATATCCTGCGTATTTTGCAATTCTTCCTGTGCCTGCCAGCGATAATGTTTGCTCTGCCTGATTTTAGCACGGCTTGAACCGGCGTTATAAATCGGCATACTAAAATTTACACCTAGCTCAACAGCATCATTGGTCGGATTTTTATCATATGCCCAATTTTGGCTTTTAATGCGTCCGGCCTGCGCGTAGGCATTGACAGACGGAAGCAAATCACCTTCATTGGTTTTAACATCATATTTTTTTGCCTTCAAATTATGACGAGCCGCCTGCAGGGAATAACTGTGCATTTCTGCATACTCGGTTGCATCTTTTAAACTCGCGGGAAACAGTTTTTCGATTTCCTTCGGATCAATAATATTTTTCGGCTCATCACCGATAACCTGCTTATATGCAGCCTTTGATGCTTCTAGATTGCCCTCGGCAGAAATACGCTGCGACTGAGCTGAAGCATAACTTGCTTCCGCCTGCGAAACGTCTGTTGTTGTGACTTCACCAACATTAAAACGCTCTTTTGTTTCATCCAATTCTTTTTTTAACAGTTTTTCATTATTCTTTTGTAGTTTTACGATTGCTTCGTCACGTAATACGTCAAGATATGCAACTGCAGCCTCAAGCAGAACATTTTGTTCGGCCGCCATTAAAGCGGCAAAAGACGCTTTGCGGTAACTTTTTGCCGAACTCACTGAGTTGAGGGTTTTAAAACCACTAAACACCGGTTGACTAATGGTTGCCGTTAAAGAACGATTATATCCGTCAATCGGTTTTATCGGTGCATTTGTATTGATTTTGGAATCTGTATATCCGCCTTCAACACTTAAAGTCGGGCGAAAGCCGGATTTTGCAAGAGCAACATTTTCATCCACAGCCTGCGCACTGGCTCGTGCTGCTTTTAGCGCGGGATTGTAGTCATATGCTTTGGCCAATGCTGTCTTTAATGTGTCCGCATTTGCGGTTATGGCGGTTGAAACACTCATCATCAGCGCCAGAATAACTTGTTTTTTCATTCTCTCTGTTCCTTAATATTTAATAGTCCTTTTGGCTCTTTTTAGCATATAATTGTTAAAAAAATGCCAATCCTTGTTTTTATTTTCTAAAATAATCTTATATTATTAACTAAAATTCAAACTATTTCACTATAGTTTTGTGAATAGTAAAGTATGTTTAATTTTGGGAGATTGTGTTTTGAAAAAAGCAAAATTAGAAATCAGCGATGAAATGAAAAAAGCCCGATTGAAGCTTTCAATTGAGCATTATATTAAATATTTCATCGGCAAACGAGCCTGTGAATTAACGAAGGAAGAAGCATTATATGCCATTTCTCTGGCTGTCAGGGAATTTGCGATGGATGAAATGTATAGCACTATCGCCCGTTATAATGAAAAATCTGCCAAACGCATTTATTATCTTTCGATTGAATATCTTATCGGGCGTTCATTAGAAAACAATTTGCATAATCTCGGGTTATATGACTTATTAAAAGACATTAAGCTTGATGACTTTCCGGATTTTTCAATTGAAGAAATTTTTGATACCGAATATGATCCGGCACTCGGCAACGGCGGCTTAGGACGGCTGGCTGCGTGCTATCTTGACTCGATGGCGTCTTTGGGACTTCCGGGGTTTGGATACGGCATTAACTATCAATTTGGGTTATTTAAACAAAAATTTGAAAACGGCTGGCAGGTTGAACAGGCTGATGACTGGTTTTCGGACTTTTCGCCGTGGGAATTGGCTCGTCCGGACAGACAAGTTACCATTCCTATGTTTGGCAATGTGGAAACATATAAAGACGCCAGCGGCAAAGACACTTATGTTTGGGCGAATACGCATACGCTTTACGGTGTGCCATACGATTTCCCGATTGTCGGATATGCAGGAAAGTCTGTTAACTATCTGCGTTTATTCTCTGCTAAAACTGATGACGAGTTTGACATCGATATCTTTAACAAAGGCGGATACATTGAGGCAGTTGAAGATAAAATCAAAACCGAATCGATTTCCAAAGTGCTGTACCCGTCTGACGCGATGGAATCGGGAAAGGCTTTGCGTTTGTCACAACAATACTTCTTTGTTTCCTGCGCAATTCAAGATATTTTCAGAAGATTTTTGGAAAAAAGCAATGACTTTGACAAACTGCCTGACCAAGTTTGCATTCAACTGAATGATACGCATCCGGCGCTTGCCATTGTTGAGATGATGCGGTTGTTGGTTGATGTTTACGGACAGGAATGGGAATCGGCTTGGAATATTGTGACCAAAGTCTTTGCTTACACCAACCATACTTTGCTTCCGGAAGCTTTGGAAACGTGGCCGGCAAAATATTTTGCGCATATGCTGCCGCGGCACTTGCAGATTATTTATGAAATCAACCGACGCTTTGTTGAATTTGCTAAGACCAAATTTGGCGAAAACAGTGAAAAACTTTCGAAAGTATCCATTGTTTCCGGTGATGGCGATAATCAGATTATCCGTATGGCGAATCTGTCGATTGTCGGTTCATTCTCAGTTAACGGCGTAGCAAAAATTCACTCCGAGTTGATTAAGACTTCATTAGTTCCTGAATTTTATGAACTGTGGCCGGAGAAATTTACCAACATCACAAACGGTATTACGCCTAGACGTTGGTTGTTGCATGCCAATACCAATTTGGCAACACTTATTTCCGATAAAATCGGCAAAGATTGGATTGCGCACCTTGAGATGTTGAGCAGAGTTTCCGACTTTGCAACAGACACTGATTTTGTAAACAAATTTATCAAAATCAAGCAAGCCAACAAGGAGCAGTTGCGTCACGAAATCTTTAAACGCACAAATGTTGCTGTGACAACAAACAGTATGTTTGTAGTGCAGGCGAAGCGAATCCACGAGTACAAGCGTCAGCTTATGGCAATTTTACAGGTTATTGGCGAATATTTGGCGATTGTGCGCGATAATGTACGACCGATTTGTCCGAAAACATATATTTTTGCCGGTAAAGCTGCACCTTCTTACACGTTTGCTAAGCTTATTATCAAGCTGATTAACAATGTGGCAAATGTTGTTAACAATGATTCCCGCGTGGGTGATGCGTTGAAAGTCGTCTTTATTCCGGATTATAAAGTTTCTGTTGCAGAAGTTTTGATTCCTGCTGCGGATGTCAGTTTGCAGCTGTCTACCGCCGGTTTTGAAGCTTCAGGCACGGGCAATATGAAATTTGCCTTAAACGGAGCTTTAACGGTCGGCACATATGATGGTGCTAATATCGAAATCCGTGAAGCCGTCGGTGAGGATAACTTCTTCCTCTTCGGATTAAAAGAAAATGAGATTCAAGCAATGCGTCCGGCATATAATCCGCGGAAATATTATGAGGAATCGGAATATATCAAACGGATTTTGAATGCAATTAACTCAAATATGTTTTGCGAAAAAGATACACCGGCATTATTCAAGCCGATTTTTGACGAATTACTTAATCGTGATTTCTTTTTTGTTTTAGCTGATTTGGAAGCTTTCAACAATGCAATGAAAAATGCAGAGCATTCTTATCTGAACAAAAATGAATGGGCGAAAAAAGCCATCTATAATGTTGCCAATGTTGGCTACTTCTCGAGCGATCGCGCTGTTGATGAATACGCAAGAAAGATTTGGCACGTTTGTGATGTAACAGCAGAATCTTGCGAAGAGCAAGAATTGGAAGCTAAATCGGCTTAGTTTTTGATTGCTTTATTAAAAAGCCTGAATATTTATTCAGGCTTTTTTTAATGATAGTCCCATTCATCTTTTTGTCTTTTGCGGCGTAATGCTGTTACCACTTCATAATTTGTAGCGTGCGCCAAAGCATTTTCTGCCGCACGCGCATAGCGGGCAGCCTCTGAATGGGCTTTCGTTATTGCCGCAGTATTGGTTTCCTCTAGTTTCAACAATGATTTGGCTATGCTGCTCCATAATTGGCTTTTTAGTTTGAATTTATCGGTACGGTTATATTTTTCTTTGGGCAAACAATCAATAATCTCCAGCGTCAATTTATACAATTCCATTTTTTCAGGACAGATTTCTATGCATTTCATTTCGTCATCTTTGGTTATTTTTTCATAGAAATGTAAAGCATAGCGTTCATAATCTTTTGTCACAGGTTGTTTGTTTTTTATGTTTTTTTGATAATGTTTTCGGCGGCTAATCACAAATAGGACATCCCGCTTATAATCTGCCAACAGATATGCCTGACGATATTCAGGAAGTTGTCGTTTAGCGATGTTTTCGATTATATCAAGCTTAAAAACGTTTTCCGGATAAATATGCCGGCGATATGTATCTATCCCCTCAAGCAAAATCCGACAATCTTGCTCAGACAGCGAGGACGGGGCTTTGGCATCTACATCAGTTGCCAGATGATAGGCTTGCAACGAATCACAAAAATTCATTGCCTGTATCATTTCCGATATTGAGGGGCACTCTTCTGAAAATAAACTTTGTTGCGGATTATGCCGGAGATGATAAGTATAACGCTCTTTGAAAAGCAGCATTTCTTTGTTTATTGCCTCACCGGTATATTTATCAACCTCAGCTATGGTCCGGTTGATTATGTGATAGAGCCTTGTTACACTTATGCTGTCCATTTGCGGCGGCCTTATGCTGTTACCATAGTTTATGTTAGCATACGTTTTAACAAAATGTAAAGAAAAATAAAAAAGCGGCCGGAATCAGCCGCTTCAGATTTGAAATGAAAGTTTTTTTACTCTATTTCAAGAATAATCTCTCCGGTTTTTTGGAGTAAAATCTTATCCAAAACCCATTTATTGATTTGTTTGATTTTTTCGCTTTCAACATTCAGTTTTTCTGCCACATCAATAATAAAATCAATTTCAGAATCATCCAGTCCGCTATCTGAATTAGCCAAATAGCAAAGTTCTTTTACAAGTTGGAGTGCTTTTTTGCGGTCAGTAATTTGAACAACTCTATCCAAAACTTCGTCGCGTTTCATACTTTTAAGGATAGTAACAATTTCAGCTTCCTGAATGTCGTATATTTTGCCAATCCCTTTAAGGAATTCAATTTCTTCTTTGGCTACGTTTTTATCCGAATAAACCATACAACAAAAACTTTCTACGAAAATGCGTTTTTCATTGCTGTCCAAAGTGGGGATATAGTTATATTCCGTATTCATCTTTTTTCTCCAATCTGACTTTATTTTTGATAAAATTACTCTAATATATTTAAAATGTGGTAAACAGATTTACATTATACACTACATTTCACCTCCAAAACTTAAAAAAACAGTTGACGTGATAAAAAACATACTATAAATAACATAGACGTTACGGAGTGTTGGCAGAGCGGTAATGCAGCGGATTGCTAATCCGTCATCCCGAATAAGGATGCACAGGTTCGAGTCCTGTACACTCCGCCATTAAAAACGGCTTGGTTTTCAAGCCGTTTTTTTTCATATAACCGAATATTTTACTTTTTTAGACAAAAGTACTCTTTTTCTTTACTTTAATTTAAGTTTTCGGCTGATATATAATAAACAGATTTTTTAATTGGATTTTTCCAAAATAAATATTGACAAAAAAGATTTTATCTGCCATCTATTATGTCAATAATAAGAAAGGAAACAAGTATGATTAAGGCAACAATTAGTAATACGACAAAACGTGAAGCATTCGCCAAAGCCGGCGGGAAAAAAATTGCGGGCGGTACTTGCATCGCCAAAACAGCGGTTCGCGGTCTGGTCTTGAATAACTATAGAATAATCGCATCCGGAACGTGCACCGAACAGAAAAACAGTTTTGACCTTAATAATGTTATCGCATTTAAAAAGCAAAGAGACGTTGCTTAAGTATTTAATTCTTCGCATCAGCCCGCTTTATGCGGGCTTTTTTTGTGGTTTAATACACTAAAAATTACTTGCAAATATTGCCCAAACTTATATATTCGTGGTGAGAATAATACTTTTAATAAGGAGAATATTGATGCCTTTAGTTTCTATGCGTCAGATTTTAGACCACGCGGCTGAGAACAACTACGGTGTTCCGGCTTTTAACATTAACGATATGGAGCAAATTTTAGCCGTTTTGGAAGCTGCTAAAGAAGTTAACGCTCCGGTTATCATCCAAACCTCTACAGGTGCCAGAAAATTTGCTGGCGACCCGATGATCCGCCATATGATTGCGGCGGGTATCGAGATGTATCCGGAATTGCCGATTTGTTTGCACCAAGACCACGGTTCTTCGGTTGATATTTGTCAGTCAGCTTTGGTTAACGGCTACTCTTCCGTTATGATGGACGGTTCTTTGGAAGCTGATGGCAAAACTCCGTCTTCTTTTGAATATAATGTTCACGTTACCAAAGAAGTTGTTGCCCGTGCACACGCTGTGGGCGCATCAGTTGAGGGCGAACTTGGCGTTATCGGTTCTTTGGAAACCGGCAAAGGCGACAAAGAAGATGGTCACGGCGCGGAAGGCGTAATTGACAAGAAACGTTTGGTTACTGACCCTGACGAAGCAGCCAGATTTGTAGCAGAAACAAATATTGACGCGTTAGCGGTTGCTGTTGGCACATCTCACGGCGCATACAAATTTACCCGCAAGCCGACCGGCGATATTTTGGCGATTGACGTGATTGAAAAAATCCACGCAAAACTGCCGAATACACATATGGTTATGCACGGCTCTTCTTCTGTTCCGCAAGAATTGCAAGATTTGATTAACGCTTATGGCGGCGCTATTCCGCAGACGTTTGGCGTTCCGGTTGAAGAAATCGTTCGTGGTATTAAGTCCGGCGTACGCAAAGTAAACGTTGACACAGACTGCCGTATGGCTATCACTGGTGCTATCCGCAAGCTCTTTGCCGAGAATCCGAAAGAATTTGACCCGCGCAAATATCTGAAGCCGGCAATTGAAGAAATGAAAAAGGTTTGTATTGATCGCTATGTTGCATTTGGCGCAGCTGGCCAAGCGGACAAGATTAAGCCGGTTCCGTTGTCTGTTATGGCAAAAAGATACGCTTAATTGTAATTTTTTGAGCAATAGGAAAGCCCGCTGTTTAGCGGGCTTTTTTTTATTTTTAGACTTGTTGTTCGGTCGCTTCCTCCGTTTTCTTGCTTTCCTCCATATCCGGAATCAGCGTTATTTCAAATTTACGATGATAATATTCTAAAACTTTACACAAAACCGACCACTGTATTTTGCCGCGTCCTGCTTCCAATTTGTCTATATATTCCGGACTAACATCTAAAAGAGCGGCTAACATTGTTAATTTAACTCCACGCTTTTGCCGCTCCTGAAACAATAAAAAGCCAATTTGCTTTTGTATAGCCATTGCTAATCTATCACCACTTGACTGGTCTAAACTATATTCTTTATCATTCATAATATAAACTCCTATTTAATTTAGTTAAGTTAAAAAAATACTGGCGCGGGAAAATCCAGCGCCAGGGAGTTCGAAAATCACTTAGATATGACTCTTATAGCCTTCAATATATAGCCACAAGCTCCCTGACTTACATCAAGGAATAAATCTAAGAGAGCTTTCGACAGCCCTGACGGTATCTCTACCGACAAGAAGGAGTTTAGTGGAAGCAAGGTTAAAGTCAAGTTAATTTTGTATGCTCTTTTAGCGAGGCATTGCGAGGAGCGGAGTGACGAAGCAATCTTGTGAGAGTTTGGTATGCTCTTGCCGAATGAGATTGCCACGGGCTAAAGCCCTCGCAATGACTCACGGAAAAAGGAGA
>CAJTWX010000014.1 GCA_910580155.1 uncultured Alphaproteobacteria bacterium
GCGTATGGGGATATGGTAGCATATTTTTTGGGGGATTGCAAGGGGTTTGTTTTTTGGGGGGAGGAGGGGAAAGGGGGCGGAATGGTTATAGGAGGTGAGATAGTAATCGGGAAATATAAAACACCTCTTTGATTATTCAAAGAGGTGTTAACATTAAGCTTGAAGTTACAACAGGCCTTTTCTTGTAGCAATCTTTCGAACTTCGTCACACAGCTTATACTTTTTTGTGTAGATGTTAAGCAGTTCGGCAGCGTCCGGACGGTTCAACATTTTCTCTTCTGCTTCGTCGTCCAATGCTGTTTCTTCTATATAGATTTTTATTAGTGCAGAATCAGGCTGCTCCATCATTGCAAGCTGCACTTCAGCTTCAAAGATGGAAAATTCTAAATAGATTTTTAACAGTTCAGCGACATTTGTTGAAGTGAGCATTGCGTATTGTGTCCTTACATCAAGGTTGAAATTTTCCGTGTACACACGAAATAGTTCTGTGGCGTTAGGCAATGTCAGCATTTTACATTCTGCCTCCGGCTTTAGAAAAGTATGTTTGACATACTCAACGAGTAATTCTGCGGCATTGGGCAAATCTAGCAACTGAATTTGTTCTTCCAAACTTAATTTTTCCTGAGTTTGGATTTTTTTAATAATAGCATCTGGTGTCATAAGATAAAGAATTTAAAATTAAACAATAAATTAAATTTATTTATACAGCAGTTGTCTGAAATGATAATATCTTAATACTTTATTTTCAGTCGGAGTATATTGTGTTTAAATAAAAATGCAATGTTTTTTGCGAAAAGTGAGAAATGTGCCAGCATATTTATACGATAATATCGGCGGTGCCGAGTGGAATGACGGATATAAGGTCGGTGAGGGCGAGTTCGATCTGATAGCCGATGTGGCCGGCAGAAAAAATGATGGTCGGAAAGTTTTGCGCGGTGTGGTGAATGATAGTTTTGAACTGCTTTTTCATCCCGATTGGCGAGCAGCCGCCGTGAACATAACCGGTTAAGGGCTGGAGGTCTTTTTGCTTGAGCATTTCGACAGATTTTTCATTAACGGCCAGAGCGGCCTTTTTTAAATCCAGCTCTTCGGCAACAGGGAGCATAAAGACATAATGGTTGCCAGATTTTGCGGTGGTGACAAGCGTTTTGAAAACCTGCGCGGGGTTTTGGTTTAAGGTAGAGGCGACATCAACGCCCGAGATGGCATTAGTGTTTGCGTAACAATAGGTTTTGTAGGCGATTTTGTGTTTGTCTAAAATACGCATTGCATTGGTTTTTAAATTCGACATTTGTATTCTCCTTTGGAGAGAGTGATAGCGCACTTCTGCAAAGATGTAAAGTATTTTTAAACGATTAAATGGTATGGTAGACGAAATTTAATGAGAGGAGTTTTTTGATGTTTAAGGCAAAGCAATTGGATAAGCTTGTTAAAGCGGAAATTATTTCTGATGAGCAGCAAAAGCAGATTTTAGCGTATGATGACGGAGTTGGCGGCGGTTTTGTGATGCGGGCGCTAAATTTGTTGGGGATTTTTACCATTGGTATCGGGGTGATTTCGCTAGTGGCGTCCAATTGGGAATATCTTGGCGATAATTTGAAATTGATAATGATGTTTGTGTTGTTGTCCGGTGCGGCTGGTATGGCGGTTTCGAACAAGCTTAAAGGGCAGGATAATAAGGCGGAAAAATGGCTCGTGGCGTTGTTTTTGCTCGTGGGGGCGGCAATCGGGCTGGTGATACAGGTTTATCACTTGAGCGGCAATATTTATCACCTGCCGTTTGCGTTTTGGTGGGCGGCGACACTGCCGCTGTTGTTTGCAGCAAAAAAGAAATATGTGGCTTGGTTTTGGATGCCGCTGTTTTTGGCGTGGTGCGCGATGTATGCCGGCGGGCGGCATTGGCTTGAGATTTTATTAGCTGTATATGTAACGTTATTTGTTAGTGGTTGGGCTTTGAGCAAGTATAAACCTGATTTTGCTGCGGGGAGTGTGCTGCAACGTGATGCCTTTTTGGCGTTTTATCTGGTGTTGGCTATTTATATTTTGTGGTATAAATTTTCGCATTTGGTTGTCAGCGGCGTGATTTTGCTGATGACATCGTTTGTTTATCAATATTTTAAAGAGTATCGTAAGGTGCGGCTTAATATTAAGTTTGCCGGACTGTGGGTGTTTAGTCTGTATATTTGGCTTGGCGATAAAATCGGGCTGTTTGGCACAGGTATCGGGCTGATTATCAGCGGCGCGGTGTTGATTGCGCTCGTTAAAGGCGTTTCCAAGTGGTCTAAACTGGTTAAAAAAGAGGAGAAAAAAGATGCTTAAGAAATATGGCTATGCAGGATTAGTGTTTTTGCCGGTGATGATTATGCTGGCGTGGGTGGCAACGATTGAGAATGAGCGCTATCAGGGGCGGGAAGTGGTCGTACGCCTGCAAGGGTATGACCCACGGGATTTGCTCTCGGGACATTATATTTCATATCGGATAAACTGGGATGAAACGGATTGCGCACAGTTTGAAAACGGTGTTTGCCCGCGGGCGGCTTTTGAACGGCAGGGGCGTTTTTATGTGCCCGAAGATAAGGCGATGATGTTGGATAAAGCGGTGCGGGATTCACGCAATAAAGCCGAGATGGTGTTTTCGTATAAACGCGGGATTAAGCCTTATGCGCTTAAGCTTCTCGTGAACGGGAAAGAGTGGAATGCGGCTGCAGGTAGGTAGCAAGCTCTTTTAAAACGGTTTTGGGATGATATACTATGCCGTTTATTCCCAATGATTGTGCAGCTTCGACATTGGCTTTTTTATCATCTAAAAAGAGCGTTTGCTCGGGAGCTGTGTTTAGTTTATTAAGTACAGTTTGAAAGATTGCCGTATCGGGTTTTAACAGGCCTAAATTATACGAGGTAAATACAAGGTCGGGTTTGGTTATATCCGTGCCGGTGTCTGCAAGCAAAGGAAGTGCGTTTGATAAAAGGCTGATATTTGTGCCGTGTTGGCGGAGGAGATTTATTGCTTTTAGGGTTTCGGAAAAACGTTCTCCGCAGCCCTGATGCAGGGCGGTATTGATTTCCTGAAGCCTGTTTTCGTTATACGGTACGCGGCAGAAAAAACACAGCTCTTCAGCAAATTCGACGTCTGTCATTTCGCCTTTCATATACGGATTATAATCATAAAACTGCGGGGAGTGATTGCGGGCAAAAACTTTCGGCTCGGTAGTTTCGCGCTGCATATGTGTTATCAGCGGTTGGAGCGTGAACGGATAGATGGTTTGTCCGATATCAAATATGGCGTATTTTATCTCCGGCATAGATTATCTTCCGAGGCTGTTGCCGGTTGCCTGTGCCAAAACATTAAGCAGGGTATTGTTATCCATCAGCTGACGTTCTTTTTGAATGGCACGGATGGTGTCCTGATATTTAATTGCCATAGTGGTGATGCGGTCAAAATCTTTGATGTCTGCGTCGGTTAAGTTTTCCCACGCTTTGTTAATGTGTATTTTGGCGGTTTTGCCGAGTTCGTCAAAACTTTCGGGTAAAATGCCGATTAACTTTAAGTAATATGCTTTGTTGAGATATTCGTTCGGATTAGTGGTGAAAGCAGTTGCGCCGTCAAACGGTTCGTAACTTTCCACAATGTAGTTTTTGCGCAGTGTGTCTATGGAATGCTGATATTTGCCGTCTTCACATTCGGGTTTACGGTGTAGTCCGCGGGCATTATCATCAAGCCATAAGAGTTTGTGCATTAAGTACAAATTGCTCTGATGGACGGCGTTACGGTGAATGCGCAGGCACAGCTCGCGTTTTTCATCACGTTGTTTTTTGAGTTGGGCAATTTTAGCTTTTGTTTCGTTTGAGGGCTTTTTCTTTTCTGCTCCGTCTTTGGCAGCGAGATATTTTGCGTCTATGATACGGTATTCCTCATAAGCGCTGTGCGAGCGGATATGGGCAAAAAACATATTGGTCTGTTTAAACTGAAACTCGATGTAAAAACAGCGGTTGCTGTTTGGGATGTTGATACGCGCGGTTTTTTTGATGTCAAAATAGTTGCGTTCGTTTTCACTTAAGTGTTTTTTATAGAGGTTGCGTTCGCCCTTTTCAAAGGTGATGTAAGGGGGAAATTTTTGTTCAAGTTCACGGATAAGCTCTTCCAAATCTCCAGGGTATTTGGAGGTGATGGACAGGCGGTAAATATCGTGCGGGAGCATATCTTTGGTGAGAATGTTTGTCAGAGCATTTTTGGTTTTTTGCTCATTACGCAGCTCTTCGACTTTGCGGGCAGTAGGGCACATTGTTTCCGGTAATTCCGTTATGCGGGGCAGGGGAGAATGTGCTGATTTTTCCGGAAAAGAAAAAGGAAATTCCGGTTCGTCTTCTAAAGGTTCAAACGCGCCCTCGGAAAATTTTGCGAGATTTTTTTCTTTGTTGATATCATAAGTGCGGCGGCATTCGTCAATGATTTTTTCAACCGTGCGTTTGGCACTTTTTATCGGCGGGATGACGACATACACGTCATTACACTCACTGTTAATGTAATGCAGCATTGCGCTGGTACAGGGGGCTAAAATTTCGGTAGAGTAGCTGATGCGGCGGTTGTTGCGGTCTGTTTCGATGCTGCCGTCTTTCAGGTTCACGTTATAGATAAATTCGGGAAATCCCGGTTTGGTCGGGGTGGAAAAACCGGAAACAATGGCTTCATAGAGCAAGCGGTATTTTTCCATTGTGTCGGTAAAATATTCTTTTAAATGGTCTAACTGTTCTTTGTTTAAGAAAGATAATTCTTCTTTTTTGTCGCTGATATGCTCGAGGGCGGCGGTGTCGTTTGACTTTTGGAGGATGTCAATTTCATCGGAATTTAATTTGACAAGCTGGTCTGGGGTGTAGGTTATCATTCTTTAAAAACTCCCGCATTTATTCTTTTGGTTACATTAACGGCAGTTTAACATATTTTTTGCGGGATGGCAAACAATTTTTTAAAAATCTTATTGACAAATGATAGCCGTTTGTCTATATTCGGCGAAGTTAATTTTTTAGGAGAAATATCGTGCATCCGTGGCATCAGGTAAAGCATTATTCGCAGTTTCCGGATATTATTCCGGCGATTATTGAAGTTCCGAAAGGTTCGCAGGTTAAGTATGAGCTGGATAAAGAAAGCGGGCTTGTTAAGGTTGATCGCATTTTGTATTCTTCGGTGCATTATCCGGCAAATTACGGGTTTGTGCCGCAAACATATTGCGAAGACAATGACCCTTTGGATATTTTGGTTTTGGGGCAGGAGCCGATTATGCCGTTGTCGATTATGCGGGCGCGGCCGATTGGCGTGATGAAGATGATTGACTGCGGCGAGGCAGATGACAAGATTATCGCTATTCACGAGGACGACCCCGAGTATAATGTTTTTCACAATATTTCGGAAATCCCGCCGCATATTTTGAAGATGTTGCAACGCTTTTTTGAAGACTATAAAGTGCTGGAGAAAAAACAGGTGACGATTGAAAAGTTTTTGGGACCGGACGAGGCGAAAAAGCTGATTGAAGAGGCGCGTGACGCCTATGAATTGAGATTCTGCGCTGAACACTAAGATTTGTTTGATATATAAAAATCCCCTCGTCAGGAGGGGATTTTTTGCTACTGCTTATTTTCATTGATGATTTTAAGCACATCGCCCATTCGGGCAAAGAAAGTGCCTGTATCTTGAAAATATCGGCTCTTTAAATCATTTTGCCGGTGAATGGCAGCTATATCCGGTGCGCTATTATACATTCCGAGGTAGAAAATGCCGGAAACGGCAAAGATTATCAACCATAATAACTTTCTTCCCAACACGAAAAACAGCAGCGATAAAAAGGTGCAGATTCCGGCTGCCATATAGGTGGAGTAGATGGTGGTACCGGCGGTTTTGGTCAGCTCCAAATCTTCAAGGAAGAAAAGCCCGACCACGCCAAGAGCCAAAAACTTCAGGAGGAATAGTCCGAGGGTTATGAGTATAAACATTTTGCCGTTTCCTTATGCTTGGGGTTATGCGCCTTTTTTGCCGATGAGCATTTCTTTGATGCCGTCGACAGAGCTTAATACCGCGGTGGCCTCATAAGGCATATAGACGATTTTATTGTCTTGTCCGGAGGTCATTTCTTTCATCGTTTCAAGATATTTCATCGCGATGAGGTATTTATCTGCCTGACCTTTGGAAGACAGAGCTTCGATAATGCGATTAATTGCCTCTTTTTCGGCCTCGGCCTCAACCATACGTGCCTGCGCGATACCTTCGGCTTTTAAAATGGCTGATTCTTTTTCGCCCTCTGCCTGACGAATTGCCGCCTCTTTTTTACCTTCGGCGATACGGATGGAAGCTTCTTTCTCTCCTTCTGCTTCGTAAATCATTGCACGTTTTTCACGTTCGGCTTTCATCTGCTTATCCATCGCGTTTTGAATATCTGACGGCGGGGTAATATCCTGCAGCTCAATACGGTTGACTTTAACGCCCCATTTATCGGATGCGCTGTCAATAGTTTCGCGCAGTTCGGTGTTGATTTTGTCACGTGAGGTTAAAGTTTCCTGCAGCTCGAGTTTACCAATCAGCTGGCGGAGTGTGGTCTGGGTCAGTTTTTCAATTGCCTCATAAAGGTTTTCAACGCCGTAAACCGCTTTTTCAGGGTTGACAATCTGGAAGTATAACACCGCATTGATGGAGATGGATACGTTATCTTTGGTAATCACGCTCTGGCGCGGGAAATCACAAACGGTTTCGCGCAGGTCAATACGGGTGGATTTTTGCATATAAGACGAAGAGCCGCCGTCACGATAATTTACCGTTACTTTTTTGTAAATGGCTTTCGGTTCGTCGATGAAAGGAACAATGAAATTCAAGCCGGCGGTCAGGGTCTCTTTGTAACGTCCGAGGCGTTGGATGATAACGACTTCCTGTTGTTCGACGATGATGCAGCCTTTAATTGCGGTAAAGAGCGCTAAAATGATGATAAGGGTTAAGAGAGCAGTCATTATTTCTTTCCTTTCTTTTCAACAAACATAGTTAAATCGTTATGACGGATGATAGTTACTTTGGAACCTTTTTTGATGTCGGCGGCGTCTTCTTCATTTAAGCGGGCTTCCCAATCTTCGTCATAGATGTTGATGCGTCCGCTGAAAGCAGTGATGTCAGTTTTGGCGGTGGCGATTTTGCCGATGTATTGCGATTCAAAACAGTGGGTTTTGTCTTTGCGTGGGTT
This sequence comes from uncultured Alphaproteobacteria bacterium, assembly GCA_910580155.1. Taxonomy (GTDB): domain Bacteria; phylum Pseudomonadota; class Alphaproteobacteria; order RF32; family CAG-239; genus CAG-267. Next base: position 7,218 of record CAJTWX010000014.1, read on the forward strand.
GATGTTGATAAACGGGCGCAAAAAGAGGATGAAGAGAATCGAGAGAACCGCAAAAATAGGGATTAAGATGTTGTAATTTTCCGTTCCCAAGGCGATGAGCGCACAGACAACCGCCGCGGCGCTGAAGTTTAAGAAAAACATTGTCATTGAGTAAATTTCAGCAATCAGAAAAATGATTGCAACGATTAAAAAAACAAGCCACGCAGACATATAAAAAATCCTTTAGTCAATTAATATATACTAAAGAGTATAGCGGGGATTGTTTTATTTTTAGTTAAGAGAACGCGTTAATTTGCGGCAGCATTTTTGCGACGATAAATTTTATATAACAGGAAAGCAAAGGCGGCGATGTAAAATGCGCCGAATGCAGCAAAGGCGGCGGAAAAACTTAAGCCGGCGGCGCCGTTAGCTGGGGCAACGACAAACTTAAACAAAATGAGCGAGATGCCGGATATTGTTTGCTGGAGCATATTGTTGACAGACGAGATAGTGGCGCGGGTTTCCTCAATTGCAAAAGTGTGGATATGGTTGATGTTTGCAATTGCAAATGCGAGCTGGAATCCGATGCCGATACAGACGAACATCAGACACATTACTGCGAGGTATGGCATTTTGAAATAAAAGCCCAAAATCATACACGCGAAAGAATAGAGGCATAGAAAAGTGGTGACGACCAACAGGCGGTTAAATCCGAAAAACTTTTTAAGCCGGTTGACGTGATAGGAGAATCCGGCGCGCAGAGCGTGGTTGATGACCGATACAAAACTGAACATAAATACGGGGGCGGCAGACATCTTTAACAACGGTTGGAAACACCAGCAAAACAGCGAGGTGGTGGAGAATAACAGCGCGGAAAAAATGATGTATAAATTAATGTTTTTATTAGTGAGAGTGGCGATGGCGGTTGCTTTGATTTCGGCGAATTTTTGCATTATGGTTACACCGCGCGGTTTGGCAGACGGCGGGTTTGGCAGCGAGGTCAAAAGCAGGATGCTTGTTAAAGTTAAAATCAGCTCAAGAAAAAGTAAAATGACCGTTCCGAAATGATTATACAAAACTGCGCTGAACAGGGCGGCAAACATTGCACCGCCTGACATTGCAAAGTTTGTGCGCCCGCATTCTTTGAGCATTCGTCCGGTTTTGTTTTTGCTTTTCAGATAATCATAAATATAACTATCATAAACGCCGGATAAAAAGGCGCGGGAAAGCGCGTTAAAAAGCTCGCCCAAAAGCACGATATACACTCCTGAAAAAGAGAGCCATAATGCGGCGCGGAGGAAGAAACAAACGAATGCCAAAATCAGGACTTTTTTCTTGGAGATGAGATCGGCGATGTAGCCGCAGGGAACTTCGAAAATAATTCCGGTGAGCTGGAAAATTCCCTGAAACATAACGAAATCGGCAATGGTCAAACCGTTTTGCTGATAGAATAACAGCAGCACCGGCGCAAGGTATAATTGCGAGCGGAGAAAGCAAGCAATGTCAAGCTTTTTTAAGGGATTCAGAGATTTCATTTCAGTCGCCTTTTTTTAAGTTTTGTGGGTCGATTTTAGAATGTAAGTGATTAAGATATGGTAAATGGTGTGAACCTCACCTGCATAACTTTGGGATGCGGTGGGTGGATGGAGTATATCGTAATGCGCAACGTGGAAATTTTTGGAGAGTATACTATTTTAGACACAAAAAAAGCCACCTCAAATAAAGGTGGTTTTTTCTAGCTCAAGTAAATCTTATTTCTTCGATTTGGATTTAGAAGAAGATGTAGATTTTTTAGCAGCTGTTTTAGTTGCTGTTTTCTTTGCAGAGCAAGAAGAGCTGCAGCAAGATTTTGTAGCTTTAGAGCCATAAATCTGTTCAATTGCCATATTCCAGAATTTTTCATCCTGACCAAACGGGCAACCAGCATTTTGCCAGTTGTAATATGCAGCTTCTCTGATTAAATTTTCATTGAATGTCATTTCAAATCTCCAATAATTTTGTTATAAAACAATGTTAAGTATAAGTATAAAATTTTTTTTGTAAATACAATTTTTCCAATCATATTTTATTTACGTTCTGTATATACATAAATAAATTAAAAAATGATTAAAAAAAGAGGGGAAATGTAAATTTTTTTTTGCTTTAAAAAACAGGGTAAAAATATTTGTTTTCGGGGGAGAAAAAACGATAGTTAATTTATTGAAACAAAAATATAAAATCGTATGTTGTTTTGGTGAAAAAAAGACTTTTGAAAAATGAGGTGTTTTTGAGGCGGGGAATGATCAAAATATTTTTTTTGCCTCCTTGTGCAAAACATAAAACGGATGGTTATATTTTGAGCTGGAAAAAAGTGGCGGAAAAGTGCTAAAATCCTGTTTTGTTTTTAAAAACGGTTTTAAAACAAGATGTTTTTGATTTTAAAAGAAAAAACAAACTAAAAAAACGATTTTTTTTGACAATTTCCTTGCTTTTTTTTTGTTTTGTTTTTATAGATAAAACGTAACCTATTTTTTATTTATATTTTGGAGTTATAGTTATGGCCAGCACAGTTAAAAAACAGACTGTAAAAAATGAGGAAAAAGGGCAGACGCAGAACTTTGCGATTTTAAGCCCAAAGGGAGAGAATATGAAAAATTTACTTTCACAAAAAGAAATGGAATGCATTATTAACGGCGATTATGAAAATGTGATGGCTGTATTGGGTATTCACCGCGATAAAGGAAGCAAGGAAGTTTATATCCGCGCGTATAAGCCGAATACAAAAGCAATTGAGCTTTTGGATAGTAATGGCAATTCTTTGGGGATGATGACCAAGCTCGACTCCAGAGGTTTTTATCAGATAAATTTAGGGGTTACAAACACAGATGGTTTTAAGCATAAATTTAAAATTACAAATGATAAAAACGAATCATACATTGAAGAGGACATTTATTCTTATCCGTCAATTTTAGGTGATATTGACGAGTATTTATTTGCCGAAGGGAATCACCTTGACCTGTATAAAAAACTTGGTGCGCATTTGATGGAAATCAATGGCGTTAAAGGTGTCGGGTTTTCGGTGTGGGCTCCGAATGCAAAACGCGTTTCGGTTGTTGGTGCTTTTAATAACTGGGATGGGCGCGTGAATGTGATGCGTAAGCACTATAACTGTGGTGTGTGGGATATCTTTATTCCGAATATCTGCGAAGGTGAATATTATAAGTTTGAAGTGAAAACACACGAAGGGTACATTTTGACAAAGAGCGACCCAATGGCTTTTTATGCGGAAGTGCGTCCGAATACGGCGTCTATTGTGTATGACTTGAACCACTATAATTGGAACGATAACGAGTGGATGAAATATCGTGCGGCATATAACAGCTTTGACAGGGCAACGAGCATTTATGAGGTGCACCTTGGTTCGTGGCGCAGAAAGGGCGAGAACGGGTCGGAATTTTTGAACTATCGCGAGCTTGCTGATACGCTTGTTCCATATGTTATGAATATGGGTTTTACGCACGTTGAGTTTTTGCCGGTGTGCGAGCATCCGTTTGACGGTTCTTGGGGATATCAGGTTACTGGGCTTTTTGCGCCAACATCGCGTTTCGGGACTCCTGATGATTTCCGTTATATGATTGACAAGTTTCACCAAGCTAATATCGGCGTAATTATGGACTGGGTTCCGGCGCATTTCCCGAAAGACGGGCACGGTATGATTGAATTTGACGGGACGCATTTGTATGAACACGCTGACCCGCGCAAAGGCGAACACAAAGACTGGGGTACGAAGATTTACAACTTCGGCAGAACCGAGGTCAGCAACGTGCTTTGCTCCAGCGCTTTATATTGGTTGAAAGAATATCATATTGACGGATTGCGTGTGGATGCGGTCGCATCGATGCTTTATCTGGACTACTCGCGTAATGACGGTGAGTGGGTGCCAAATATTTATGGCGGTAATGAGAACCTTGAGGCGATTGCCTTTATCCGCAAGATGAATGAACTTTGCTATGGTAATAACGAAGGCATTATGACTTGTGCGGAAGAATCGACCGCGTGGCCGATGGTGTCGCGTCCGACCTCTATGGGCGGTTTGGGGTTTGGCTATAAATGGAATATGGGATGGATGAACGATACACTTTCTTACATCAGTAAAGACCCTGTTTACCGAAAATATGAACACGGCAAGTTGACGTTTGGTTTGCTCTATGCGTTTAACGAAAACTTTATCCTGCCGATTTCACACGATGAGGTTGTTCACGGCAAAGGCTCGATGTTGCAGAAGATGCCGGGGGATGAATGGCAGAAGTTTGCCAACCTGCGCGCGTACTACGGGTTTATGTGGACACATCCGGGCAAGAAACTGTTGTTTATGGGCAATGAGTTCGGGCAGGATTGGGAATGGAATGCGAACGAGAGCCTGAGATGGCATTTATTGCAGTACCCGATGTATAAAGGAATGCAAAACTGTGTGCGCGATTTGAACCTGATGTATAAAGGAAATTCGGCGTTTTATGAAGAAGATTTTGATGGTAAGGGGTTTGAGTGGATTGACCACGCAAATGCGAATGACAGCGTGATTTCATACATCCGCCGTGGTCACGATTATAACAATTATATGATTGTGGTTTCCAATTTTACGCCAGTGGTTCGTCATAACTTCAAAATCGGTGTGCCGGACAGCGGCGTTTATCAGGAAATCTTTAACAGTGATGATAAGAGTTATTGGGGCAGCGGTATCAAGAATGGTGGCGAGATTTATGCTTCCGGTGAGGGAATGCACGGTCGTCCGCATTCGATTGAGCTGACATTGCCGCCGCTTTCTACTATCGTGTTAAAGCACATCAGATATTAAGCAAAGAGAGGGAATATGCCGGATATTAAAGTTTGGGACGGGCGTTCGTATCCTCTGGGGGCAACTCCGGATGAGTGGGGTGTGAACTTTGCCTTGTTTTCTGCCGGAGCAACACGGGTTGAGCTGTGTTTGTTTGACAAGAGCGGGGTAACGGAAACAGCGCGCTATGAACTGCCTGTCCGCGAAAACAATATCTGGCATATTTACCTTGAGGGCGTTAAGGCGGGGCAGGTTTACGGCTATCGCGTGTATGGTCCGTATGAGCCGGCGAGGGGGAAGCGTTTTAACCCGAATAAGCTGCTTATTGACCCATATGCCAAAAAGCTCGTCGGGCGGCTGATTTGGAACAAGGCAATTTTCGGGTATGATACTGAAAGCCCCGAGAAAGATTTGTCTTTTTCAACGCTTGACAGTGCGCCTTATGTTCCGAAATCAGTGGTTGTGGGCGAAAATGAGTTTGACTGGAGCGATGATGTGCCGCCGCAGGTTGACCCTGCCAAAACGGTTTTTTATGAGCTTCACGTTAAAGGCTTTACCAAAGCGCATCCGAAGGTGCAGGACAATAAACGCGGTACGTTTGCAGGGCTTGCCAGCCGCAGCGTGTGCAGCTATCTGAACTGGCTCGGGGTGACTTCGGTTGAGCTTATGCCCGTGAATGCTTTTATGGGCGAACGCAATGTCGGAATGCGCGATAATTATTGGGGCTATGAAACATTGAGCTTTTTTGCGCTGGAACCGAGTTATTTGGTGGGGGCAAATGTCGATGATTTTAAAAAGATGGTTAAGCGCTTTCACGAAAGCGGGATGGAAGTTATCCTTGATATGGTGTATAACCATACATTTGAAGGGAATCATTTAGGACCGACACTGTGTTATCGGGGAATCGACAACGAAAGCTATTACACTTTAGATGGTGCCAACAAACGATACTATTATGACAGCACGGGGTGCGGGGCGTCGTTTAACTTGCAGAACCCATATGTTTTGACGTTGGTGATGGACTCGATGCGTTATTTTGTGGAAGAAATGCATATTGACGGGTTCAGGCTTGATTTGGCAACATCACTTGCGCGTGTGCGGCAGGAATTTACGCAGCACAGCGGCTTTTTGATGTCGGTGCGTCAAGATGAGGTGATGCAGCTTGTTAAGATTGCAGCTGAGCCGTGGGATATCGGGATTGGGGGCTATCAGCTCGGGGCGTTTCCTCCAGGGATGATGGAGTGGAACGACCGTTACCGCGATGTGGTGCGGCGGTTTTGGCGCGGCGATGACCGGCAGGTCGGAGAACTGGCGAGCCGTATTGCCGGCTCAAGCGATATTTTCGGGCCGAGCCACCGGACTATCTGGAGTTCGGTCAACTATATTACCGTGCACGACGGGATGACGCTTAATGATTTGGTGACGTATAACCATAAGCATAATTTTGCGAACGGGGAAGACAACCGCGACGGAACGGATGCGAACTGGAGCTGGAATTCCGGTATTGAGGGAATGAGCACGGATAAACAGATTATGGAAAACCGCAAGCTCCGGCTGCGGGCGATGATGGCTACCTTGCTGCTTTCGTTTGGAACGCCGATTATCCGTGCGGGCGATGAGTTTTTGAATACGCAGTTTGGCAACAACAATGCGTATTGTCAGGATAACGTTATTTCGTATTTGATGTGGGAAACGTTTTGCACGGAAGAAATCAACAATATCCGTTTTGTGAAAAAGCTGATTAAGCTGCGTAAACGGATGGGGATTTTTAATCGCAAAAATTTCTTTACGGGAACAGTGGTTGACCATAAGCAGGGGCTTAAGGATATTGCGTGGTACACGGATAAAGGGACGGAGTTTACGCAGGCAGACTGGTATCAGGCGAGCCGCAAGAGCCTTGCATATGTGGTCGTGGCACACGAAAAGCTGTTTATGGTGGTTTTGAATGCGAATGCGAATAACTTAAAATGGAAGTTGCCAAACATCAAAAAATCTTATAAATGGAATTTACTGATGGACAGTTCCGAAAGGTTTGAAGCCGAGCGTCTGGGCGCCGGAGCAGAGATTTGGGTGCCGGCGTGGTCGGTATTGTGTTTTGAAATAAAAAAGTAGGAGAGTATATATGAGTGAACTATTAAAAAAACTCGCAGACAAACTGAATATTTGTACAATTTTTACATATGGATGCGGAACGATTAAAACTACGGTCGTTTCAGACGAGCAGCTTCGCTTTTTTATTGAAAGCTTCGGGTATGATGCGAAAAATGACGATGAGATACAGCGTTCGCTTGACAGAATTGAGAAAAAACGCTGGCAGCAGGCGATGGATGCGATTTATGTGGTGACGGTGGATGACAAGGCTTTTGATATTGTTTTGAGCGAGGAAGAGGCAAAAGGTAATGTGACCGTAAGCTATGCTTTAGAGGGTAAGAGCGATTTTAAGCCGCTTGATGTGACGTTTTGCGAAGAAGAAAAAAGAAATGCGTATGTTAAATTAAAGGGGAATATCGGGACAACGCTTGAGCCGAATTATTACGATGTTGTGGTTAAGACGGTTAAAGGTGAATATAAAACAGTGTTGGCTGTTGCACCGACACAGTGTTATGCACTTGATAAAAAAGGCAAGGAAAAATTATTTGGCTTTGCAGTGCAGTTGTATTCGCTCAAGAGCCGGCGCAACTGGGGGGTAGGCGATTTTACCGATTTGGAAAATATGGTGGATTTGATGGCAGACAGTGGCGGCGATATTATCGGCTTAAACCCGCTTAATGTATTGCAGCACGATTTTCCGGAAACGGCAAGTCCGTATGCGTCGTCCAGCAGATTATTTTTGAACCCGATTTATATTGATGTTGAGAAAGTACCGTTTTATGAAGAGGGCGATAAAGACGGGCAGGCAATTTGGTTTGCGAAAGAAAAAGAAAATATCGACTATACGGCGGTGTATAACGCAAAAATCCGTGCGCTGCGTAATATTTATGCGCGGGTGAAGGCCAATGACTGTTCGGATTATGCAAAAGAGTTTGATGCTTTTAAGGCTGCTGATACGGGCGAATTGCACAGGCTTGCTGTTTTTCAGGCTATCAGCGAAGAGCGCGTCAAACTAAAAGGCAAGGCTTCTAAGCAGTGGGAAGAGTCTTTAAGTTCGGCTTTATCAAACGGAGTGGAAAAGTTTGCCGCAGAACACCTGTATGAAGTGGATTTCTTTAAGTTTTTACAATTTGAGGCGGACAGGCAGCTGCGTTTGGTAGAGAAGAAAATCAAAGAGCGCAATCTGGTTATCGGGCTTTACCGCGATTTACCGGTCGGCGTTTCAAAAGACAGTGCAGAGTTTTGGGGAGATAAATATCTGTATATGCAGGGTAGCGGAGCCGGTGCGCCGCCGGATAATTATTTTCCGACCGGTCAGAAATGGCAGCTTGGCGCATTTAATCCTTTTGAATTGAAAGAACGTTGCTATAAGCCGTTTATCCGGATTTTGCGTGCGAATATGCGTTATGCTGGTGCGGTGAGAATTGACCACGTTATGGGGCTTTCCCGTTTGTATGTTATTCCGGATAGAGGGGAAGAGGGAACGTACATCTGCTATAATGAGAAAGATATGCTCAATATTTTGGCACTTGAGAGTCATTTGAACAAGTGTGTGGTTGTTGGTGAGTGTATCGGCAATGTGGCAGGTGGTTTTAAAGAAATGCTTACCAGCCGCAATATTTATTCACTCGGCGTATTGTGGGTGGAACGCAATGACGAGAACGGAACACTTAAAGCGCCACACGAGTATGAAGCCAAATATTTCGCGTCTGTCGGTACGCACGATATGCCGCCGCTCAAAGCTTGGTGGTATGGAACGGAAATCGGGATTATGAAAGATTTAGGGCTGTTTACGGAAGAAGAGGCACGCGGTGGTTACGGCTGGCGCGAACACGAACGCAGACTGCTTTTGAGCGCGTTGGATAATGAGCGGGTTTGGCCGGAAGACAGATACCGCCACTCAGACTATCTCTATGGTGATGGTTATCCCGAGGGAATCGAAGAGGCTGTGCACTCATATATGGCAAAAACTAACAGCGAAGTGTTTATGCTTCAGCCTGAGGATATTTTCCAGTCAATGAAAGTACAGAACCTTCCGGGGACGGATATTGACAAGTATCCGAACTGGCGGAGCAAGTTGCCGGTGGATATTGAAGATATGGCTTCAAGTGAAGCTTATCACCGTAATATCGGTGCGGTTAAGAAATGGCGCTAGTTTCAGGGGGTAAGGCGTAGTAAATGCAACAGGCAGAAACAGTTGTTTCTGCCCGTTGCAGTATAAAAGGGCAGATTATGATGAAATTATGGCAGCGGATAAAAAATGCGGGGTGGAAAGAAATCAGTCTGACGTATCTTCCGACAGCGGGACTGGTGTTGGATTTGATTATTGTGGCGGTTTTTTATGCGCTGGCGCTTGCGTATCTCCCCACGCAAAACGGCGATAATATTGAGCACGTCCATTCAAGCTTTATGATTGCAACAGGAGAAGTTCCGTACCGTGATTTTTTCCAGCACCATAATCCGCTGATGTGGTATTTGTTTGCGCCGCTGGTGAAAGTGTTTGCATACGATTCAACGGTTGTGGAGGTTGTTTGTCTGGTTTCGCTTTTGGTTTTCCTGAAATCGTTGGTTTATGTATATCGCATCAGCGCGGATTTTTTGAGCAATAAATTTTGGGGACTGGCCGCAGCGGCTGCGGTGGCCGTTCCGGAGCAGAAACTTTTTGCAATTGATTTCAGGCCCGATAACTATATGATTTTTGCGCTGATGGGGGGGATTTATTATTTTTTCTTATATCTCAACGGGAAAAAACAGGGACATCTGTCGGTTGCGTTTGTGTGGTTTTTTATCAGTTTTTTATTTGCGCAGAAAGCGGTGTTTCCATTGTTTTGCTTAGGGCTGTGCATTTTGTATTTTTGGTATAAGAAAGAGATAGCCACAAAGGCTTTGCTTAAAGCGCTGATTTTGCCTCTTTCAGGTGCGGCGGGATTTGTTTATTATTTGTATCATTATGATATGCTGGCGCTTTATTATGCGTGTAATTATACCTTTAACCTTAATCTGGTTGAGGGGTTTGACTTTAATCGGATTGCCGCGTTTTCGCCGGTGATGGTGGTGTGGATGTGCATCGGGTTTGCGGGGGTGATTGCTGCGGTTGCTTTTGGCAATAAATATTGGCAGGTGCTGGCTTTTTTGTTTGTGGCGGAGTTTCTGCAACGGCGGTTTTATTTTTCTCCGTACATTTATTACTATTGGTTGTTGGTGTATTTGGGTGTGTTATGCGGTGTGCCGTTGTTAGCGCGGCTGGATGCAGAGAATCGTGTTGTGCGGCTGTTGTTTCTCGGCGGAGCATATTTCTTTTTGCTACAGTCGGTGCATTTTCACCGGTTAAAGTATGAAGAACGGACGATGCGCCCGTATCTGCCGGATTATATTGCGCGGCAGATTAACCCGTGTGATTATGTGTTTAACGGGGACGGTTTTATGTATAATTTATTCGGTAAAAATCCGTCGTATTACTGGCAGCTTATCGGGCAGCTTGATGTTATTGGCGAAAAAACGGGTATTCGGCCGCAGCCGGATATGAATGAGCTGATTGTGAAGGTTAAACCAAAGTTTGTGTATGGACGGAGCTATTTTAACAAATTTGCAAAAGAAAGCGGACGGCTTAAAATTGTGCATTATATTGACCCTGCAATCATCAGCCGTTTTTATGAACCGACTGGGTATGGCAATGTTTATCGCCTTAAGCCTGAATATGACAATCGCCGATGTGTTAAAGATATGGTCAGCGGAAAGTGGCAGTATCAGGATTAAATTTATGTGTTGTTAAATAAGTTTTAAACATAAACGGCTAAACTTATTATAACAAAACAGGAGATTTTTATATGGCTCACGGAAAAGAAAGAAGTGCTTTATTTAGGTTTTTGTATACGGTATTAAGTGTTATCACTTTTCCGATATTTGCAGTATTGTATGTGTTGAAACATCCGTTGTGGGTGATGTTTTTGCTGCTGGTTTTGTGCGGAGCGGCGGTGTATTATCCGCTGCAATCCGGCGTTAAGCTGGAGGATGTGCCGGAGTGGTATAAGAAAAAATATACCGAAGTGCAATATGAAGTGGTGGCGAAAGTCGTTGAAAACGGCGATACAGCAATGTTTTCGCAGGATATGTTAGATGACCTTGCTGATGAGATTGAAGCGAACAAAGGACTGAAAAGCGAAAATTACAATGCGAAAGTTTCCAGAAACAAGGCAATGGACAATGTTGCGTCTGATTTGAAAAAACGCAGTGGTTTTAAGCGCAAAGGCGAAACGGCAGCAGAGCCGGCTGCAGAAGGCGGCAATGTGGGTGAGCAGATTATAGAAAACGCAGCGGCCGGTGCCGGAAATGTGGCTGCGGGCGGACTGGAGGCTTTGTTAGGCAAACCGGCGGAGACAAATTCCGAACCGGTACAGCAAACAGGCGAATCCGAAAACGATGTTGTTGAACCGGTTGCAGCTCAGCTTGTTTTACCACAGCCGGAAATAAAAGCTCAAACGGCAGCTGTGCCAACTGCAGACAGTGCGGCAGAAGATGAGTTTGACTTGTTTTAAGCCTGATTTAGTTTTTCCTGTAATGTTTTGAGGATATAAATGCGGATTGCCGAAGAGAGGTTCGGTACGGTGCGTTCTTTGTCGATTTCGGTAACTAATTGGTTTATTGTCGTGTTTTTAGTGCGGGCAATGGCTATCAGCGCGTTATAAAACTCTTCTTCAAGCGAGAGGCTGGTAGCGTGGCGTCCGGCAATTAAAACAGAGATTTTTTTCATTATGATTTGTTTCGGAAACTATCAAAAGAGATAATCTGTGCGGTTTCGCCGGAAACTTTTTTCTCAGGCTCCAAATCGTCCAGCGTATGGACATCGCCGTTTTCATAAAATGAGAAACTCAGGCCGAATTTGGCATACGGGTCAGCAAAGTAAGTAATTGCATCATACGGGATAATCAGACTTTGCGGGCGTCCGCCAAAACTCAGTTCAACCGAAAAACAGGTTTCGCTGACAATCAGATTGGAATATTGGTGCTGCAAAACAATTGTCATACTTTCGGGATATTGGATTTTCAAATTATCAGGAATAATGGTATCCGGATGGTCGGTTTTGAAGGTGATATAAAAATGATTTTCGCTGGGGAGTCCCTGCGTTTCAGCAATTTTTAGTGCTTCCACAACAACCTGTTTGAGGGATTTTTCTATCAGCTTATCGTAGTTTATTTCACTTACAAATTCAGTCATCTTCCTATCTGCCATAAACATTGTTGCAACAAAATGAGCCGTTCTGTTGCTAGGCGGCTCCTTCCCCACTTTATGCTAACCATAGCCTAAAGAATTTGAGTTTGTTGCTTGCGCTTAAGCAGCTACGGCAACAGGTGCAAAATTATCATTTGCGTTTATTTAAGTCGAACCGATAACGGTGGTATCCCGCCGGATACAGCCCACATATCTTTACTATACACTGTCAAACCTGTCTCGCCCCCGTGGTATAAAATCTGGTGGAGGCGCCGGGTACTGCCCCCGGGTCCAATATATCTATTTCATACGGCTTTTCGTATCATAGTTTTTGGGAAAATCCCTCAAACTGTTTTCAGTATAACGGCAAAATTTAAAAATTCAAGACATATCATCGGGTATATTTTTTGCGGAGGTGTTTTTTTTAAGCTTTTATTTAACAATATCGGTTAGTGTATGTGCATAGAATTGTTATTTTGAAGAGGGAAAGATGACAGAGCCTGTACATTTGAACAAAAAGAAAGAACCCGTACCATTTGAATTTCTTTTAAAAGCAACCAACCACTTTTATGACAGAATCCTGAGGGCGATGTTTTTGACACTGCTGTTTGTGTTTGATTTTGTGATGTTTGTTTATTCGATTAACGGCAGAGTGATGGAGAATGGTGTTGTTAACGAGGCAATGTTGTATATTGCCGGCGGTTTTTTTGCCGTATTTTTGGTGTTAATGTTGTTGCTGTCTTTTTCCGGTGTGGCACAAAATGTAGTTTGTGCGTTAGTTATGCTGTTGATAACAATTTTGTATCTGGATCAATTTGCGTTGTTTGATGTTAATACTTTTGTGGAGGTTTGGCTTGAAGAACACGCTGGTTTTCTGACATTTATCGGCGCTATTCCCTCGAATTGGCTGGTCGGGATTGTTTTGGCGCTGGTTGTCTTTTTCTCATTTAAGATGTCTTTTATTATTTTCCTTTCTGTGTTGTTGGTTGGGGGAACGCTCGGTATCGGGATGTATAAAACCGAAACGGCAGCGGTTGATAAAAAGGAATATAACAGAGTTAAAGAATTAGCGGTGATGAAAGAAGATGTGCGCGGGAATAATATTGTTCATCTGATGGCGCCGAAACTTCCGTCTTACCATTTCTTGAGCACAATCAAAGATGTGAATTTCCGCGAGCTGCGCGATATGCTTTTAGGCTTTTACGCGGTTAATGACTTTGAGGTTTATCCGAATGCGTTCGTGCAGAAAAATGATACGGTCAGCAATATTGTCGATATTTATAATCTGGTTGATTATGGCAGCACCTCAAGCGGAATCCGCGGTTATGCCGAGATTTTGAATGACTGGGATTTTGCACACGGTTCGCTTGATAAGATGGCGCTTGAGGATAATAAATTGTATGCGGCTTTGGGAAAAGCGGGTTATAAGACCAGTACTTATCCGATGCCGATGTTTAATTTCTGCTACAAAAGCGGTAATATGTTTACGGATCGCTGTGTTGTTAAACAAACCGGAATTGTGTCGGTTTATGATAAAAAAAGCCCGCTTGAGAAGAATGTATTTGCGCTGCTGGGCGAATGGGTGCTTAGTTTCCATAACAGCGGATTAAAATCTGTGGCAAAGATGCTTTTGGATATGTCTTATCTGAAGGGGATGCGGGTTATTTCCGAAAACCGCCGCTTGTCGATTGAAGGGGCGCCAGCCATCTTTGATGAGGTTTATAAAGATTTTGCCAAAGATAAAAACGGTGTGGTTTATATGGTGTTTGCAGAGTTGCCATCTGATTTGTATGTTTATGACGAGTTTTGCAATTTGAAACCGCGCAAAGAGTGGGTATCACTAAAAGATAATACGCTTTATTCGGGGGGAATTGACCTTAAGCGTAAGGCATACGCCGATCAGGCAAAGTGTTTCATCGGGATGACACAGATGTTTATGGAAAAAATGTATCAAAATGAAAAGCTGCAGAATACCGATATTATCGTGCAAGGGGTGAGCGTGCTGCGTGAGTTAGCCGGAATGCCTGCCGGCAGATATGGTACTTTTGTGGCAGATAAGTTAGTTAATCTGGGGATTCGCAGAGGGAAAGCGCCGTCGTTTGTTGTGAATACAGAGATTTGTCTGGCAAGCGATGTGACACGTGCATATCTATTGGGCGAGAATCATTGCTATACGATTGATAATATGAAAATGTCGACCGAGGAAGCTTTGAATTTGAAACAAAATCTTGTGAACAATTCTATTATTCGCGGCAGCAAGATTTCAAATATTGCAGCGGATTATCGCGATTGGTATGAAGAATTCAGGAAGAAAAGCCCGTTTTATCAGAAATGGCGGGAACAGAATAAGCTTGAGAATCAGGTACAGGATTTGCCAGTGGCAATAGAGCCACAAGCCGAAGCAGCTCCGCAACCGGTACCGGAAGTGCAGGCGCCGGTTGCGCAACAGGCGGAAAATGAGCCGCAATCTGAATCTGCAATAATGATGGATGAACAGCCGGATACAGTTGTGGAAGAGATTGAGCCGGCGGTGGCAGAAAATGTTGAGCTGCCAGCTGAAAACACAGAGCTTTCTGCAGAACCGGCGGCTGAGATGATAAATCCTGAAGAATCAGCAGAACAACCGGTTGAAACGCCTGAAATAGAATCAGCATCAGAGCAGGAGGTGATTGCGCCGGAGCAAGAGCAGGCCATTGAAATGCCGGAGGTGTCAGTTATTGATAATCCGGTTGCAGTTGTTGAAGAAACAGATGCCGTGGCAGCAGAACCGGCGGCAAATGTTGAATCCGAGCAACCCACACCTGCAGAAACAGCAGTATTTCCTGAGCCGGCAGCTGAGGAGCAGCCCGTAATTGAACCGGTAACAACAGAACAGTCGGCAGCTGAGCCGGTTGAAACACCGGTGGAATAAAATCCGGTTAATTAGTGATTAAATACTTGTCAAAATTTGAAAATCGTGTTAGCTCATAAACAATAGCAATCAAAGGCAAGTAAAAGTTTATGCAATTAGGCAGATATATTAAAAACAAACGTTCGCGAGCGGCACTGTTTTTCTTAGGGATAGTGCTTGTTTTGTCGTTGTTTGCGGAGCTTATTGCCAATGATAAGCCGATTATATTGAAATATCAGGGTGAGTACTTTTTTCCGATTGCCAAAGTTTATACCGACGCGAGGTTTGGCGGGGACTTTCCGACTGAGGCAAACTATAAAGACCCGTTTATCCGTGGTAATATTGAGGCGGAGGGGTATATGATTATGCCGCCTGTGGAGTTTTCGTATAATACGGTAGATTATGAATTAAATGAGCCGTTTCCGTCTGCACCGTCGAAACGTCATTGGCTGGGGACGGATGAAGAGGGACGGGATATTCTGGCGCGGTTGTTGTATGGTATCAGGTTGTCATTTGTTTTTGCCTTTCTTTTGACATTGCTTTCTTCGCTTATCGGCGTTGCGGTCGGGGCAGTGCAGGGATATTTCGGTGGCAAGGTGGATATTGTGCTGCAGCGGGTGATTGAGATATGGGATTCTATGCCGCAGATGTTTGTGCTGATTATCGTGGCGAGCGTGTTTGTGCCGAGTTTTTGGACGCTGTTGCTGATTTTGCTGCTGTTTTCGTGGACGGAGCTGACCGGTATGGTGCGTGCGGAGTTTTTGCGGGCACGGAATTTTGAATATGTTAAAGCGGCTAAGGCTGTCGGGGTTGGTAATTTTCGCATTATGTGGCGGCATATTCTGCCTAATGCGCTGGTGACTACCGTAACGTTTGTACCGTTTATTTTGGCGGGGGCGGTGGTGGCTTTGACGGCGCTGGACTTTTTTGGTTTGGGGCTTGGCTATAACTATCCGTCACTTGGCGATTTGGTACGGCAGGGGAAGGATAATCTGCAGGCGCCGTGGATTGGGCTGAGTGTCTTTTTTGTGTTATCAATGCTGTTGACGGCGCTGATATTTATCGGCGAGGGCGTGCGCGATGCGATGGATAAGAGGAAGAGATGAGCGAGCCGGTTTTAGATGTTAAAAGTTTGAATGTGCGCTTTATCCGCGAAGACGGCGGGTTGTTTTCGGCTGTTTATAATAGCAGTTTTACGGTGTATGAGGGCGAAGTGCTGGCGATTGTCGGCGAATCGGGGTCGGGCAAGTCGGTAACCGCATTATCACTGATGGGGCTGATTGACCCGAAGAAAGTCCTCTATAAAAGCACAAACTCCATAGAATTTGAAGGACGGGAGCTGACGGCTCTTTCCGAGGCGGAATGGCAGCATATCCGCGGGGATAAAATCAGTATGGTTTTCCAAGAGCCGATGAGTTCTCTTAACCCGCTGATGAAAATCGGGGCGCAGATTGCTGAGGTTATCCGCGTGCATAAAAATGTGTCGGAAAAAAGGGCGTATGCGCGGGCAAGATATTTGCTGCGGCTGGTGGGGATTGAAAATGCCGCGGAGCGGATGAATGCGTATCCGTTTGAGCTTTCCGGCGGGCAGCGGCAGAGAGTGATGATTGCGATGGCGGTGGCGAATAATCCGAAGATTTTGATTGCCGATGAGCCGACAACGGCGCTTGACGTGACTGTGCAAAAGCAGATTTTGGAGCTTATCTTAAAGCTAAAAGACAAGCTCAATATGGCGGTGATTTTTATTTCGCACGATTTGAATGTGGTGCGAAAAATTGCCAACCGCGTTATCGTAATGCGGCAAGGGGTGATTGTGGAGCAGGGAACTGTTGGCAATATTTTTAACGCGCCGGTACACCCTTATACCAAAGAGCTGTTGGCTGCTTTTCATAGAACGGCGGCGAATGAAGATTTTAAAGCACGCAAGCTTATGGAAGCGCGGCATATTTCGGTAGCGTTTCCGATTAAGAAAAATCTGTTTGGCAAAGTTACCAAAGAGGTTCAGGCGGTGGACGATGTGTCGCTTGCGCTTTATGAGGGGAAGACGCTCGGGGTGGTTGGCGAATCCGGCTCGGGGAAGACGACGCTTGGGATGTGTCTGGCGAATTTGATTAAATATCGCGGGGAGATTTTGACCGCAAAGTCCGTGCATATCCAAAATGAACGGGATTTCCGCAAAAATGTGCAGGTGGTATTTCAAGACCCGTATAATTCGCTGAATCCGCGAATGACAATCGGCGAGATTGTCGGCGAGGGGATAAATGTGCATTTTCCGAAGCTTTCCGAAACTGAACAAAGAAATAAAGTAATGCAGGTGTTAAAAGCCGTGGGATTGGGCGATGAGGAGATTTTGAGCCAATATCCGCACGAGTTTTCGGGCGGGCAGCGGCAGCGGATTGCGATTGCACGGGCGTTGGCGGTAGAGCCGAAAATTATGATTTTGGATGAGCCGACTTCGGCATTGGATGTGACTGTGCAGGCGGGGATTATCCGTCTACTGAAGAAAATCCAACGCGAAACGGGAATTGCGTATTTGTTTATTTCGCACGATATGCGGGCGGTACGGGCGATTGCGCACGAAGTGGCAGTGATGCGCAGCGGCAAAGTTGTGGAACAAGGCAGCGCCAAAGAGATTTTTGAACACCCGCAGACCCGCTATGCACGAGAGCTTATTGGGGCAGCCGGATAATGATGGCAAAAATCCGTTATATTTTTTATATGCTGCTGGTTGTTAATGTCAGTTTGGTTTTATATTATTTTAATCAGCGGGATATTTTTCATACTGACGAGCAATGGAGTTATGCGCACGCCAATAGTACTCAGGGGGCGTATTTGAGTCCGTCTGTTGATTCTTATATGAGGGATAAAGAACATAGTATATCTTATAAATGGTTAGATAATATAATTTTTCACGACTATTTGACTGTGCAGGAAAATGAGCGGTTTGTTTATGGTCATATTGGGGAAAATTTGAAAGTTGTTGAACATCCGCCGTTATATTTTCTAATCTTGCATACAATATGTTCGTTTTTTCCGGATGTTTTCAGCAAATGGCACGGCGGGGTGCTTAATATTTTGGCTTTTGCTTTGACATTGATTTTGTTGTATAAATTGTCAAAATTGGTGTTGAAAGATGATGTTTTGGCACTTTTTCCGGTTTTCTTTTGGGGATTTTCCAATATCGGTTTGGGGACGGCATTGTATTTGCGGATGTATATGTTACAAACGTTTTTTGCTGTTGGGTTGGCGTATCAGACGCTTTTGATGTTGGACGAAAAGCAGGAGCGTGCGGAACAGCTGATACTAATATATTTATATTCGGCATTGGGAATTTTAACGCAATATAATTCGCTGATTTTTTCTTTTTTTATGGCTATGGCGACCGGTAGTGTCTTGTTGTGTCGGAAAAATTGGTGCTTGTTACTCAGTTATGGCGGTATAATGCTCTTGAGCGTGTTGACTTTATTTGCTGTTTTTCCCGATGCGTTTGATGTGTTGTTGCATTCGCAGCGGGGAACTGAAATTGCTTCGCGAACAACGCGATTTGGGTCTTTTTTATTTTTATTGTTGAAAATAGAAAACTTGCTTGATGTCTGTTTGACGCAGTTGTTTTGTTTTCGTGCGGTTTATGGCGGTGTTTTTGTTGCATTTTTTCTTTTGGGGTTTATGGCGGTTTGTAATCGGCAAAGAAATGCGGATATTCGTCTTCTGTTGTTTGTGTGTGTTTGTACTTTTGTGTTATTAGCGTTTATTATGCCGGAAATGTATGTTTTTTGGTCGCGCTATTTTATGTCCGTTATGCCGGTTGCTGCAATTTTGACGATATATCTTATTATACAGGGGGGGGTATATCTGAATTTACCGAAAAGATATATCGTTTTTTTATTGAGCTTATTGGTGACACTAAATTCTTTATTTGCTGATTTCAGCCATAGAAGTGCCTATAGTTTTTTGCAAAATATGAAAACAGATATGCAATTTGAAAAAGATGTACATAAGCGTTTAATTGTTGTTTCAGGTGTTTCATCCTTTTTTTCCGGTACTGAATTGTATTGGAAAACGGATGGCGTTTTCAGGGTTGATGATATATGTGATAATGTTGGGGAGCGCTTGAATGCGGATTATCTGTTGGCGTTTAATTCAATTATAAAAAGTGTTGGTGATGAAGATAAGATTAAAGAAAAGATGAAAGATGCGAAATGTATGAGCAATTTAGAATTTGTTTCTGTTATCAAAATATCGGCTGATTTTGTGTTTGATTTGTATAGAGTTGTTAAATAAAGCCGAAAGGATGCTACGGGATTTTATTGAAAGGTGATGACAACGATTTCGGGGCGGCAGTTGAAACGAATGGGGAAGAGACTGGTGCCAAGGCCTTTGGTGACTATCATAGTTTTATCGTTTTCGGAGATAAGTCCATTATTATAGCGTTGCCCGTAAGCGGAGTTTATAATAGGTGCGCCGATAAACGGAAGGCGGATTTGCCCACCGTGGGTATGAGCTGCAAGGGTAAGCGCGGTTTTGGGACTTTCGGGGAAAGTATCCGGGGAGTGTGTTATTAAGATAGCAGGAGCAGATGCATTTTGGAAAGCTTTTATAAAATCCGGTTTGTCGGTAGTCAGGTCACTGATGCCGATGATTGTCAGGGGGGTGTTATTGATTTTTAATTGATGGTTTTGGTTGTCCAGTACTCTGATGTTGTGTTTTTGTAAGGCTGTTATGATGTCGTTTTTTCCATACCAGTTATCGTGATTTCCTAAAACGGCATATATGCCGAAGGGAGCTTCAAATGTGGCGAAGTTTTTGGCAATGGCGTTAATGGGCATTGATGAAGACTGTTTGTGTCCGTTAACATAATCGCCGCCGAGTATAATAATATCGGGGTGTTCTTGGTTGATTGTTGAGATGATTTTTTTTAATCGTTTTGTTTCATTTGGAGCAATGTGAAAATCTGCAGCAAAAATAATTTTGATGCCGGATAATTCCGGTATGTTCAGGGTGTAGTGTGTTATTTCCAGTGTATGAGGTTCGTATAGGCAGTAAGCCAGCAAGGTTGATGATGTTATTATGCAAGAAATAAAAAGGCGGCGAATAAAGTTCTTCATCATTTTCTCCTATGCTGCGAAAAAATTATAAAAGGAAAAATCTATTGACGCAAGTGAAATTTATACTTGCAAAATTTTGTGGCGGCCGCTATAAAGAGGGCATGTTGGCGGCGTAGCTCATCAGGATAGAGCAACAGTTTCCTAAACTGTGGGTAGTGGGTTCGAGTCCCGCCGCTGCCACCATTAAAAAGTCCCCCTTGTGGGGGCTTTTTTAATGGTGATAATGTGTTTTGGGCTCGAACCCACGGGTTAGTGGGTTTGACTACAAGCGAAAGGCGGGCGGAGAACGCCGGTCAGCAAAGCTGATGAGCGCCCGTGCGGCCGAATGAAATGAGGTCAGTCCCGCCGCTGCCACCATTAAAAAGTCCCCCTTGTGGGGGCTTTTTTAATGGT
>CAJTWX010000015.1 GCA_910580155.1 uncultured Alphaproteobacteria bacterium
CCGGCTAATTATTATTTAATAATCAACAAAGTAAATTCATTTGAAGACGGCTACAAGATATATGAAAAGTTAAATAAAGCCGCAGACAGAAATAATCTCAGGTTTCCTGATTTATTAGGGATTGTCAGGATGGATACGCGAATACGTGATACGATTAAAAACAAAGAATTGTTACTTTCGCGATATCCGACATCTGAAGCGGCGTTGGATATTTGCGGCATTGCTAAAAAACTAGGCAAGGAGAACTTTTAATGACTAAAGATTTAAAGTATGACAAATTGGGGTATTATAAAATTTTAGACGTAACGCCAGCCTCTTCAGAAGAAGAAATCCGGCAGAAATATCGCGACTTGGCAAAGTTTTGGCATCCTGACCATAACACTGATTCGAAAGCCCTTGATATGTTTCAACAACTGTCTGTTGCTTATGACATTCTTAAAGAATCTTCGTCACGGCTTAAATATACCTTGCTTTCTATGATATACGACAAAGCAAATTTTCCAGAGATGAACTCCATCTGCGTTCTTCGCAATATGCACGGACAAGAAGATTTGAATTTGAGAGCTTTTCGTCTTATTGAAGTTACCGGAAAAGGAATCGGGCATTCTGCTATAGATAAAATTTATTATTGCAGTCAATACGAGGCAGCAGGCGTTGTGGGCAGTATCGCACGACATAACTGGCTTAAGGGTTTTTGGGGAATAAGCGCTATTTTTGCAAACATTAAAGCTATTACACAAAACATATTGCGCATTAACGGTAAAAAAGAAAATTTTATGTTATTGCTACATAACTCCCTTGCCTATAAAGATGAGGGAAAAGTTGAAGAAGCTGCCACACTGGCTGTGCTTGCCAAAGAATATGCCTCTGCTGATGAACTTGCTTATTTGAATAAATATATCAGTTCTTTGGGTAGTACGTCGTATTTAAGTGTTAAGAAATGGAATTTCGGCAAATTAAGAACTTTGCAGTTACTTTATCCGGCTATTATCTTTATTTTTGCCGGATTGATTTGCGGAGGGGTGTATTTTAACCGATTAAAAAAGCAAAATTCCGACAGCGCATATTTGAAACAAGTTGTGACGTTCAGAGATGGCCGACAGACTTTTAGCGATGTTTCCGTGGCAAAGAATTTTGATATTCCTGTTGACGTCTACAGCAAAAAAGAATTATACCATACAATAAAAGCTGTGCAGGCAATGCACGGTGCTGATAAAGATTTTGACATATATCAAACTATTGAGCAGGGAACAACTGTCAGAATCACAGGATATACTGCTGATAAAAAGTGGTTCAGGGTGATGTTTGACAATGGTGAAATGGCTTTTATTGAAGCTAACAGCCTTGAGCAGGGAATTGGCAATGAAATTCCGTTATGGAGCAAGATTTATAAGGAATAGGAAATAAAAAATGGCACTGAAATATGAAGTTTTGAAAAAACACAATAAATCAAGATTGGGAAAACTTTATACCAAGCACGGCGTGGTGAATACGCCGGCATTTATGCCTGTTGGCACTTGCGGAACAGTTAAAGCTATGCTGCCCGAATCGGTTGAGGCAACGGGAGCAGAAATCCTTTTGGGCAACACTTATCACCTTATGCTTCGACCGGGGGCGGATTTGGTTGAAAAAATGGGCGGTCTGCATAAATTTATGAATTGGCATAAGCCGATTTTGACCGATTCCGGCGGTTTTCAGGTGATGAGCCTGAAAGGACTCCGCAAAATTACGGAAGATGGAGTGAGCTTTAAATCGCACGTTGACGGCAAACAGTTTTTCCTCTCACCGGAGGAATCTATTGGCATTCAACATAAACTTGATTCTAACATTACGATGTGTTTTGACGAGTGTACGCCATTTCCGGCAACATATGATGAAGCTAAACGCTCAATGCAGCGCTCGATGCGCTGGGCAAAACGCAGTCGCGAAGCTTTTCAAGACCGTGACGGATATGGCATTTTCGGTATTCAACAAGGCAGTGTGTTTGAAGATTTGCGGCACGAATCGGCAGAATCGCTTAAAAACATCGGGTTTGACGGCTACGCTATCGGCGGTTTGGCCGTGGGTGAAGGACAAGA
Organism: uncultured Alphaproteobacteria bacterium; assembly: GCA_910580155.1. Lineage (GTDB taxonomy): Bacteria > Pseudomonadota > Alphaproteobacteria > RF32 > CAG-239 > CAG-267. Next base: position 2,079 of record CAJTWX010000015.1, read on the forward strand.
GAAAATGTTTGAGGTTTTAGATTATGCAACACAAATGCTGCCTGAAGACAAACCTCGTTATTTAATGGGAGTCGGTAAGCCGGATGATATTGTCGGCGGTGTATTACGCGGGGTGGATATGTTTGACTGTGTTATGCCAACGCGTTCAGGCAGAACCGCACAAGCTTTTACCGAGTTTGGACCGGTTAACGTCCGCAATGCACGCCATCGCGAAGACCCGAGGCCGATTGAAGCCGGATGTGATTGTCCGCTTTGTTCAAACTATACCCGTGCATATATTCATCATTTGCAGAAGTGTAACGAGATTTTGGCGGTTATGTTGTTAAGCTGGCACAATATCCGCTATTACGAACGTTTAATGCAGGGAATCCGCAAGGCATTAGCAGAAGACACTTTTGACGAATTTGTAAAAGAATTTCACCGTAAGCAACAAATGGGAGATATTGAGGAGATTTAATATGGCAGAGGAAAACGTATGTAACAGTGATAAAGAGTTATTATCAGCCTTTATTAAAGAAAACAAAAAGGACGGTATTCGTGTTTTTGTGGCGGGCGGGTCGCGTGGCGGACACAACCCGATGTATGTTCGCGAAACTTATAACCTTGGCAAAAAAATTGTAGAGATGGGGTTTAAGCTTGATTTCGGACTTTCCAATAACGGTATTATGGGCGCGGTCGCTCGCGGCGTGATGGATGCGTGGAATGAAAAGCAAAACTGTATTACTCCCGAATTTCCGATTCAGGGGATTACGACTGAAGAATATTACAAACTTTATGACTCTGAAGATGCGATGCTTAAACGTATTAACGTTATTTTTGCTAAAACGCTTGAAGAACGCAAGCAGCGGCTGCTTAATGCGGATTTTGTCGTTTTTACCCCCGGCGGGGTTGGCACACTGGATGAACTGGCTTATGATTGCGTGGCAATGCAAGACGGATTGTTGCAAAAAAAACCGTTTATTCTTTATAATATCGGCGGTTTTTTCCATCATTTGCTTGAATTTTTAAAATCTATTGCCAACAAAGGTTTTTCTGACCCAATTCCGTTTGTGGTGGTAGATAATGATTTTGAGCTGGAGGTAGCATTCAGCCTTTTGAAACTCAAATATGGCAAATGTGATGATGGTAACAAAGCATATGATAATGCGCGCGAGCTAGTTTATGAACTGCCGTATTTTATCAAACGACGGCAAGACAGTAAATTAGAGATTGTCGATATTATTCGTGACGTTTGCGCCATTAAGGCTTTTGGCTCGGATGAAGAAAAAGCAACACTTAATAACGACATTGAAACAGCGTATCTTGAAAAAGAGATTGAGCGGATGTATGACCGCTTGGCAAAAGCCGGACGCGATACATCGGTTGTCAGCTATAAGCTTTCGCGTTTAAAAAACCGAAAGAGGAAACTTTAAGCTCTGCCACGATTTTTTGAAGAAAAGAAAGCAGCTAGTTGTCGCCAGCTGTGATCGCCAAGCGTATTATTCAGTTTATCTTTATGACCGCCAGATTTTACTGAAATATTTGTTATATATTCTTTGTTTCCACAAATTCTGCGGTATTTTCAAACTCTTTAGCAATATATATTCAGATAATTATACATATGGGAAAGATTCTCAGACTTAACACAAATGCTTTGTTTAAAAAATATCAGAACAAGGTTGGCGCGTTATCTTTATTGACTAATACCGTTGCGGCTGCGCGAGCTTCTTTGGTGATTTTTTCACCGGCAAGCATTCGAGCTATTTCTTCGATTTTTTCGGAAGGTGATAGTTTTATAAGGTTTGTGGTTGTGATGTTATTTGTTGTATTTTTTTCTACCTTAAAATGCTCATTACTGAAAGCGGCTACTTGCGGAGAGTGGGTCACAACCAAAACTTGCTCGTTTTGTGCTAGTCTGGACAAGCGCTCACCGACTGCCTCTGCGGTTGCGCCGCCGATGCCGGTATCAATTTCATCAAAAATCAGTGTTTCCTGATTGGACTGCTGCGCCAGATTAACTTTTAATGCCAACATAAATCTGGATAGCTCGCCACCGGAAGCTATTTTATTTAACGCTCCCATTGGCGTGTTGGGATTGGTAGATACTTCAAAACAAACGGCGTCCCTGCCTTTTTCGCCCCATTGTGTTTCGTCTTTTTGAATTAGGGATGTTTTGAAAACGGCTTTCTCCATTTTTAGCGGTGGAAGTTCTTTCATTATGCTTTTATCCAGCTTTTGCGCTGTTGCTTGGCGTTTTTTGCTTAATTCTTCCGCATTTTTGATATATTCCGCACGAGATTTTGCGACATTTTGGCGCAGTTCGGCCAAACAATCCTCACCTTTTTGCAAACTGTTTAATGCGTTAGAAAGCTCTTCAAGTTTTTCGGGCAGCAAATCGATATCTGTTTGATGTTTTTTTGCTAAATCACGCAGTAGAAACAATCTGGTTTCGATGTTATCTATCTCATTTTGATTAAGCGATATATCGGCAGAATTATTTTCTATCTGTTCTACAGCATCATTTAAGGTATAGAGCGCATTTTCGAGATTTTGTTCTATCTCTGCATATTTGCCGTTTACTATTTCATTAGCACGCGAGACAGCATTGCGCGCTTTTGAAATTTGCTCCAGTACCGAATTTCCACCATTTAGCGCAGAATAAGCCGAATTTAATTTTTCAATTATCTTTTCTGCGTTCATTAACTCGCTGCGGCGACTCCGCAAATTTTCTTCTTCACCCTTTTGCGGTGCGACTTTTTCAAGTTCTTTCACCCAGTGGCAAAGGTTTTCCTCGTCTTCTTTGGCCTTGGCTAATTCCTGCTCTTTGATTTTCAGTTCATTATTTAAGTTCTTAAATTGTTGATAAGCCTGTTTTGTCTTACCAATGACATCAACATAACAGCCGTAATTATCCAATATATCACAGTGGGTAGTGGGGTTTAAAAGCCCTTGATTATCGTGCTGTCCGTGAATTTCTATAAGATTTGAGCTTAATTCTTTTAAGAGTTTTAAGCTTATGAGCTGATCATTAAACCATATTTTGTTTTTACCATCGGCTGTTATGGTGCGTTTAATTATAATGTCGCCATCTATATCTAAATCGTATTCTTTAGCCAATTCATAAATTTTATTGTCATTGGCAACCTCAAAGACGCCGGTGACAGAGAGTTTGTCCGTTCCGATGCGGATAAGGGACGACTCGGCGCGATTACCTAAAAGCAGCCCTAAAGAATCGAGTAAAATTGATTTACCGGCACCGGTTTCTCCGGTTAGCACAATCAAACCACCGGAAAAATCTATATCCAGACTGTCAATTAAAACTACATTTCTGATTGATAGTGACTTCAGCATAGACCAACTTTAGCCCTTTGTAACAAGCTCCGCCGCACGAGCAGACCATTTGCTCTCCGGATAATTACGACGCAATATTTCTTCTTTTTTCCGCGCTTCTTTTGTTAGCCCGAGAATCGTATAAATTTCAACTTCGCGGTAGAGCGCTTCTTCAATCTGCGCGGTTGTCTGATAGTGATCAGTAACGGTAGAGAATCGGTTTAATGCAGATACATATTCTTTATTTTGCAGATAATAACGTCCAACATTCATTTCGTGTCCGGCGAGATGGTCTTCTATCAACGCCATTTTGCTTTTCGCATCTGCCGCATATTGGCTGTTCGGAAACATTGTTATAAGCTGCGAAAAGGTTTCATAAGCATCTTTTGTTGCTGACTGCTCCTTTTGCGAGGGCGCTATTTGGTCATAATAGCAAACACCTTTTAGATAATATGCATATGCAATATCTTTATTGCCGGGGTGCAAACGAATAAAACGGTCTAACGAAGCAATCGCATCATCATATTTCTCATCCTTATAATAAGCATAAGCACTCATCAGTTTAGATTTGGTTGCCCATTTAGAATAAGGATGTTCAAGTTCCACCTTATCAAACGTTTCGGCTGCTTTTTGATAAGATGTTCTTTCCAGATAATCATAAGCTTCATTATACAATGTTTCGGCGCTTTTATCTTCGTCTTTTATTGCCTCTTCGTTTCCCGCACACGCTGTTAGTAGCATTAAACCGGTAATGGCAAATACAGATAAAATTCTTTTCATTTTATTCCCCTTCAATAATCTCATAATTATCAGCTGCTGCAAAAAGCATTTTTAAGACTTCGTTATTATGATAGTGTCCGCTTTTATTCGCAACAACTTTTGCTAATATATAATACCCAGAAGTATATAAATCACCTATTGTATCTAAAACTTTATGATTAACACATTCATTTGGCAAGCGAAAGCCCTCAGGATTTAAGATATTTTCACCATCCAGAACAACCGCATTTTCAAGCGAACCACCTTTGATTAAACCGATTGAGCGAAGATAATCAACTTGGTATTTTTCGCAAAACGTGCGGCATTGGGCAATTTCTGCAGCGAATCGCTCTTTCGTTATTGCACCGTCAAAGTTTTGATGTCCGACAATTTTTGATGGAAAATCAATATCAAAATGTACGCTACATACATCTGCGGGTAATAGCGTAACGCTTGCACCTTTATCATCAGTAAATTTTACTTCTTTTTTTACTTTAAGGAATCGGCGCGGTGTATTTTGCGGCTGCAATTCGGCTTTGCCCAATATTTCATAAAACACTTTGGCACTGCCATCGAGAATCGGAATTTCAGGATTATTTACACTTATTTCGGCATTATCGATACCCAAAATATATAATGTTGCCATCAAATGCTCAATAGTGCTAACGATATTATGAGGGGATGTACCCAGACAAGTACAGTTTCGCGTATCAACAACATTGGAATATAATGCACGAATCGATTGCTCAGCATTTAAATCACTGCGTTTAAAAATAATTCCGGTATTTTCAGCCGCCGGCGCTATTCTTAAAACAGACTCGCAACCAGAATGTAGTCCTATTCCTTTAATTTCAACACAACTTTTGACTGTATATTGCACAATAGCCTCCCTTTTATAAATAATTCAGGTGGTCTGTAAGCCGAGTTCTGTACTTATCATTTGCTTCATAAAATATGAAGATTCAAAGCGATAGCTATTCATCTGGTCCAAATGTTGCCATTTGGCTCTAGCGACCTACCTCTGGAGCAGAGTGGAAACGCTCCGTTAAACGGCTGAAAGCCGCCCTCCTAATTTGGTCTTGCGTCAGATAGGGTTTACCTTGCCAAAGTGTATTACTACCTTTGCGGTGAGCTCTTACCTCGCCTTTTCAACCTTACCGAATCGAGTCGGCGGTAATTTTCTGCGGCACTTTCCCTTGGATTTCTCCAGCCGGACGTTATCCGGTATCTTGTTTCCAAAACGCTCGGACTTTCCTCACCGACTTCTTGAGCCGGCGCAGCTATCCGACCACCGTGTTTTTACGTTTAACACACTTTATCAAAAATGCAATGTTTTTAAGGGGAAAACAAATTTTTAAATAATATTTTATTGCTTTTTTAAATTTTTTTTACTCTTTTTTAATTTTTTACTTGTTTTGTCAAATTTTTGTGTTATGTTTGTCAACGAATCGATTCGTAACTTTATAATCGGAGTTTTTTATGAAGAAAATAATAAAATCAGTTTTACTTATAGCAGCTATTTGCACAATGTATTCTACCCCTGTTTATGCAGAATGTGACGGGTTTTATATTGCAGGCCGAATCGGACAGGCAAAATACAAATTGGAAGACAGCAGAGGCGGCGTAGACAGCAGCCACTCTGACTATGTGGTAGATAAGAAAAGACTTTTGTTAAGCGGCGCAATCGGCTATCGCTATGAACACTTCAGAGCAGAGCTTGAATATGTGTGGAGAAAAAAGAACAGCAAACAGATCACGGAATTTACCAAAGGCAAATTCAAGTCGCCGTCTTATATGTTTGTTGTTTATTACGATTTCTTTCCTTATTACTGGTTTTCTCCGTTCGTTAATGCCGGTATTGGCTACACGCGTAGCAAGCTGGCTTTCAGCAATTCTACGGTTGATACTAACTACAATATTAAAGAAAATGCGTTTACCTGGTCTCTGGGTGCCGGTATTACCGCAAAAGTTACCAACCGGTTTAACGTTGACCTTGGATATCGTTATTATGATATGGGCGAGTTATCAACGTTTAACGGAAAAACAAACCTTGAAGACCACGAAGTCTATTTGGGTTTACGCTACGTTTTGTAAATTATTAAAAATCAAGGATAACAAGCTTGCAATCTCTTTAATATCCAACTAATGTTATATAGTAATTATTGATTTTGGAGTTTGTTATAATGGCTAATAAATTGTTTGGAACTGATGGTGTTCGAGGAACAGCCAATGTTTATCCGATGACAGCAGAGTTTTCATTTAATCTTGCTTGTGTTTTGAGTAAGCTTATTTGCAAAAAGAAAAAATGTGTTGCCATCGGCAAAGATACCCGAATTTCCGGAGATATGCTTGAAGCAGCGCTAAGCGCAGGATTTACAGCAAACGGCGTATCCGTTATTTCTCTCGGAATAGTTCCAACCCCGTTAGTCACCCTTGAAGCTAAAAATCTTGATATTGATATGGCTTTGATGATTACAGCATCGCACAATCCATATCAAGACAATGGCATAAAGCTTATCGACAGAAACGGCGATAAATTTTCGGATGAGCTTTATGCACAAATTGAAGGGCTTTTGAATATAAAAGACTGCGATAACAACAATAATAATAACGGAAATAACAATAACAACAACGGCAAAATCGATAATAACAACAAACCAGACAAAAGCCCTTCGTCCCTCGGGCGCATTATTAAAGATGAAAATGCGACGGAAAATTATATTCATAAAATGCGCAATATCGCCCCTAATTATAAAGCACTGCAGGGGTTAAGAGTTGTTTTGGATTGTGCAAATGGCGCTTATTTTTCTATTTTGCCGCAAACTTTTAAGGATTTGGGTGCCGGCATTATTGCAATAAACAACACTCCTGATGGCTATAACATTAACAAAGATTGTGGCTCCCAGCATACCGATTCGCTTTCAGAAACCGTTCGAAATGCACACGCTCAATTTGGCATTGCCGTAGATGGCGATGGCGACAGAGTTATTTTGGTTGATAATAACGGCAAAGTTATAGACGGCGACCAACTTCTCTGTTTCTTGGCGCAATATCTTAAAAAACACGATAAACTTGCGGCAAATACGGTTATTAGTACAGAATGGTCCAATCTGGGATTGGGAGAATATTTTGAAAAACAAGGCATTATTCACTATAAAAGCAAAGTTGGCGAAAGATATGTTATTGATTTAATGAAAGAAAAAGCAGCCATTTTAGGTGGTGAGCTGGTCGGGCATATTGTTTTATCTGACTATGCTGTCAGTGGGGATGCGTTGGCAACAGCTATAATTTTATCTCTTGCCTATCTAGAAGACGGACGCCAGATGAGCGAGATTTTTCCAATTTTTACCCCCTACCCTTGCATTATTGAAAATATCCGCTTCTCCTGCAATGAATATATGCAGCAGAGCGTTGAATATGACGATGTTAAAAAAGCTTTGGCAAACGCTAAAGAGCAACTTGGAGCTGACAGCAATTTGATTGCCCGCAAATCCGGCACTGAACCTGTTATAAAACTTCGTGTTGAGGGAAAAGACGAAAAACTGGTCTGCGTTTTGGCTGAACAAATAAAAACACAAATTCTTAAATATCAAAAATAGGCAGTTAGCTAATTAGTAATATTTTCAAGTTCTTGCAGATTTTGATACAATTGTTCGTCTTTAAGAGTCAGGATATTTGACTGGTCTAAACCGTTTTCAATTTTATTTCTGACGCTTTTAAGATTCAAGTCTTCGTTATCTTCTTCTTGTTTTAACGCTCTTTTCCATTGGAAAATTGCTTCGTTTTTACGTCCGCCCAACCAGTATGCATCTCCCAAATGGTCGCTAATGACCGCATTTTGCGGGTTTAGTTCAGAAGCTTTTTCCAGATAAACAATTGCATTTTTGTAATCGCCAGTTTTAAAATATACCCACCCCAAACTATCAATAATCACTCCGTCGTTAGGTTCTTTTTCATAAGCTTCCAAAATCATTGATGCGGCTTTGTCAATATTTATATCGTACTTTAACCAACTATACCCGAGATAATTTAACACTTGCGGATGGCGGTTGCTTAATTTCAGGGCTTTTTCCAGACTTTCCTGTGCTTTTAGCCATTCTTTGTTTTTATCATAAGAAACAGCAAGCGCATAATATACCGGCCAATATTTTTCACTTTCGTAAAAAATTGAATTTATTGCCTCGTTATAGTATTTTATTGCATCTGACTGCTGATTATTTATACGCAAGACATCACCTAAATTGAACAAAACCTGAAAGTTTTTAGGATTATCCCTAAGAAGTTTTTTCAATACTTTTACCGCAGCATCATATTGTTTTTCTTCTGAAAGGTTATTAGCTTTTTTGATTTGTGCAGGATAAAACATTTCTGATTTTTTACTCACCGAATCGTAATATTTATTAGCGTCTTTATACATCTGGCGTTCTTCAAAAATATCCGCCATTGCTATTTTGGTGATATCATTATCCGGATTAAAATATTCTGATATTGCCATATACATCTGCGCATAATCATAACCGGCAGGAATTGTTTTAAATAATAAGGCTATCTCTAAAAAGACTTCGCCTATTCCTTTATTCGCAGAATCGACCAGCAGAGGTATGGAAGAATCGCTTTCTTTTATTTTTTTGCTCAGACTTGAAAGCATTTCTTTAATATTGCTTGAACCGTAATATTTCGCGACCAAGCTTTCAGCCTTGCTTTTATTTTGACTACGAATTAGAAAATTAGTTATTATTTGCAATGCCCTGAATGAAATATCGCCGCTGCGGTCATTTATTACAACATCATAGCTTTTTTGCGCCTCTTCATTCTTTTTAAAATATTCGGCAATCAGACCTTTATGCAGATAATATACGGTTTTCAGGTCTTCCGTTTCTGAAAGCCGGTTTAATTCTGCAACAGCCTGATTATAATTTCCTTCTCCAACGTAACTCCAAGCAGAAAATAACGGAGAAATAAGATTTTGGTATGTCTTTTCCTCTATTTTTACCATTTTATCGCGAGCTTCTTTATATTTGCCGTGCTTAAAATTATTTACGGCATCTATTACGTCTATAAATGTATTGTCATCTCCGTTCTTACGGGCAATTTGCGCATATTTTACAGCTTTATCTATCTGTCCCTGTGACGCTAAGATAATATATGTCTTTCCGAGCAAATCTTTATTAACCATTCCTTTTTCAAGACTCTTGACATAGTAATAGGCTGCATTGTCATAATCTTGACGAATGTGTGCAATTCTGCCGGCAAGATAATTTCCGTATACGGTTTCTTGTTTTTGCATATATGCATATTGCTTTTCGTAATCCTGCATATTGAAAAAATTTGCCGTACAAGAATTAAAAATTCCAATACCGCTCAATAATGTTATTATATATCCTGCTTTCAACATATACTAAAAGAATCCTGTCATAATTAGTTTTATTGTATCATTTTTTGCTTAACTTTAAACTAAATTTATTATATTTGTGTAAATAATTGCTTTATATTGCAATAAAAAGTGTAATATGTATAATTTGGTAGTTATGGATAAACAAATTAACATACAAGAAGCTCTTGACTGGTATCTTTGGGCAGGCGTAGACGAAACCTGCTCTGATTTGCTGTGCCTGACTAACAGCGAAGAAATAAACCGACCAGCTCCGGCAACTGCGGCCGTTGAACGCATAGCTGAGGTTAAACCGGCTATTTCCGTTCAATCTTTTGCCGTTGTTTCGAAAAATGCCCGTGAAATTTGCGCTAAAGCTCAGAATTTGCAGGAACTACGTGATATTATGTTAAACTTTGAGGGATGTAACCTGAAGAAAACTGCTGCCTCAACAGTTTTTGGAGATGGAGCGGACAAGGCTCGGGTTATGTTGATTGGCGAAGCTCCGGGAGCTGATGAGGACAGAATCGGGAAACCTTTTGTTGGAAGATGCGGCAAACTCTTAGATAAAATGTTTAAAGCTGTTCAATTAGAACGTTCCGAATGCTATATTACTAATGTTTTACCTTGGCGACCGCCGGGGAACAGAACGCCAACTGATGACGAGATTGCCGTCTGTCTGCCCTTTTTGAAACGCCAGATTGAATTGATTGAGCCTGATTTTATTTTGCTTTTAGGTGGTATATCTTTAAAATCTGTTATGGACGTTGCAGATTCTATATCCCGAACCCGCGGGAAATGGCTTGAATACAATACCAATTCAGGTAAAAGCATTAAAGTACTGGCAACTTATCATCCGTCTTACCTTTTGCGGAGCACTGCTCAAAAGTCAAAAGTCTGGGCAGATTTGTTGCGTTTGAAAATAAAAATGAAAGAAACGGCAGAATAGTGATTTTTATTTCGTTTATTTAATAAAAAATAAATAATCTTTTAGTATTATGACCGCATAAACAAGTTGCTATGAGGTTTAAAATGAAGAAAATTACAGGAGTTTTAACGGCTTTATTATTCAGCACCGGCTTATTGGCGTCTGGTTCTGCAACGGCTGCCGCATCAAATAAGACAAATGCGGTTGAACCGACAACCAGAAATGACGCTGTTATTTTTAAAATTCACGATGTCGTTCCCGTTTCTAATGAAGGTGTTGTAACCGGATGTGATTTTATCGTTACCTTATATAACAGAACCGCTGTCAATTTTAGAAATTTCACTCTTAACCTAAACTGGAGAGACACGGTTGACGAACGTTTCAAGTTTGATGCGTATGTAAAATCAGTTTTGGGTGAAGGCGCTACTATTCAGGAAAGCGACCTTTTAGGCGAGCAGGCTGCACCGAAACCGCTTGCTAAAGCGATAACCGTTAATGCATTTGGTACCAATAAGCAAATTTCTGTTAAATCGCATATTGATAATGAGAAATGTTATTTATTACTGACAAATGCCGATTACAGTGTTACTCCTTGCGATATTGCACGAAACACCTCTGCCGGCGAAAAGAATGTTGTTCGTTCGGACGGCAAAGAGTGTACAGCAATGTTTCAGCTTGTTGACACGGCGAATCCGGAATATTTCGGCGAATTTAAAAACATCTCCGTTACAGAAATTGCCGAGCAAAACCAGCAGCTTCACAGTAAAGATTTAACGGATATCGACGTTGTTATCAGTAAGATTATTGAAAACCTTGGGGTTTCGGATAAAACACTGACGGATATTAACTAAAGGATAAAAATGAGAAAACTTGCGTTTTTTGCCATTGTTTTTATTTTATCTTTGGGAATTATTTCTCAGTCGAGCGCACAATTGCTAGACGAAGAAGAGGATGTGACAACATCCTCTCCTTCTCAATATCCTGATAATGACGATGCTTTGTTTGATGAGATATTCGGCGACATTCCGGATACAGAAAAAGACATTACCAAGGTTAAAACTTTTGATGATGCCATTGAACGCCTTTCACAAGAAATAAAAAAAGAAAATTCGGCAGAAGATATTGTTCCTGCGCAAATTCCGGTTACGCCATTAAAAGGTGAAATGTTTGTCGGCATACAAAAAGGAAGTTTTAAAATATTCAGAGATATGGGCGGACGCTCAAAATGTTCTTTTAATGTTGTCTTAAAATCAGAACTTGATAAAGATATTAAGGTGATGGCGCTTAATCTGGTTTATCCGAAACGGGTCTTTGCATTCGTTTTTAAAGATGTTCCATCCAAGAAATTACAAAAACGGCGCATTACAACTGCCGGCGATATATGTTATAATATGACAAATGCGCCGGATATAAATATTCATATTTGTAAGATTAAAGGTACGCTTGCTTCGGATTGTATAAAGCATATCAAATGGTCTGATACACTCGAATAAAACTTTACAGCCTTTGTTCAAGGGCTGTTTTTTTGAAAAATCTTGATTTTTCTTTAAAAATATGATATACTGGTTTCCAGAAAAATATAGATTATGAAAAACTTTATTTTTGGGTTTATCTGGGCTGCTATATGCGCTTGGATGGCTGTTTGGCTTGTAGGGTATCTCAATGCCAAAACAGGTTTTTTGCAGGATTTTTGCTTTCCTGCAATTATAAATTATGTAAATGGTTTCGGCATTTCGGTAAAAACTGTGCTCTTTCTTACGTTGTTCCTTATTTTTTGGGCAACTGGAATGCATAAGTTTGTCGGACGATGGTTACTCACCCTTATCGGGGTAATTGCCTTAATCATCGTTGCCGGTGTTCTCCTTTTAGGAGGATACTTGTTCTTAAGCTGGTTAATCAGCTTACTCTAAATAAAAAAGAGTTGTTTTTGGGATTTAACCTAAAGAACAACTCTTTTTTTGTTTTGATTAGTTGATTTTTCATAATTATATGATAAAGCTACAGTCAGAGGTTTATTTTTTTACAATAAGGAACAAAATAATATGGAAACAGAAGTTGCTACAGAAGCTGTAAACCAACTGTCTATGTGGAGTATGGTTTGGTCTTCAGACCTTATTACCAAAGCAGTTATGATTGGTTTGATTGCCGCGTCGGTTTGGTCGTGGGCGATTATTTTTGAGAAGTTTAATACTCTGCGGCAAGTTAAAAAACTTTCCAAACTGTTTGAAGAGCGCTTTTGGTCGGGCGGTTCGCTTGACAAGCTGTATGATTCTATCGGGAATCCGCAAGACCCGATGTCTGCAATGTTTGTGGCAGCAATGAAAGAATGGCGACGGACTAATATTATGAAATCTAAAACCGACCGCGGCTTGCGCGGTGTTTCCTTACAACAGCGAATCGAAAAAGCTATGTTGGTTTCTATGGATAAAGAGTTAGATGATTTGGACAATCATTTGGGCTTTTTAGCCTCTACAGGCTCGGTTGCGCCTTTGGTTGGATTATTCGGTACAGTATGGGGTATTATTTCGTGCTTTAATGCAATTGCCGTTACGCAAAGCAACTCGCTGACCTCTATTGCCCCAGGTATTGCCGAGGCGTTATTTACCACCGCTTTCGGTTTAATTGCAGCTATTCCGGCATACGTTGCTTACAATATCATAACCTCGGATATTGAGCGCTATACTAAAAAGCTTGAGAATTTTATGGCAGAGTTTTCGAGCATTTTATCCCGTGAGATTGATGATACGGCAATTAAAGCCGAATTAGCCGGAGAATAAAAAAATGGCGATAATTAACGGGCGAATCCAGCGCAGAAGCAGCAGGCGTAACGCAAACATCAATATGACAAACTTAATGGATGTTATGATGGTATTGCTAGTCGTTTTTATGGTTGCAGCACCTTTGATGACTTCAGGTATTCCGCTTGACTTACCGAAAGTCGGCGGCGGGAATCTTAACGGTAAAGAAACATCTATTAACATCAGCGTTGACAAAGACGGTGTTTATTATATCGGTCAAAGTGTGATTGAGCCGGATACCGTTATAGATAAAATTATGGCCATAAAAGGCGAGAACAAAGATGTTACCATTACCATTTCCGGCGATGCATCCTCTGCATACGGCAGTGTTATCGGGCTGATGGCAATGCTGAAAGATGCCGGTTTCAGCAAGGTCGGGTTAAAAACGGAAGCGCGAAAAAATACAAAATAGAAAGTTGCCTTAATGCAGAAAAACTATGTTTACAAATCGATTATTCTTCACATTGCAGTTTTGTTGCTGTGTGTAATGGATATATCGTTTTTATCAGGCAAGCATACGTTTGACGAGCAACCGCCAATTATTGTTAACTTAGACGACGTGGTCATTTCGGATATGACAAACATCCCTGAAAAGGCGGTGAGAGGTAACGAACGAAAGCCGGCAACGCGGAAAGAAAAACCGGTTGAAGAAACTTTTACGCAAAAACAACCTGCTCCGGCGCCCGAAACCAAGGAAGAACCGAAGCCTGAACCAGTTATTGAAGAAACAGAAATCAAAACGCCGTCTTTGATCGAAGAAACCCCAAAATTTGAAGAAAACAAAGAAGAGCCGAAAAAGGAATCGGAGCAGCCTAAAAAAGAAAAGAAAAAGCCGGCACCTATTCCGCAAAAAAAACCTCAATTAAAGCCGAATAAAAAACCCGAACAGAAGAAAAAGCCTTCGCCAGCAAAGAAACCGGAAACTCCGGCAGTTCAGCCAAAGAAAAATACGCCGGCGGTCAGAAGCACGAATCCGCTTGAAAGTCTGATGAATTCAGTTGATAATTTGGAGAAACAAATCGGCGAAGAAGATACACCGGCACAAATTCCGCAAGACGAACCGGTTACCAATATGGGAATCGAGGGAGGAAACAGCCAAGGCTCTTACTTTAGTGAACTTTCTGTATCTGGTATTGATTTTGTGAAGTCTAAAATTCAGGAATCTTGGAAAACAATTGCCGGCGGCAAAGATGACCGGAATATTGAAGTTGTTATCAATGTATCGCTCACCAAAGAGGGCGGCATTAAAGATGTGCGCATTGAAGATATGGGACGTTATCGGTCAGATATGTATTTTCAAGCATTAGCAGACAGTGCTGAACGCGCTATTCGTATTGCACAGGACGTACACAATGTATTTACGGTTTTGGCAACACAAAACGGCTCGCGCTATAACGACTGGAAAAACATCCGCTTCACATTTACGCCACTCGGATTAAGCAAATAAATATCAGATATTCAGACGATAACCGTTATTTTCAGTAATTATCAGCTGGCTGCCGCCGTCTTGCTCCACTTTTTGACGCAGACGGTATATGTGTGTTTCGACAGTATGTGTTGTAACTTCAGCGCTATATCCCCAAACATTTTCTAACAATTCCTCTTTTTCGGAAATTTCAGAAGCGTTCAGATATAAATATTTTAAAATTGCAACCTCTTTTTCCGTCAGCTTAAATACTTTGCCGGATATCGCCGAAACAATTTCTTTTTTTATCGGGTAAAGACTGTACTCTTTAAAATTCAGGCATTCTTTACGGCGAATTTTGGGAAGCAATGTTTTATTTTTTAATGCGGTTAAAAAATCATATAACCTGAATGGCTTTCTAACGACAACGTCCGCATATTCGGATGTTTCCAGACCGGAAGAAAATAGCACAATCGGTAATTCAGCAAATTTTGCCGCTGTTATTTTAGCTTTATGTTCATCGTCATCGATAATGACAAGTTCCGAAGTTTTGTCAGGTTCGCTTATTTCAACGCACTCGTTTCCAAGACAGCGGTTAATCTGTTGAGCTAAATCTTCTGCAACTATTTGATTTGAAAAAATAATATTTATTTTATTCATAAACTCAGCTCCAATCCAAGAATAAATGCATAACCTTTGCTATTGTTTTGTATATCTTTATTTTCCCCTTTTGATTGCAGATGCGCGGCTGTCAAAGAAAATGTGAGATTTTTATTATATTCATAGCTATTAGAAAAGCTGATGATTTTATCGTGATTTTTGGTTTTGTCCGCTTTCGAATCAAAATAAGCTATTCCGGTTGTAAACGGCCCAATGGCATAGCTTAGTCCAATATTATATGCCCTGCCCTCGCGGTATGCATCAAACAGATTTTCTTTATTTATCGCATAATCTTTTTTATCTGTGTCTGTTTGTCGGTATGACGCCCCCAGCGTCCATCCTTTGCGATATAAGCTTATTCCGGCCGAGTATTCTTTGTCGTTTTTATGATAATCTGCAAAGCCTAATGAGGTTTCCAGCTCATAACCTAAAACATCCCACGCTCCATACAGCCCAAGTACATATGCGCTTTTGTCTTTATATGCTGCACTTTTTGCAACCAGTCCTGACTGGCTGTATGTTTCCGGTATATAGGTTGCACCAAGTTTTATTCCTGCTATTTCCGGCGTAATATAACTTGCTTTCAACGACGCACCGTCAGTGTTAATATAGGTAGAATTCAGAGTTTTATAGGAGGCTCTATGCCCTTTTTTATACCAATTCGGATTAGCTATAAAATTTACGAGTTCGGTATTGTTTATATGATATGAACCGATATTTGGCGCGCCAACGGCAAAACTGTATGCAACATTGCTGTTTTGACCAAGTAAAATATCGCCATATGGCGTTTCCTGAGCAATATAAATTTCTTCTCCCCATATTCCCTGACTGTAATTTTCAACTTTTTTAGCCGAATCGATTGCAGCATAGCCAATAAGTGAAGTTGCATAATCCTGATTATATTCATATGTCGCCCGGCCATATAAATTCAGCGTAGAATTAAAATTATTTTGCTTATGTATACGACTGTATGGTTTGGCATAATCCGTATAACCGTAAAAACCACCTAAAGATACGGCATAATCCATATCAACAGGGGCAGCAAATGCCGGTGCGGATGTAAGGCATAAAGTTGACAATAAAGGCCATATTTTCATTTATTTTACCCAAATAATTTCATTTTAATTTTAATATAAAGCTATCTTTTTGTCTTAACAAGACTTATATTGTTTATAACCTAAAAAAATATGGATAAATATAATGCTTTCTGTTTTATGCTAAGATTATATTAGGATTATTAATTTGATATGGAGTAAAAAATAATGCAAAAACCTGTTATGCTTTTAATTTTGGACGGATGGGGATACAGAGAAAAAGTGACGGCTGATAATGCCATTGAACAAGGACATACGCCGAACTGGCACCATTTGCTTGAAACCTGCCCGCATTGTTTTGTGGAAACTTCCGGATATGATGTAGGCTTGCCGGAAGGACAGATGGGGAACTCCGAAGTCGGACATACAAATTTAGGTGCAGGGCGCGTAGTTATGCAGGATTTACCGAAGATTGACCTTGCAATTAAAGACGGCAGTATTGAGCATAATCCGACTTTGGTCGAAATGATAAACAAATTAAAAGAAACTAAAGGTGTTTGCCATTTAATGGGGTTAATGTCTCCCGGGGGAGTTCACTCTCACCAAAAACATATTGAGGCAATGTGCCGTATTTTGCAGAAAAACGGCATTAAAGTTGATATTCACGCTTTTTTGGATGGCCGCGACACTCCGCCACAATCTGCCAAAGGCTTTTTAAACGAATTTGAAGAAAATATCAAAGATTTATCCGATGTTAAAATTGCAACAATTTCAGGACGCTTTTATGCAATGGACCGTGATAAACGATGGGATAGAGTTGAAAAAGCATACAACAACATTGTTTTAGCTGATGGTAAGCGCTTTGCTACAGCGGAAGAAGCTATCACTGCATCTTATAATGACGGCGTGACCGATGAATTTGTTATTCCGGCGGTTATCGGAGATTATCAAGGGGCTAACGATGGCGATGCCGTGTTAATGATTAACTTCAGGGCTGACCGCGCAAGAGAAATTTTGTATGCACTAGGCGATAACGAGTTTACAGGTTTTGAAAGAAAGAAAATCGTTAACTTTGCAATGCTTGTCGGAATGGTCGAGTATTCGGTTGACCATAACCGTTTTATGAAAACGATTTTTGCTCCGGAAGCTTTGAAAAATATTTTTGGAGAAGTTATTGCCAACCACGGTTTAACACAACTCCGAATCGCCGAAACAGAAAAATATGCGCACGTTACTTTCTTCTTCAACGGCGGTGAAGAAAAAGAATTTAAGGGCGAGGAGAGAATTCTGATTAACAGTCCGAAAGTTGCAACATACGACCTTAAGCCGGAAATGAGTGTTTATGAGGTAACGGAAGCGTTAACAGATGTTATCGAAAAGCAAAAATATGACGTTATTATATGCAACTTTGCCAATGGTGATATGGTCGGGCACACCGGCATTATGGATGCTGCCCTGAAAGCTGTTGCGGCTGTTGACGATTGTCTGGGCAAAGTTATGAAGGCGATTAAAGATGTTGATGGCGTTTTATTGGTTACGGCAGACCACGGTAATGCCGAGAAGATGGTAGACGAGAAAACCGGTGAACCTTATACTGCACATACTGTCGGCAAAGTACAGGCTGTACTATATAATGCAGAACCGCCTGTACACGCAATGAAAGACGGCAGACTTGCAGATATTGCCCCGACACTTTTGAGCTTAATGAATATTGAAAAACCGGCAGAAATGACTGGAAACTCTTTAATTATTAAACAGGGTTAAATGAAACGGATATTATTCTTTAGCATAACCGCAATTTTTTGCACATTAAACAGTTTAGGCGGCTGTTTGTGTTATGCTAAAGATATATCCGAATCTGAAGTCAAGCGAATCGAGGCTGAAGCACAAAAAAAAGCTCTGGAATCGCGGAAATTTCAGGCTCAGGCGATTCAACTAAATTTGGAACTTTCGAAAATTGACAAGACTGTTATCGAACTAGCCAAGAAAATTCAAAATAATGAAGATACTCTTTCTGACCTTGAAAATAAATTGGCTCAATTAAAAACTGACCTTGCAGATAAAGAAGCTGTTTTTATAAAAGAAAATAACTCGCTGGTTCAGACATTAGCCTCATTACAGAATATGTCGCTTAATCCCTCCGAATCGGTTATTTTGCAGCCGTTATCTCCGGTTGAAATTATCCGCAGCGCAATTTTGCTGAGAGAGACCGTTCCGGTGCTTAATGAAAAATCCTCAAAGCTTAAGGTTGATTTAGACAGTGTTTACACACAAAAAAAGAAGGTTGAGACCACTGTTGAGGCAACCAAAAAGCAAAAAGCTATTTTGGAAAAGCAGCAAAAAGATATGCGAGCATTGTTAAAACGAAAATCGCAATTACGGCAGGATATAGAAAACAAAGGCAGCGAATCACAAAAACTGGCAGCATCTCTTTCTTCTAAGGCAAAGGATTTACGAGAATTATTTGAGGAAATTGAAAAGCAAAAAGAACTGGAGCGCCGAAAAAGAGAAGAAGCTGAACGGCTGGCTTTGCAAAAGCGTAATGAAGAACTACAACGTCTGAATAAGCCCAAAGGTTTAGATGCTGAAACATATGCAATTGCTAAAACACAAATTCAAAAAGGCAGATTTGCAAGGGCAAAAGGAACTTTATCCCGTCCGGTCAGGGGAAATGTGGTTACAGAATACGGGCAAATGATATCCAAAGGCGTTACAGCTAAAGGAATTACTTATAAAACCAGACCCAACGCCCAAGTTATTTCCCCGTATGACGGAATTGTTAGTTTTTCCGGTCCATTTAAAGGATATGGTAACATTATTATTGTAGAACACGGTGATGGATACCTGTCTTTATTGGCCGGATTAGGCAGTATTGATTGTGAATTAGGGCAAATGCTCTTAGCGGGAGAGCCCGTCGGAACAATGCCGGATACAAACAATGCGAAGCTTTATGTCGAAATCAGAAAAGACAGACATCCGATAAATCCAGCTCCCTGGATTGCCGGTTAATTTTATTTGATAGGAAAGAAAATGAGAAAAAATAAATTGTTGTTTATCTCTTTGTTTGCAGGACTGATGTTAGGTGTTGCAGACGTTAAGGCCGCAAAGTCAACAGAGAACGAAGCCAACACGTACGAATTGCTGAACTTGTTTGGTGAAGTTATGGAGAGGGCAAAACTTTCTTATGTGGAAGAAGTAACGGACAAAAAACTTATCGAATCGGCAATTAACGGTATGTTGACCTCGCTTGATCCGCACTCCAGCTATTTGGATGCAGACAGTTTTAATTATATGAGCGAACAAACCAAAGGCAAATTCGGCGGGCTTGGAATCGAGGTTACGATGGATAACGGTTTGGTTAAAGTTGTTTCCCCGATTGACGATACACCTGCGGCTAAAGCCGGAATGAAAGCCGGCGACTATATTACTCATATTGACGGCGAAACCGTTGTGGGTATGAATCTGAACGAAGCTGTCAGCAAATTAAGAGGTAAAATCGGCACAAAAGTAAAACTTTCTATCAGACGCATTAACGCAAAACCTATTGAACTTACACTGAAACGTCAGGAAATTAAAATTCAATCGGTTAAAAGCGAAATTAAAGACGACTCGGTAAGCTATATCCGCATATCATCATTTACAGAAGATATCGATAAAGCCATTGAAGAAGCTGTTACTAAAGCACAAAAACAGTTAAAAAACAAGCTATCCGGTATTGTTATTGATGTTAGGAATAATCCGGGCGGATTGCTTGACCAAGCTGTTTCGGTTTCAGACCTGTTCCTTGAAAAAGGAGAAATTGTTTCCACCCGTTCGCGCCACGAAAGCGATACGGACAAATTTATGGCAACGGAAGGTGATATTGCCAAAGGATTACCGATTGTGGTAATTATTAACGAAGGTTCAGCTTCTGCTTCCGAAATTTTGGCTGGTGCTTTGCAAGACCATCATCGAGCTATTATACTGGGTGAAAAATCTTTTGGTAAAGGTTCTGTTCAGACCGTTATTCCTCTTCGCGATTTTGGGGCAATGCGCTTAACTACCGCGCGCTATTATACGCCGTCCGGACGCTCCATTCAGGCAAAAGGAATCGAACCGGATATTGAAGTTAAGCCGGCAAAAGTTGAAGAACTCGAATCTTACGCGCTTAACCTTAGCGAAGCCGAACTAAATAATGCCCTTAAAAATGATAATGAGGATTCCGATAATACAGAGAAAAAGAAACAAAAAAGCAAAGAAGATTTAGAAGATTATCAGCTTGTTCGCGCGTTAGATTTGGTTAAAGCGTTGTCATTATATGCAAAATCTTCAGAAAACTGAGAGGAAAAATGTCAAAAAAGTTTCGGTTATGCGCTGCCGCAGTTGTTTTTAACCAAGAAGGCAAAATTCTTTTAGGCAACAGAATTGAGACAACCGAAGATGCGTGGCAGTTTCCACAAGGAGGAATTGAAGCTCAAGAAACTCCTGCGGAGGCAGCAAAACGCGAACTTTTTGAAGAAACGGGCATTTCGGCTGTTCAATTGGTTTATGCGGCAGATATGCCTGTTCGCTATGAATTTAGTGAGGATATAAAAGCCGCTTTTCGAAAAAGAGGAATTTATAATGACGGACAAGATATTTATTTTGTATTGTTTTACTTTACCGGCAATGATACAGATATAAATATTCATACACAGCAGCCGGAATTTAAAGATTACAAATGGGACAGTTTTAACTTCGCTGTCGAAAATATCATCGGGTTCAAAAAAGACGCTTATCTGCAAGCACATAAAACCTTGTTACCGCGAATTCGACAATATCTTGAGGGTAACTCTTGATATTTGCAGCTTTTTAACATAAATTTATGGTCAGGTTATATTCTTTTGGAGAGGAACAATAATGAACAATCTGCCGGAAATTCGGGATATACATATTCCTGACGGGGTTTCCATTTTTCCTTTAGCATACGGATGGTGGTTTGTTTTGGCTATAGTTATTGTTTGTGTTATTTGTGTTTGGGCAGTTAGGCGTGCAATAAAAACCAGCCGTAAATATTATGCAATAAAAACGCTTAGTCTTATCAGCGTTGATAATCCGGTTGCTGCAGCCATTAAAATTTCTGAACTTTTAAAAAGAATTTGTATCTCCAAATATAAAACAGCCTCGGCGCTATACGGAAAAGACTGGGTTGACTTTCTTAATAGCCATACAACTTTTAAACTTGACAATAACGCGGCCGATTTATTGATTTATGCACCGTTTATCGGTGAAAAAAGCAGGACATATATTACGACCGATGCAGAAAAGCTAAAACATTTTGCTAAGATATGGATAGGAGAAAACCTATGAACCATTTTGCCCTGCCGGAAGCTTTTGGATTATTGTTGCTGCCGTTTATTGTTTATTTCATTTTTCCGAAAGTAACGGGTATGCACGGCAGTGCGTTAAGAGTTCCATTTATTGATGACTTAAAAAATATCAAAACCAAAGCAGACCATTTGCGCCTTCCGTTTGTAAGTGACAATATTTTATTTTCATTGAAATTTATATACCTCTTTTTTATTTGGGCTCTTTTAACTTGTGCTGCTGCACGCCCGCAATTTGTCGGTGAGCCACATCGTCTTAAAGCTGAAAACAGAGATATTATGCTTGTTATTGATATATCTACATCTATGCTGCAGCCGGATTTTTCAGCATCCAACCGCCGAATTGACCGTTTAACAGCGGTTAAAGCTGTTGTGGGAAGTTTTGTTGATAAGCGGACAGAAGACAGATTAGGGCTTATTTTATTTGGTACAAGGGCTTATTTGCAATCTCCGCTAACTTTTGACAAACAGGCGGTGCGAAATATTTTGTTTAACGCAGATGCTGGAATGGCAGGAAATTCTACTTCTATCGGCGATGCTTTGGGATTGGCGCTTAAAAATCTAAAAGATGAAAAAAACAAAGACAACAAAGTTATTATCCTTTTGTCAGATGGCGAAAACAATGACGGTTCTTTAAGTATGGCACAAGCCATTAACCTTGCGGAAAAGGAAAAAATTAAGGTTTACACCATCGGTGTTGGTGCCGAAGCCAGTTTTATCGGGTCATTATTCAACCTGCAAAATAATGAGTTAGATGAAAGAAGCCTTAAGGAGCTGGCACAAAAAACCAAAGGTAATTATTATCGCGCTACAGATTTAAACTCTCTGGCTGCCATTTACCAAAAAATTGATGCATTAGAACCGCAAAATAATGAAGGAAGTATAGTACAAGAAAAGAAAGAGCTCTTTTATATTCCCCTTGTTTTAGCATTGATTTTGGCTACATTGTTGTTGTTTTTGCCGAGGAGTTACTTAAAATGACCGAATTTTTGCAAAATTTCCATTTTTTACGTCCGTGGCTTTTATTGTTTTTACTGCTTCCTTTAGGGCTTTATTTAAAAAAAATAAAATTTTCGACCGCTTCATCTGCGTGGGAAGATATTTGCGATGCACACCTGCTTAAATTTCTTTTGGTTGATGACAAGGGGGCGAAGAAAACAAATGTTAAAAAATTTATTTATACAGGATTGATATTTGCAACTCTTGCGGCTGCCGGTCCGACTTGGAAAAAAGAAGAAATGCCGACATTTACCATTGAAAATCCGAATATGTTTGTTATCAGCCTTGCGCAGGATATGCAACTAAAGGATATTCCCCCGTCGCGGCTTGACAGAGCAAAATTTATGCTTTCAGATATTACGGACGGACTTACTGACGGACAATTCGGACTGGAGGTTTATTCGCACGAACCTTATATTATCAGCCCGCTTACCAACGACACAAAACTTATTAAAAGTCTGCTACCGCAGATTGTTCCCGATATTGTTCCTGACCAAGGCGACCGCTTAGACCGTGCCATTGATTTGGCATTGGAAAGGTTTAAAACTGCCGGATATACCAGCGGAAATATTATTTTATTTGCATCAGATGTCGGCCAGCGTTATGATTTGGCGCTGGAAAAAACCAAAAAAGCTGTTGCTAATAACTATAATATTTATGTGGTTGATACATCTTATTCCGGAAACGAGAAACTTAAACTTTTGGCAGAGGCCGGAAATGGTATTTATATGAATGTTCAGGAAACTTCACCACAAAAAATACTGCAACGCATTAACACTATCAATCAAGAAAAAGTTACTTTAAGTAATAATGCGCGTTCTAATTTTATTGATTACGGCTATTACTTGATTATTATTCCGCTGCTTTGTGTTTTGGCCTTTTTCCGGCGGGGGCTGCTTTTATTGGCGCTATGCAGCTTTTCCACTCAGGCTTATGCCGGTTTTTGGCAAAATGATAATCAGGAAGGATTCTCTTTATTTAAAAACGGGCAGTACAATGAAGCTTTAGATAAGTTTACTGACGCAAATTGGCGAGGAATTTCTTTATATACACAAAATAAATTGGAAGACGCTTTAAAAGAGTTTGAAAAAAGCAAAAATATTGAAACGCTTTATAACAAAGGTGTTGTTTTGGTGAAACTTTGTAAATACAAAGAAGCTGCAGGTGTTTTTGACATCGTTTTGCAAGAAAATCCGCAACATTCCGATGCACTCTATAATAAGCAGGTATTGGTTGATTTGTTTGAGAAAAGCAAAACTGACCCGAATGTTTTAGAATGTGATAATGAACAGCAAAACAATCAAAATCAGGATAATAAACAAGAACAGCAACAGAATAATCAACAACAAGACAATAATTCGACAGAGCAGCAAGAACAACAAGATTCGCCGCAAGATAACTCTGAAGAAAATAATGACACGCAACAAAAGCAAGATAATGCTAAAAGGCAAGAAAATTCTCAGTCTGATGGTAATACGCAGTCACCTCAGGATGACGCTAAAAACAAACAGGATACTGAGCAAAACGACTCTGAGAACGATAACGAGGTAAATTCGGAAAACCGGCAAAATAGTGATGAAGAGCCAGCGGATTCTGACAATAACCAATCGCCTGCAGACAAGGACAGTGGTTCTGAAAATGTAAGTGAAAATAAAAACGGAGAGGACAATAACGGACAGGAAGAACAACTTACCGAACAGCAAGTACCTTTAGCAAATGCGCAAAAAGGAAATGATGATGAAAAATATGATGAGGAGGCGCTGGCTATTCAGCGGCGATATCGGGAAATTCCCGAAGATACGGGTGGTCTTTTGCGGGAATTTATCAAAAAAGAATATATGAAAGACAGGTATAAAAATGAAGATATGTAAATTTTTATTGGTGTTTTGTTTATATTTTACCGCGTTTCCGGTTTTTGGAGCTGAGGTGAATATTTCCCTAAATAAAAAAACCATTACGGATGGTGATACTGTTCAGCTTACGATTGAATATAACGGCGATGACGGCAAAAAACCGGATATTTCATCGTTGCAGCAAGATTTCCAAATTGTTTCACGCGGTTCTTCAAACTATGTTAATTTTATAAACGGGCAACTTTCACAGCTGCAAAAATGGACGTTGGAACTTAGCCCCCGAAAAACAGGAAAAATAACGATAAAACCAATAAAAATCGGTAATGTCAGCTCTAATTATGCAGAACTTGAAGTCAAAGAACTGACCAATGTTGCATATGTTCCTGACAGTGAAGAAAATACAAATTCGCCATATTTTCAAATTGAGCAATCTCATTTTCCCAAAGAACCATATGTTCAGCAACAGATGACCATATTGGTTACGGTTTATGACAGCATAGGGCTGCAAAACGGAACAATGCAGCTTAGTGAAGAAACGCGGAAAGACTGGGTTATCACACCTTTATTAGAGAAACCTATTGTTAAGCAGGATGTTATCAATAACAAAAAAATGAATGTTGTAACGTTTGCATTTGCCGCTTTTCCGCAAAAAAGCGGAGAATTAACAACTCCTGAAATATCGTTTGAGGGATATTATCTTAAAAATAATGATATTGACTTATCGGATTTTGATGATTTTATGAATTTTGGTTTCAGTTTTCAAAACCTTATCGGACAGCAAGTGCCTGTACGGATGAAAACCAAAGAAGAAAAAATTATGGTTAAGCCTATACCAAACAGCTATATGGGAAAATATTGGTTACCATTAAAAAATCTTATGATA
>CAJTWX010000016.1 GCA_910580155.1 uncultured Alphaproteobacteria bacterium
AGCCGCACACAGCCCCGCTTGTACTAACGGTTCACCACCAGAAAACACAACTGCGTCCAACACCCCCTGACGCTGTTTAAGAAAATCTGTAAATTTCTGCCACACAATATTTGTTGCCGCATTCACATCCTGTAAATGCGAATTATGGCAGAAAGGACAACGCCACGGACACCCCTGCATAAAGACAACAGCCGCCATCCGGTTAGGAAAATCGACGATACTGAATTTCTCAATACCGCCGATTTTAATCGAGCTCATAAAACGCCCCGCAATACTTAACTGAAAACTTATTCAGCAGCTAAAGCCAGAGTGTCATCTCTGCAAACACATTCGCGAGCTTCGCAGCCGGTAACAGCCTTATCTTCACAGAAGCAAAGTCTGGAATTAAACTCGCCTTTTTTACCAACGTTAAATTCCGTTGTCGGGCGAATATAACCCATCACGCGGGTATAAATCTCGCAGCGCTGTCTTTCAGCATCATCTAATTTAACATCTTCAATATTAATGATATTGCTCATATCTCTCCCTTTCACTAATTACAATATTCTACACTACTTCTTGCAATTTTGCAAGTTTTTTCAATTTTTCCGCCTTTTTTTCTTTATCACAAATCGGACAGAATTCATATTCGCCGGCAATATACCCGTGTTTCGGACAAACCGAGAACGTCGGCGTAATCGTGATATATGGCAGACGGTAGTTAGCTAATACCTTCTTAACAAAATCACGACAAACTTTTGCAGAAGAAATACGTTGATTCATAAACAAGTGAAGCACCGTACCTCCTGTATATTTAGACTGCAGTCTTGCCTGCAAATCCAAAGCTTCAAACGGATCATCCGTATAACCTACCGGCAACTGTGAAGAGTTTGTATAAAACGGTGCATCAGGTGTTCCAGCCTGAATAATGCCGACAAAACGCTTTTTATCTTCTCTTGCAAACCTAGTGGTTGCCCCCTCAGCCGGAGTCGCCTCGAGGTTATACATATGTCCTGTTTCTTCTTGAAACTTAACCAAACGATCACGAATAAAGTCCAAAAACTTCTCCGCAAACGCCTGCCCCCAAGTATCAGCAATATGATGTTCATCATTGGTAAAGTTTCTAATCATCTCATTCATACCATTCACACCGATAGTTGAGAAATGGTTTCTTAAAGTTCCCAAATATCTCTTTGTAAACGGGAATAAACCGTTGTCAATCAGACGCTGAATAACTTTTCTCTTAATTTCCAAAGATGTTCTGGCTACATTCATTAACTCGTCAACACGGGCAAATAAACCAGCCTCATTGCCTTTGTAAACATAGCCAAGTCTTGCACAGTTAATCGTAACCACACCGACAGACCCTGTCTGCTCAGCAGAACCGAACAAACCGTTACCGCGTGCCAACAACTCTCTTAAATCAAGCTGCAAACGGCAACACATCGAGCGAATTTGCCCCGGTTTCAATGAAGAGTTAAGGAAATTCTGGAAATAAGGCAAACCATATTTAGCTGTCATTTCAAACAACAATTCCGTATTTTCGTCTTCCCACGGAAAATCCCACGTCATATTATAGGTAGGAATCGGGAATGTAAACGGACGCCCCATAACATCGCCCCCCATCATAACATTGATATAGGCTTTGTTAATCATTGCCATTTCTTCACCCAAATCACCATAGGTGAAATCCTGCTCAACACCACCGATAATCGGGCGCTGCTCCCGCAAATCTTCCGGACACACCCAGTCAAACGTAAAGTTCGTAAACGGAGTCTGTGAGCCCCAACGGGACGGAACGTTCAAATTATAAATCAACTCCTGCATACTCTGCTCAACTTGCTCATATGTCAGCTTATCTTTGCGAACGTACGGCGCTAAATAAGTATCAACCGAAGAAAACGCCTGCGCACCGGCCCACTCATTTTGCAGTGTGCCCATAAAGTTTACCATCTGCCCAACAGCAGAACTCAAATGTTTCGGAGCACCGGCCTCTACCTTTCCTGCCACACCGTTAAAACCTTCGCGCAACAAGTTTTTCAAAGACCAACCGGCACAATATGCAGCAAGCATACTCAAATCGTGAATATGAATATCGCCGTTTCTGTGTGCTTCGCCAACTTCTGCTGGATAAACGTGAGAGAGCCAGTAGTTGGCAGTCACCTTACCAGAAACATTAAGAATTAAGCCGCCGTTGGAATACCCTTGATTCGCATTTTCTTTAATACGCCAGTCCAGATTCTCCAGATATTCGTTAATTGAACTTTCCACATCAATAACAGTCTTGCCATCACCGCGCATTCTGTTTCTTTTATCTCTGTATAAAATATAAGATTTGGCTGTATTAAAATAGTTGGCAGAAATCAAAACCTGTTCAACAACATCTTGAATATCTTCAACCGAAGGAAGCGATTCGTCAAATTTATGGGATAAGATTTTCATTACCTGCGCAGTCAAAAGCCACGCATCGTCCGCACCAAACTCAGTTGTCGTTTCACCAGCACGCAAAATGGCATTATAGATTTTCTCTCCGTCAAATTCCGCCAGTGTTCCGTCTCTTTTTGTTATACTTTTAAACGGCATCTTATATTTTTTCGCCGTCGGCATTTGCAACTCGTTACCAGCCATTTTTAACTCATCCCTTCTCTTTATTTTAATGTGTTTCACTTTTCGCTTTTCAAACGCACCCTACTACATATAGTATTAACAAACAGTAAAGATATACAACATATAGTAAAGATACTTTTCAAAGCCTCTATATATTGGCTGCCCTAATAATGAAAAAAAACTCCTCTTTTTACAAGCGTTCGGACTCTTATTTTTTTAAATTTTCATATATCATATTAAAATTAAAACGATTTTTTTTTTTAAACGCGTCCATAAAAACCCTGCCAATATTTTTAAATTTGTTACTAACAGCTTTTTGATTTTTTTTATATTTTTTATTTAAAATATTTATGCATATAAGGGTTGACCTCAAAATTATCTGCTTATATTATATCCGGTGGATTTAATTTTACGGAGATATTAAATTGCATAATATTATATGGGACTTGGATAACACCCTGTACTTTGAAACAGATGAATACAAAAACAAGCTGGACGAGGCAACCGCTGCCGCTGCCATCAAAGAGTTTAATATTCCGCTTGATTTCGCAACGGCCACCCAAAAAGTTAAAGAGTCTTATGCGACTTTTCGTGACGGATTGGAATTTTTTTCCCGCGAATACGGCATTTCCCATAAAGAGCTTTACATATCTTATCATAATTATAAAAGTGAACTGGTTCCCACAATTAAGCCATACGAAGGCTTGCTTGAAAAACTGCAAACCTTAAACTGTCCGCAATACGTTTTTTCCACCTCTTCGCGTGATATTTGCGAACAAATCCTCAAACATATCGGACTGTATGACTTCTTTAAAGGCCGCTTTTATTCGGTAGAAGATTTTAATATGTACAAAAAAAACGAAAGCTCTGAAGTCTACCAAAAATTATGTGAAAAAATCGGAATCATCCCCGAAAGCTGTATTTTTGTTGATGACAGCTACTCCAATCTGGATTTTGCCAAACAAATCGGAATGACAACGGTACGTATTTTCTACAAAAACAACTCCGCTAAAGATATGACATTTATCGATTCGGCATACAAAGGAATTTATGAGTGTATAGAAGGTCTGAAAAAAGATTATAAATGCTGAAAAAAGCCGGAACTTCCGGCTTTTTCTTTATCTAAAACAATTACTCCCCGCCCTCAAGTTCCTGACAAAGCTTATTTTCGATAATATAATGCTCAGGCGAATCAAGTTTCAGTTGCTCTGCTTCAACTTCTTTACGCCACCGTTCAACCTCCTTCTGAACTTGTTGTAAATATAAATCATTTAATTCCTGTGCGGCCCCTCTTCCGGTCTGTGCACGTTTTACCACCTTAACTCCGAGTTTGCCAAACAAACCATTCACCGTACTTTTCAACTGTGGCAAAAAGTAATCCAAAGCTTCAATATATATCTGCATATGCGTTTTTTCGTGCCGCAATGCCATATCATACAAACAAGTCCCTTTCTGCAAACTGTTCAAAATATAAATTGTCGGCACATAATATCCCAAATGTACGGTAATCGTTTCCGGATACAAACAGGTATAGCCGTTGCTGATATCAATCTGCCCGACAGTTACACCAAAATCAAACGCATCGCGCACTTTTGT
Organism: uncultured Alphaproteobacteria bacterium; assembly: GCA_910580155.1. Taxonomy (GTDB): domain Bacteria; phylum Pseudomonadota; class Alphaproteobacteria; order RF32; family CAG-239; genus CAG-267. Next base: position 4,183 of record CAJTWX010000016.1, read on the forward strand.
CAGCCCAACAGGCTCAAACCCGTCATATAATTTCTCTCCCAAATCCTGAAATCGTTTTGCCGTTTCCTGCCGCAAAAAAGTACTGTCTTTGCTGTAATCATATTTAAGCTTGCCGTATGTGGAAGTAAGCTCAACTTTTGGCGACTCAATAAAACTCAAACATTCCTCTTCATATTTTACAAGCTTGCCGTCTGCCTGTGCGGAATTTATTATAAAACACCCGAAAATTAAGCTAAAAAAAACTTTTTTCATCTAAACTAATCCTTATTGAAACGGCATAAGCGGAGAAACTATGAAATATATATATATAATATGTCTGTCTTTGTCCAGCCTTTTTGTATTTACCCCTCTAAAGGCAGATACCCACACACACAACAACGCGTTTTTCATCCCCGGTGGCGCTTTCCAGCAAAACACAGGTGTTAAAGATATAACCCCCAAAAAACCGCGCCGGACACAACCAGCCCAGAAAACATCTCCCGAACAAGTATTTCAGTCTAAACCGCAAACAATAAATGCACCAAAACAGCAGGTCATACAAGCCGCAGCACACCCCGCAAAAACAACCGCCCCTGAAAAGACAACGCCCCAAAAACAACCGCAGCCAACTCCTAAAAAACCCGCCAAATACAAATTAGACGATTCGCCCGTTAAAAAGCCCGAGATACAAACCACCAACAAACAGGATATTCCACCATTACAAAAATTTCAGCAAAAAAGCCTGAAAGAAATGCTGAGCACCCTGCCCTATCCGGACTTTGACCAGCCGAAATTCAAACAAATCTATGCTCTTTACGCGCTTGAACTGCGCTCTGCCTATCGTCGCGGCAAACTCCCTTCTAATCACGAACAAGAAGAAATATTGGCAAAAGCAAATTCTATCCGCCGATTTGAAGTCAAATAGCAGCTTAATCGTCACCGATTCGCAAAGCCTCAATAAACGCCGACTGCGGCACTTCCACCTTGCCGAACTGACGCATCCGCTGTTTGCCTTTCTTTTGCTTATCCAACAATTTGCGTTTACGGGTCACATCGCCACCATAACATTTTGCCGTCACATCCTTGCGCATCGCCGAAATTGTTTCGCGTGCCACCACGCGTCCGCCGATTGCCGCCTGAATCGGAATTTTAAACAAATGCCGTGGAATTAAATCTTTTAAACGTTCGCAAATCTGCCGCCCGCGCGATTCGGCCTCACTCCGGTGGCACAAAAACGCCAATGCGTCCACTGGTTCCTCGTTTATAAGAATCTGTACTTTCACCAAATCGGATTGTTCATAACCGGTTAATTCATAGTCAAAACTTGCATATCCGCTGGTAATAGATTTTAAACGGTCATAAAAATCAAACACAATCTCATTTAACGGAATCTGATAAACCACCATTGCCCGCGTTCCGACATATGTCAACTCCTGCTGCACGCCGCGACGCTCGGTACAAAGTTTCAACACCGCTCCAAGATACGTATCTGGCACCAAAATCGTTGCCCGCACCATCGGCTCTTCAATCGAAGAAACAGTAGATAAATCCGGCATATCGGCAGGATTATGCAGCATAATCGTTTCACCTTTAGTCAGGTTAATTTTATAAGCAACCGACGGAGCCGTTGTAATAATATCCAAATCAAACTCGCGTCCGATTCGTTCCTGAATGATCTCCATATGCAGCAAACCTAAAAAGCCGCAGCGAAAACCAAGCCCCAAAGCCGCAGAGTTTTCATTTTGATAATCAATACTTGCATCATTTAATTTGAGTTTGGCTAGCGCATCTTTCAGCGCCTCATACTGGCTGCTGTCTACCGGAAAGATAGAACAAAAAACTACCGGTACGGAAGGCTTAAATCCCGGCAAAGCCTGCTCACACGGGCGCTTATTATCAGTAATCGTATCACCGACACTGCAATCCCCCACACTCTTAATACTGGCGGTAATAAACCCGACTTCGCCGGCAGTCAATTCCTCCACATCCTGCATTTTCGGCGTGAACACACCGATTCTATCAACCGAATACACGGCATTATTGCTCATCATCCGGATAACCTGCTTTTTGCGTAAACTGCCGTCTTTAATGCGCACCAAAATAATGACGCCCAAATACGAGTCGTACCAACTGTCAATCAACAGCGCTTTCAAAGGCGCGTCAACATCGCCTTTGGGTGCCGGCAAATGTTGCACAATCGCCTCCAACAACTCATCAACACCTAACCCCGTCTTACCGGATGTTTCTACCGCGCCGCTGGCATCTATTCCAATAACATCCTCAATCTGGCTCTTAACTTTCTCCACATCGGCAGAGGGCAAATCCACCTTGTTCAAAGCCGGCACAATCTCGTGGTCATTGTCAATCGCAAGGTAAACATTCGCAAGCGTCTGCGCCTCCACACCCTGTGTTGCATCCACCACCAAAACCGAACCTTCACACGCCGCAAGCGAGCGTGACACTTCGTATGAAAAGTCAACGTGTCCGGGGGTATCAATAAGGTTAAGCAAATACTCTTCGCCATCTTTGGCTTTATATTTGAGCCGAACGGTCTGCGCCTTAATCGTAATGCCGCGCTCTTTCTCAATATCCATCGAGTCAAGCACCTGCTCGGTCATTTCGCGCCGTTCCAAACCACCGCAAGTTTCAATAATCCTGTCGGCAATGGTCGATTTCCCGTGGTCAATATGGGCAATAATTGCAAAATTCCTGATTTTCGCCAAATCCTGCATTTGTCATTTTTCCTTTTCTTTAATAAACTTACTTTATAGATAAAATATATTTTTTGAAACCGCAACAGATTTTATACTTTCCTGTTGCAAGTCGGCAAAAAATATGCTTAAATAAGAAAATAAAATTATTTGGTACGCTAACGGAGGCTGTTATGATTAGATTTATTGATGTTGAGTTTGGTTCAAGCCGCTATCAGGAGCTCTTGGATTTGCGTTATAAAGTCCTTTTGCAGCCGTTAGGATTAAAATTTCTTGATTCGTACCGCGAGCAGGAAGCAACTTTTCTCCACATCGGCTGTATTGAAAACAGCACCGACGAGCTTATCGGCGGTTTAATCCTCGTACCGGTAGATAATGATGAAATCCGCGTGATGCAGGTTGCCGTTGATGTTGTTCACCAAGGTGAAGGAATTGGCAAAAAGCTTATTGAACACGCTGAAACAGTTGCCAAAGAAATCGGTTATAACCGTCTTGTTATGCACGCAATGCTCTCCGTTGCCGGCTTTTACGAAAAACTGGGCTTTGTTCAAGAAGGGGATATGTTTGAGGAAAAAGGTATCAACTTCGTCAGAATGGTAAAAGAGTTATAACTACAGCTTAATTTGCAGTAAAAAACATTTCTAACGCCATAAATCAGCCCGTTACCTTGCAAAATCTCAGCCATTGAAATTTATTCTCCACTTCTGAACCTGCGCTGAAATTCCCTTAAATACAAATATCGCGCATCATTTTTCTTAATATCATCAATTACAATGGTTTGCGCCTCTTTGCCATATGTTATGCAAACACTCATCCTGCCTTTGTTTAACAACAGCCTGCCCAAGCCGTAAATCAGGCTGTAAACCAACTTCAGACGAAACACCTTTTCAAACTTTGATGGTTCTCTTTTAGCCGTTTTCACTTCCGCAAAAGTGATTTGTTTAATTTCATCAAAAGGAATTTTCTTCTTCGCAATTCCCATAAAAAAACACTGTTTTTTAATAATACAAAGCTTTTCGCTGTCACATTCCAAAACAGTTTTATAGCTTGTCAGCCACACCCACATAGTAACCGCGATAACATAAACAAACCCTGACCGGACAAATGGCCAAAAGTCTTCCGGTACATAAAAGAACACCCGCCACACCACAATAAACGGCATCAGCAAAAGAACCGGAAACAGCACTCTCCCGACACATCTGAACACAAATGCCCAAATATCTCCAGTGCAGACTTCTCCAATTCTCTGCCTTCCCATTGTTGCCTCCTAGTCCAGATAAAGCGAACTCATTTTATATCTCTTGATAGCGTTTCGCACCAACACGCCGATAATCGCCGCAAGCGGCACAGCCAACATCAAACCCAAAAAACCAAGCAACACGCCACCGGCAAGCAACGCAAACATCACCCAAACCGGATGCAGTCCGACACTTTCACCCACAAGTTTCGGCGTCAGGAAATTTCCTTCCAAGAACTGCCCAACCAAGAAAACGCCAACCACATACATCACGTGATGCACATCACCATATTGCGCAAACGCCAACACACACCCGAGCACAAAACCGGTAATTGACCCAACATACGGAATAAATGAGATAATTCCGGCAATAAACCCGACTAAAAGCCCAAGTTCCAACCCCACAAGCTTTAAACCGATAGAATAAAACAAGCCCAAAATCAAACAAACGCTCAACTGTCCGCGGATAAATCCGGCAATAATCACATTGATTTCACTCATCGTTTCCATAATGCCTTTTTTAGATTTTTTCGGCAAAAGCCCTTCAAACTTCGCCACAAAAATATCCCAGTCGCGCAGCATATAAAACGTCACAACCGGTGTAATCAATATAAGCGAGATAAGGTTAATCAATGCAAATCCGTTAGAAAGCAGTCCGCTCAAAACCCTGCCGACAATCTTTAATCCGTTGCCGATATTGCCTTTAACCATCTCTTCAATATTACTGCCTTTCAAATCGGGAAATCTCTCCGCCAGATTCTGCTACAACGGCCGCACTTTTTCCATAATCAGTCCAAGATATTTCGGTGTTGCTTGTAATAATAATGACAACTGGTTTTCAAGCATCCCGACAAACAATCCCAACGCTGGCAACACAATCAGCACCACCAAAAAGCAAACCAGCAGCGTCGCCCACAGCCGCGACATTTTAAGCTTCTGCATTTTATCCACCATCGGGTCAAGTAAATACGCAAGCAGAATCCCCGCCACAAACGGCATTAACACCGACCTGAGCACATACAATAAATAAAAAAATGCAAAAAAGATAACAAACCACATATACGGGCTGACATAAAACCGGCTGCGCCCTGTCGGCAAACTGTCCGTTATCTTTTGAACAGTAGTTTTAACTGCCGATTGTTTACTCATTTTAGTTGATGGCATAATATCCTCCTTCATTTCTCATTTGATACCCCTTTACGCCCAAATTCGCTTGCAGCTTTTCAATAACACCACTGTAAACAAAACGAAAACGTACTTTGCCGTTGCCCATAGAAACAATCGCAACCTCGCTGACCTGCGGATTTGCCTCAAGCATTTTTTTAAGTGCAGCCCATTCAGCAAGTCTCGGATAAGTATAAACAGCGTCATAAGTTTTCGGTTCAGACATTTCCTCATCTGCCTCTGCAACTTTAACACTCCCCTTCAGCAATGGCAAAACCAAATCAACCGTCTCTGTCGGCGTTTTATTCTCAAGTTTGATTTCATCAACTGTTCTATCCGGAAAAGATTTAACAAACACAACATTTTCTGCCGGCACATACTTCAAAACATATATACTGTTTATCCCGTTAAAATCCGCCAGTTCATTATATTCGCCATCGGACATATCATAGAGGCGTTTGGCATTTGCTGCCGCAATATTACCCAGATTTTTGTCAATCACACGTACCAGAAGATTACCGCGTTCAATCCTCCCGCGTTCAAAAAAAGCCTCCCGCAAAACATTTTTATCACTCCACAAATCCAGCTCACCATCTCGAAGCATCAGCGGAATAACCAAAACCTCCTGCTCTTCGCCCACCACAAACGGCATACCATTCTCCGCCATATAAGCTTTCAAAACCTCCTCATCAATGCTGACACGAAGCTCCGCAATATAACGAACATCCGAAGACTTTTCCATCAAAACCATCACACCTGAGATAAAATGCTGCAATTGGTTATCATTTAGTTCATTTAATTCCTTAACACTTTTCTCCGTGCTGATACTTTGCACCACCTCGCCCAAGGCATCGCGTGCTGCCTTTGCCATAGCCTGCTCTTTGGCTTTCGTCACCGTTTCCGCAGTCACATCTACCCGCACATCCGCCTCGTATGATGGAGCCGCAAGCACATTGCCACCGCAAGCCAACACAAAAATCAAACTTAAAATAAACTTTTTCACCTTTTCTCTCCGCATTTTATCATAATTATCTCTTTCATACACTTAAAAAGCACAAAAATCAAACTTTTTTATTGCCTTTTAAATGCGTATGATATTAACTAAAGGAAAATTTTTAATATGTTTTTTTCATATAAAAGGAATTGAAATGGAAATCAGTAAATTTTTAAATTCTCTTTTGGACAGGGCGTCCAAAGATAAGAAAACAATTGTGTTGCCCGAAGGCGAAGACGAGCGCATTTTACAAGCCGCACACGTCATCAGCGAACGTAAAGCAGCAAATATCATCATACTAGGCAATGAAGAAGAAATCAAAGCTTACTTTGCTAAAAACAATTGGAATATGGACGATATCAGTATTATCAAACCTGAAACTTCTACCAAACTTGAAGAATACGCAAATCTGCTGTATGAATTGCGCAAAGCCAAAGGAATGACTTTGGAAGACGCTCGTAAAATGGCATTAAATTATAACTATTTTGGAACATTAATGATAAAAGCCGGTGACGCCGACGGTATGGTATCAGGCGCAAACCACTCCACGGCAGATACTGTTCGCCCTGCATTGCAGATTATCAAATCCGCACACAAAGACCGCAGTGTTTCATCAGCACTGATTTTGGTGGCTAATGACAAACCATATATCTTTTCAGATTGCGCCATCATCATCAACCCAAACGAACAAGAGCTTGCCGATATGGCTTTAGCCAGCGCTGAAACCGCCCTCAAGTTCGGGCTGGTTCCTAAAGTCGCAATGCTTTCATACTCAACTCGCGGCTCAGGTTCGGGCGGAATGGTAGATAAAGTGCGCAACGCCACCAAACTCGCACAGGATATGCTTGAAAACAGTAATTTAAAAGGCAAAGCCCTGATAGATGGCGAGTTACAGGCAGACGCTGCACTGGATTCTGTTGTTGCTAAAAAGAAAGCACCGGATTCGCAAGTTGCCGGAAACGCTAATGTTATGATTTTCCCGTGTTTGGAAGTCGGCAACATCAGTTATAAACTCTTACAGCGTTTATATGGCGCTGAAGCCTACGGTCCGATGTTGCAGGGCTTAAACGCACCAGTTAACGACCTTTCCCGCGGCGCTCTGGCCGAAGACATTGTCGGAATGATTGCCATCACCGCCATTCAAGCTGTTAAATAATTTTTGTAAGGACGTATCTATAATGAAAAAAATTCTTGTATTAAATTCCGGCTCATCTTCACTTAAATATCAACTGTTCAATGTTGACGGTGAAAAGTATGATGTTGTGGCCAAAGGCGTTGCCGACCGCATCGGTATTAACGGTTCTTTTGTAGAAATTAAATTCCCGAACGGGGAAAAACGCAAACGCGAAGTTGCACTGCCAACTCATAACGAAGCCATCAATGAAGTTATTTCCGAACTGTTGAATGGCGCTATAACCTCAATGGCAGAAATTGACGCTGTCGGTCACCGTGTTGTTCAAGGCGGCGACATTTTCAAAAACTCTGTTTTGGTAACAGACAGTGTGATTGACCAGATTGAGGCTCTTGCAGAATTAGCCCCGCTGCATAACCACGCTCACGTCTTGGGAATGAAAGCCGTACAAAAACTCCTGCCGGATGTTCCGCAAACGGCAGTATTTGATACCGCTTTCCATCAGACAATGCCGAAAGAAGCATTTTTATATGCTCTTCCTTTAGAACAATACACCAAATATAAAATTCGCCGTTATGGTTTTCACGGCACATCACACGCTTATGTTTCCGCAAAAGCCGCTGAACTTATCGGCAAAAAAGGCAAAATCATCACCTGCCACCTCGGCAACGGTGCCTCGATTTCTGCCATTGATAACGGCAAATGTTTAGATACATCAATGGGTTTCACCCCGCTGGCAGGTCTTGTAATGGGCACACGCTGCGGTGATATTGACCCCTACATTCCGCTTTATATCTGCAAATCTCAAAACAAAACGCCGGATGAAGTCAATGAGATTCTGAACAAACGCAGTGGTATGTTTGGTCTGTGTGGCTATTCAGACAACCGCGATGTTGAAACACTGTTCGGCGTAGAAGAAAAAGCAACCGACGCAATGAATGCTTATATTCACAGCATTATTCGTTTCATCGGCTCATATATCGCCGTATTAGGCGGAGTTGACGCAATCGTCTTCACTGCCGGTATCGGCGAAAACGGCTCTCTGGTCAGAAAGCTTGTTTTAGAGCGTTTGCAATATCTGGGAATTACCCTTGACGAAGAAGCCAACAACCGCCGCGGCAATATTGAGGAAATCTCTACACCGGATTCTCAAGTTCGCGTTTTCGTCATTCCGACAGATGAAGAATATATGATTGCCAAAGACACAATGAATATTGTTTTTAGCGCATAAATCATACAAGAAAGACAAAAAAAAACCGCCAGAAATGGCGGTTTTTTTTAAGTCATATAAGAAACTATTGCCTGTTAATCAATACAATCTCAACACGGCGGTTTTGTTCGCGTCCGGCCGCTGTCGCATTAGAGGCAATCGGGTTTGATGAACCATAACCGTTAGCAACGATACGATTGCCGTCCACACCCTGCAATCTCAAATAATTTGAAATCGAGTTAGCTCTCATCATCGACAATGAATTATTGGTTGCCGCACTGCCTGTGCTGTCTGTATAACCGTTAATCTGCACCATCGTCTTATTATATTCTTTAATCACTTTCGCAATAGAATTTAACACCGGTTGAAACGCCGGCTTAATGCTTGCGTCATTGCTGGCAAAAGTAATATTCCCCGGCATAATCAAATAAATCTGCCCGTTAACTTCCTGCACCTGAACACCGGTATTCAAAAGTTCCTGACGAAGCTTACGCGCCTGAATATCCATATAAGCTCCTGTTCCGGCTCCGGTTGCCGCACCAATACCCGCACCAATCAAGGCACCTTTTTTACCGCCGGCCAACGCACCGATTCCCGCACCGGCAGCCGCGCCGATTCCCGTTCCCCACGCGGTTTTGGAAACTCTGCTCTCGCCCGTATACGGGTCTGTTGCGCAAGCTGTAAGCATAGAAACAGCCAATAAACTGCAAATAAACGATTTTTTCATCAATTTACCTTTCATAAAAGTTAAACCATTCCCCTCTCTTATAAAGAAAACTGCTTAACATAAATTTAATGCTTAACCAGCTTTTTCATCACATAGCGGATAATCAGCAGCAAATACAAAGCCCCTAACCCCCAAATGAGCCACATTTTAAGCTCTCTGTCACTGATTGCCTTTGTAATTTTATTAACATTCAAAGCACTACCGGCTACTTTAATTCCCGCTGTCGGATTCTCGTGCAAAATATTAACCACATACTGATAATCAGGATTTAAAAAATCAAAATTCAATACCAAATCTTCACCATACGGGACTACCTTTGCTGTTATCGCACCGGTAGTTTCATCTTTATCAAGGTTAAAGTGCTGCATTTTCGCATCCTTCGGAACTTCAATCCGGATAGGATCGTGCCCGATATGTGATACATCCGCCCCCGAAAGCGCCTGCTCCCCCTGATTATAGAGATATACCTTCGTCATATACAAATCTTTATACTTCTTGCCGTGCACATCCACTGCATATTCATTATTATTGCTTGAAGAAATAAGCTTAACCGTATTCGTTTCATAGCGCAAAATCGGCCGGCTGACATAAAACTGATAATACCCAAGCGCAATTGCCGACACAGCCAAAATAAACGCCCCCGTCGGACTAGTCCAAAACGCCCAAAAATCCCGTATTGAACGGCTTAAAAAACTGGGTTCTTTTTTTTCCTCAACAATATCAAACATTTTACCTCCTAAATACCAGCTAAATATAACCTCTTCAAACCAACTTTAAACCCGCCAAAACACACTAAAAAAACATTAATTTTAAAATAAAAAACACCTATAATCTAAACTGCGACATTCGTCAATAATCTAAAACGTGCTAACCCTGCTCTCTCTAAACATTCATAATTAAAAACGCCCAATCGCTTGGGCGTTTTTGTTTTCTTTATACAGCTTCGTTTTTCGAACGTTTGCGCAAAATCGGATCTAATATCTTTTTACGCAACCGAAGTGATTTCGGTGTCACTTCCAAAAGCTCATCTTGCTGAATATAAGACAGCGCCTGCTCAAGCGACAACTTCCGTGGCGGAATCAAATCAATAGCGTCATCCTTACCTGCCGCACGAATGTTCGTCAGCTGCTTGGATTTGGTCGGGTTCACTTCCAAATCATTAGACTTCGTATGCTCACCAATAATCATCCCCACATAAACCGGACTGTTGTGCTCAATAAACATCGGACCGCGATCTTGCAGCTTCCACAACGAATATGCAATCGCCGTTCCCGCCTCGCTTGAAATCAGCACGCCGTTACGATGGCTCTCAATCTCGCCTTTATATGGTTCATAACCATAGAACACACGGTTCATAATACCAGTTCCGCGCGTATCAGTCAAAAAGTCCGAATGATAACCAATCAACCCTCTCGCTGGCGCGTGGAAAATCAAACGGGTTTTATTGCCGATTTGTGACGGAATCATTTCCAAAAGTTCGGCTTTGCGCTGGCTTAATTTCTCAACCACCGTTCCCGAAAACTCGTCATCCACATCCACCACAACTTCTTCAACCGGTTCAAGCATATTACCATTCTCGTCTTTGTGCAGCAAAACACGCGGACGGGAAATCGAAAGTTCAAACCCTTCGCGGCGCATTGTTTCAATCAAAACACCGAGCTGCAACTCACCGCGCCCCGCAACTTCAAACGATTCGGACGTTTCCGAACGCGAAATCTTCAATGCGATGTTGCACTCTGCCTCTTTTTGCAATCTGTCCCAAATCATACGGGAGGTAACCTTATCCCCTTCACGACCAGCCAAAGGCGAGTCGTTAACGGAAAAGGTCATAGACAATGTCGGCGGATCAATCGGCTGCGCTTCAATCGCATCCGTTACATCCATCGCGCAAATCGTGTCTGCCACAGTTCCTTTAACCACACCGGCAACAGCCACAATATCACCTGCCTGCGCTTCATTCAGCGCCACACGTTCCAAACCTTTGTAAGCCATAATCTTGGTAATACGGGTACGCTCAATTTCGCCGTTTTTATTGATAACCTTAACCGCATCATTAACTTTCAAATTACCACTGTGAATCTTACCGGTCAAAATACGCCCGACAAATTTATCCGCTTCCAAAGTTGTTGCCAACATTGAAAACGGCTTGTCTTTCTCACACACAGGTTCCGGCACATACGATAAAATCAGCTCAAACAGCGGACGCAAATCTTTCTTTTCATCGCTTAATTCTTTAACCGCCCAGCCGTTACGCCCTGAAGCATATAATACTGGAAAATCAAGCTGCTCATCATTTGCATCAAGGCTAACAAACAAATCAAAAATTTCATCCAACACCTCATCCGGACGAGCATCAGGCTTATCTGCTTTATTGATAACCACAATCGGTTTTAGCCCGATTTTCAAAGCCTTACCAAGCACAAACTTGGTTTGTGGCATCGGTCCTTCCGAAGAGTCCACCAGCAAAACCACACCGTCAACCATAGATAAAATACGCTCAACCTCGCCCCCAAAGTCCGCGTGTCCGGGGGTGTCTACGATATTGATATTCGTCCCGTTCCACTCAACCGAGGTACATTTTGAAAGGATGGTAATGCCGCGTTCACGTTCCAAATCATTACTGTCCATCACGCAGGTTTCTACCTTCTGGTTATCCCTGAATGTCCCGCTCTGACGCAGCAATCCGTCCACCAAAGTAGTTTTGCCGTGGTCAACGTGGGCAATAATGGCAATATTTCTGATACTCATTTTCTGTTTGTTCCTTAAAAAATGCCTTTAAAACTCCCTTAAAGACATAACCTGACATTAAAATTTACCTTTTTATAGCAAAAAAATTTTAAATAGCAAGCATTTATGACATCACAATTTAAATATAATTCCCGCCACAGCCGATAAAATAATATAAAATATCGGACTTTTTTTATAAAAATATACCAATGCAAAAAACACTGCCGCAAAAGCTGCCGCATAATAATCTCTAACCGAGAGCTTAAACAGCTCAAACCCCGCTTGCAAAATCAACGCCGCAACAGCCGGCCTGATAGCCGCCATCACCTCACATAAAAGCCTGTTTTCTGCACAACGCCTGAGTAATTTTGACACCATAATCACAATAATTACCGACGGAAGCACCAGCCCGAACGTTGCCATAATACCACCGCCAATACCTGCGGCCTGAAACCCCGCATATGTTGCCATATTAACCCCCACCGGTCCCGGCGTAGACTGCGACACCGCAATCATATTTGTCAGCTCTTCAGCCGTAAACCAGTCAAATTTTTTCGTTAAATCAAACAAAAAAGGTATCGTTACCATTCCACCGCCAATGGCAAACAACCCTATTCTGAAAAACTCATAAAACAATATCCAGTATATCATTTTAACCTCAAATACCGCACCACACCCACAGATGCCGCCATAATCACTGCCATAATCGCCGAAACACCACCAAACAGCAGCACCACTAAAATCGCTGCAAAAATTCCCATCTGCAGCCGAGATGTCACCGCTTTTTTAAATAAATGTATCACCTCATTCAAGATGAGCGCAATCACCCCGATACGGATTCCCGCAAAGGCGTGTGCCACAATCTGATTATCAGACAAAGTCTGCAAAATCCCCGCCAGCGCCATAATAATCATAAGTGACGGCAGCACAATCGCCAATGTCGCCGTTGCCGCGCCCAAAACACCTTTAATCTTATATCCGGTAAATGTCGCAACATTCACGGCAATCACCCCAGGTGTACATTGTCCGATAGAGTAATAGTCAATTAACTCATTTTCGTTGATATATTTATGCTTCTCAATCAGTTCCTGCCGAAACAACGGCATCATTGCATACCCGCCGCCAAACGTAAACAAGCCGATTTTAAAGAACGATACAAAAATTTTCCAATATTCTGACATTGATATTCTTCTTTTACTGTTTATATCCCGACTATTATATAAATATAAAACTTAAAAAAAGGTTTTTTTATGCTGATAGGCTCAATAAAAGAACAAGATACCGCCGAAACGCGTGTTTCCCTGACTCCGGCCATTGTCAAAAAACTGGTTGACAACGGACATTCCGTCATATTGGAAAAAAATTACGGCCTGAAAGCCGGCTTTTCAGATGAAACCTATCTAACCGCCGGTACAAAATTAACAGATAATGCAGACACTATATATACTTCATCCCAGATAATCTTGCAAATTCTCCCGCCCGCACAAGAGAAACTTGAACTTTTGACCAACGGACAGACCATTGCTGCCGATTTTCGCAATTGCACATTCTCTTATATTCCCAAAGACTTAAACATCATCCGTTTAGAACTTGTCCCACGCACCTCTATTGCCCAAAGTATAGATATTTTAAGTGCACAAAATACAGTTCGCGGATATATGGGCGCCTTATACGCCCTATATCACTCACCGCGCATTGCCCCCCAGATGATGACAGCTGCCGCTTCAATCAAAGCTGCAGCAACCCTTATCATCGGCACCAGTGTTACCGGCCTGCAGGCTGCCTCAGTCTTCAAACGGCAGGGGTGCCGTGTCACCATTGTCGACATTAACGAAAAAAGCAAAGAATTAGCCCAATCAGTCGGCGCAGACTTTGCAATGGCTCCAAATAAAGAAGATTTAAACCAGCTCATAGCCGATAAAAATTTCATTCTCTCTGCTGCTGCCACGCCAAACGGCAACTCTCCGCAGGTTATTACCGCCGATCAACTTGATGTAACAGCAAACGGCGCGGTCATTGTAGACACAACTACTCAAAATATCAGCTTAGAAAGCAATATCGAAAACACCCCGCATTATCATTTTTACCGCAACTTATATCTCGAACGCCTTGCTCCGGATACGGCTTCCGTTCTTTGGGCAAATAATATGTATAACCTGATTTCGCTGATTGTAAAAGAAAACAACCAGATTGATTTAAGCCTGAATTATATCTCTCCGATGGTTTATACGCCGCGTCCTTCGTATTTTCCCCGTCCGCCCGCTCCATTTTACGAACACCCCGACATCACCCGCCAATAAAGGATTTCCTATGTGTTTATTAGATATTTTCATACTTTCCTGTTTCATCGGCTATTTTGCAATCTGGAGCGTCACACCGGTTTTGCATTCGCCGCTGATGAGTGTTACCAACGCCGTCTCGGGCATTGTGATAGTGGGCGCCTTTCAAGCTCTAAATAATATTCACTCTGATACGGAAGCATATTTTCTATACGTAGCCGTATTTTTTGCCTCTGTTAATATTTTCGGCGGATTTTATGTCTCAGCCCGAATGCTCAATATGTTTAAACCAATGGATAAACAAGATGATTAAAGCACTTACCGCACTCATTTATTCTATGTTCATCTTTGCCATAAACGGACTTTCAACACCGCACAAAGCCTATCGCGGCAATATTTGGGCAATGTTTGCAATGGGAACAGCTATTCTCTGGGGGCTGTATGAACTAAACCCCGAGTATCTTGCTCCCACCATAACGGCGCTGACAGCCGGCGCTTTAACCGGCATTATTGCCGCTCATAAAATCAGTATGCCCAACCTTCCGCAAATGATTGCCTTATTAAACGGATTAGGCGGTCTGGCTGCCGGTTTAATCGGCATAACGGAAACATCTAATGCCGACTACCACCCTCTATTGCTCTTATTTATAATTAGTATCGGCTTTATCACTTTCACCGGTTCAATAGCCGCCTTCCTAAAACTGGCCGGAACCCGTCTGCTTATAAGCAAAGATACTCTTCAGGCAGTCAGTTTAATAGTTTTAGTCTTAACGGTTATCAGCGGTTTTTATGCTTATAACAACAGCAGCGAATACCTCTGGGGCTTTATCGTCCTGCTTAGTCTTTGGGGTTTATTATTTATACTTCCTATCGGCGGGGCGGATATGCCGATTATAATTTCCATTCTCAACTCCTTTTCAGGATGGAGTACCGTACTGGTTGGTTTCAGTTTTAATAACACTTTGCTCATAATTGTCGGCACACTCATCGGCGCCAGCGGCACAATCCTTTCCTATATTATGACCAAAGCAATGAACCGCAGTTTAAGAAAAGTTATTTTCTCTCCCCCGCAAACCATCACAGACGATATCCCGAATGAAAATAAAACAATTCATCAGGGAAGCCCTCAAGACGCTGCGTTTTTAATGGAAAATGCCAACAAAGTTATCATCGTCCCCGGTTACGGTATGGCAGCCGCCGGCGCCCAACACGAACTGGCCAATATGGCAAAAATCTTAAAAAACAAATATAAAGTTGATGTCAAATTTGCCATTCATCCCGTTGCCGGCAGAATGCCCGGTCATATGAACGTACTTTTAGCCGAAGCAGACATCAATCCCGATGATGTTTTTGAACTCAAAGACATCAATCAGGAATTTCAAACCGCAGATGTAGCTTATGTTATCGGCGCAAACGATACCACTAACCCGCTGGCCAAAACCAAATCCGACAGCCCGATATACCAAATGCCGATTCTCGAAGTGGAGCAAGCGCGAAAAGTTCTCTTTGCCAAACGTTCACTGGCCGCAGGCTATTCCGGAATAGACAATCCCCTGTTTTATGCCGATAATACGTTAATGCTCTTAGGTGATGCCAAAGAGGTCACTAAGCAAATTGTCGCTAATCTTGAAGAATAAAAACATCAAAAAAAACAAGACTTTTAAAATATTAAGTATATAATAAAAAAACAATAGCACACTCCCAAATAAGGAACGACAGAAATGTTGTATAAAACAATTTGCGATTCGCCTCTCGGCAGCATAACTTTATGTTCAGACGGAAACAACCTCATAGCATTATGGATAGAGGGACAGAAAAACTTTTCGTCCACCACCAAACAAGAAATATACAGAAACGACGACCTGCCGATATTCGAAAAAAACAAAGAGTGGCTAAAACGTTATTTTAATGAGGAAAAACCTCAGATTTCAGAACTTCAACTTTCACCAACCGGAAATGCATTTCGGCAGACTGTCTGGCAAATTTTATGTGACATCCCTTATGGTGAAGTCACCACTTATGGCGATATTGCCCAAAAAATTGCCCGCTTGCAAGGAATAAAAAAAATGTCGGCTCAAGCAGTCGGCGGAGCTATCGGACATAACCCCATATCCATAATAATCCCTTGCCACCGCGTCATCGGCGCAAACGGCAATTTAACCGGTTACGAGGGCGGAATAGAAAAGAAAATCTACTTGCTCAAGCACGAAAACAGCTGGATTGACAGCTTTTATGTTCCTAAAAAAAGCCCGTCTGCGTCATCCGTTATCTAATGCTTATTTTTTCGCCAAATACGACATTCCGGCAAGATAGGTATTAAACAAGACCCGTACCACATAGCGTTTTTCCAAACGGGCAAACTCTTTTTCAGTGGCCAAAAGCGAGCTTAATGCAAACACCGCAATAAACAATACTTCAGTTGAAACTCTACGTTCGCCTGCCGGCACTTTCACAAATAATTTGTGCAGATTATGCTCCAACAGCTGCACAATTTTGATAATCCGACGGAGATAAAATAATTCAAAATCCGCCATCACGCTCGCAAAATGAAAATTATACAGCGTAAACCATAAATTTTTATTCTCTAAAACAAAATCAACATATTTCTCCAGCAAATGGTTCAGATTAACATAAGCGTCCGAGCCAAACTCTGCCGTCTGCAGTTTCTGATATAATTCATCAAGCGTCTGGCAATTTTCCCACATCACCAAAACATCCATACTTTTAAACTGATTATATATCGTCCCGACAGAATATCCGGAATACTCCGCCAATTTGCGCGCAGTCAGATACTCATTCCCTTTCTCAGCAATAAGTTCACGCGCTTTTATAATCAAATCTACCCGTATCTCATCTTTTGTTTTCGCTGTTTTCATTCCTGCCGCCGTTTTCTTTTAATTTTATTGAGAGAATAAAGCAATTTTGAACACTGTTCAAGCTTTTTTTTATAAAAAATTTAACTATTTTAGCGTAAAACAAAATAAATAAAAACAAATCAAAGGAACTAGAATAATGGCTAAAGTAGGTTTTTGCGCGGTTGCCGGCAGCGGAATGAGCGCATTGGCACAGATATTAAAACACCAAAATAACGACGTTTGCGGCACAGACCGCAGTTTTGACCAAGGCAAAGAACAAAAAAACAAACACGCGCTTGAAAGCATCGGTATCCGCATTTTCCCGCAAGATGGTTCTATGCTTGATAAAGATTTTTCAGCCCTCTATGCCTCAACTGCCGTAGAAGACACTATCCCCGACATCAAGCGGGCCAAAGAACTGGGCATTCCCGTTAAACGCCGCTCAGACCTGTTAGCCGAGATTTTCAGTTCTTATAAATATAACGTCGCCATCGGCGGTACATCCGGCAAATCTACCGTTACGGCAATGATTGGCTACATTTTGGATAAAGCCAATCTGAAACCGCTGGTCATCAACGGTGCATTGCTTAAAAACTACGAAGATAAAACCGGCATCCCCAACATCATTTACAATAACGGTGAATATTGCGTAATAGAAGCCGACGAAAGCGATGGCTCAATTGAAAAATACACCCCGTACATCTCGGTTGTAAACAATATCACGCTTGACCACAAATCAATTGACGAATTAAAACTCCTGTTCGGCGATTTTATTAAAAAAGGCAAAGGGGGCGCCGTTATCAACAAAGATTGTAAAAACAGCGCAGATTTACAAACCCTAAACCCCACCACCATCACATTCAGCATTAAAGACAGCACCGCCGATTTTTATGCCGAAAATATTACCGCCATCCCCGATGGCACAACTTATACTTTCCGCGGAAAATCTTATTCGTTAAAGCTTATCGGCAGTTTTAACGTTCTCAATGCAATGTGTGCTACAGCTTGCTGCTCTCTGCTGGGCGTAAAACCGGAAACAGCCTGCACCATTCTGCAAACGTTCCTCGGCACCAAACGCCGGCTTGAAGTATTGGGAACAGTAAACAACATCACGATTATTGATGATTTTGCTCACAATCCCGACAAAGTTGCCGCCTCAATGTCTGCCTTAAAAAGCTATAAAGGCCGGCTGCTCATTATGTTTCAACCGCACGGTTTCGCACCAATGCGTCTGATGGGACGGGAAATTATGGATAGTTTTATCCGTTATATGGATGAAACAGACACCCTGCTATTGCCAGAAATATACTTTAGCGGAGGTTCGGTCACCCGCGATATTTCCTCTAAAGATTTGGCAATGTATGTACAAAGACATAATAAAGAAGCCCACTTCTTTGCGACAAGGGAAGAACTCAAACAATACTTATTAAACACCGCCCGCCCCGAAGATCGGATTATCCTAATGGGCGCGCGCGATAACTCCATCACGGATATGGGGTTTGACCTGTTGGAGAAACTCAAATGAGCCTGTTAAACAAAGGAAATACCATAGGCATCATTGCCCCGTCTGCCGGTTTGCAAAATAAAGACCTGTCCGCCGCTCTCGCATATTTGGAAAAATTGGAGCTAAAAGTTAAACTCGCCCCCAACCTCAATAGCGAATACCGTTATATGGCCGGAACAGACACCGAACGGGCAGACACCATAAACCAAATGTTTGCCGACACAGAAGTTAAAGCTCTGTTTTGCCTGCGTGGCGGTGCCGGTTCAACCCGCATTTTGGACAAGCTTAACTACCAACTTATTAAAAACAATCCGAAACCCGTCATTGGTTTAAGCGATTCAACTGCCCTTCAAAATGCCCTGATTGCCCAAACCGGCAACTCGGCTTTAACGGGCTTTTTACCGTTATATGATTTTAATAACAAAGAAATTGACACAACCGTAGCTAATTCTTTGCAAAATGCCCTGTTGGCCGAAAAGCATACCGTCACCTCTGGTACCTGCCATATCAAAGGCTCTGCCGACGGAAAAATCATCGGCGGTTGTTTGAGCGTATTATGCTATCTCTGCGGCACACCTTATTTCCCCGATTTAAGCGGAAAAATCCTCTTAATCGAAGACATCGGTGAAAAAACCTACAAAATAGACCTGATGCTAAACCAGCTCAAACAACAAAAAAACTTTAATAAATTAAAAGGGATTATCTTCGGGCAATTCACAAATTGTCCCGTTTCCGCCCCTGAAGATGGTAACATTGAGGATTGTATCAGAGATTTCACTTCCGAGCTGAATATCCCCGTTATCACGGATTTTGCTTATGGTCACATCCCATCACGGCACGTTCTCCCTTTGGGAATCCCCGTACAAATTACTTCTGATGAAAAAAACTGCGCAATCAATTGGTAAAAAACTTTATCAAATGTGCCAGATTATATAAGTCAAGCTTATAAATTGCAGTCATATATTTTTGCACAGCCAACCATCCGCCATTATTAAAAGCCACTACCGCCGAACAAGCAAACAAATTTGCCCCCGGTAAAAACAACCAGCAAAATGGAAATCCCACTTCCCGAAAATCCGGCTGCTCCCCGTGTATCTGCACTATAATCGATTCGAGATGATAAGCAAAAAAATATCCGAACACGCCGTTCACCCACAAACTGTCAGGAATTTTTGCTGCAAAAAACGTTGCAAAAAGCATTAAAAAAAACAAAAACAACGGAAAAAAATACGGTCCGATAACAATCAGCCAGTTTCCCTTGCCTTTAAACCCCATCGCCCCGCCAGACTCATCCATATTCAAATGAATATGCACTACCTTATGAAATGTCAAAAGGGCAAAAAAGATATGCGTGAACTCGTGCGCCAAAATCTGCATCGAAACATTTGAGCGCGCCGAGGCCATAATTTTAATCCCCAAATATGCAAACGCCCCACCTAAAAACGCAAAAAACTTCAGATTATTCAGCTGAAAATAGTCAAACGCCTGCACCAGCGCCGGTAAAGACAACACAGCCAGCATTGCCGCCGGCCATTTCAGCAAACCCAATATAAAATCCAGAACACGTGCAATCATATTTCTCTCTGTTTCTATAATAAAGTCTATATTTATATTTTCAAACAAAAATTTACCCCTACTGGAAAAACGTTTTTTCATAATTATATTAGCACTACCCCCAAAGAGGAGAGTTTTTTAATGTTAATTATATGGAAAGGCAAACAAATGGTTGAATACAGAAATGACCGCGATACTCTCGCCACCGGTGAAGTACGCGATACTTACACAAACGATTACAATAACGGACACTATGATTGCGAATGCTGCCATTGCAAAAAAATCTTTATGATGTTGGTTCTCTTAATTTTGGCTTTTATCGCCGGTATTATGGTTGGCAACTGCAGCACCTGCCGCTATGCTGACAACTATTATGACGGTATGAACTATGCCCAAAACGGCACATTAAATGCACAACGCAAATTCCATCGCGGTATGCAGCAAATCAATCCGAATACTCCGGCCCGTCGCGTCAACAGACCGTATGCAGCTCCGCAGGCCGGCGGTTTTGTTATGGAAGTTGATGAAATCAACTAATCCTCCGTCTCCTACACAAAGGCAGACAACTCGTCTGCCTTTTTTAATATAATAAACTTGACAAAAAACATTTCATTTGCTATAAAAAGCCCATAAATCAAATTATTATTAACCATTAAAATCCCGATTATTATGAATGCAATGTACATTGGGTCTTTTGACCCGTTTACGTTAGGACACTTAAACATTGTCAACAAAGCACTTGAAAAGTATGAGGAACTCATAATCTGCGTTGGTAAAAACGACACAAAAAATTCGCTTTTCACTGCAGATAAACGCAAAAAGCTTATCGAACTTGTCGTTGCCACCCATCCGCGTTACAAAGACATTAACGTTATCATTAGCAATGATCTGACTGTAGACATCGCCCGTTGTCATAATGTCAACGTTCTTGTCCGAGGTATCCGCTCGGATGCTGATATGCAAAATGAGGCGGCACTTGCTGAAACAAACCGTTCCCTCGCCGCAATGCGGGGATATGAGTTAAAAACGGACTTTTTCACACAGGAAGATGAATTTTTAAAAGCCATCTCCTCCAGTCTGGTTCGCAAACTTCTTGAAATAAAAGAATACACTGCCGCAGCTCGTTACTTACCGAAAGCAATTGCCCAAGAGATACTTGCATCTTATCTTAAAGAGATATTTTGCGAGAAGTTCTCAAATCTATCCGTAGCAGAGCATCTGTGGAACAGAATTGTCGAAACTTATTCTCCACGGCCATATCACAATTTGCTTCATCTTGCATATATGTTTGATATGCTTAAATTATATCAAAAGTACAACGAAACCTCAGCCTATTCAAGATGGGAACTTCATTTAGCCATTTTCTTGCACGACTACGTGTACGACACCGGTAAAACCCCGTCCGAACCATATTCAAACGAAACCGACTCGGCAAATCTTGTTAACGAATGGAAGTTGGAACGTTACATACAACTTCCCTACTACAAAAATTTGCAGTTAATCGCATCTCTGATTATGGCAACAACACATAACGATGCATTTATGCGCGACTCATTGCATATGTTGATAGCAGACCTTGATTTGAGCATCCTCGGCACTGCAGATACCGTCACGTGGAAAAATTACACCGATGGCATCCGCAAAGAATATGCAGCTTTCTCTGATGAAGAATACAAACAAGAGCGATTACACTTCCTGTTCAAACTTCTAAAGAAAAAGCACATTTTCCGCACAGCATTCTTCTGCAAAATGCTTGAAGAACAAACCCGAAAGAATATCACTGCCGAAATCAAACGCCTGCACGGCAAGTCCTGACCTTCACACCGCTCCTCTGATGAGAGGCGGTGTTTTTTTATACTAAATCTCCCTCTTGCGAGTCATTATGAGACGCGTGTCATCAGACACATATCGCCGTGGCAACCTACAAACCGGTGCGAAACACACACCATCAAACACTTTAAAAATAAAATTCAAAAAAACTTATTGACAAAAAGTCCGTTTAGTGCTATTTATATTGTCAAGTTTTAACAACTGAAGAGAAAAATGATTGCAAATATAAAACATACAGCCCTGCGCTGCCGTAGATGGAAAATGCGACGATGATTATCTGATACCACACAGATAGCAGTCGCAAGGTTTGAGATACGCTCAAATCTTTTTTTATAACCATTTTCACGGAAAACATTTATGAGCAAAAAGCATTTAACAGTAAAAAAATTAAACGAAACCAATCTTTCAGATGTAATGGAACTGCAAGAACGGATTATTTCCGGTCTGCATCCTGACGAACAACACTTCATTCTCCACAGAACCGAAGAAGATTATCAAAAGTCATTAAACGGCACAAGCTCAAATATGCTCGGCGTGTTTGATGAAGACAAGCTTATTGCCCAAGTCGTATACGGAATGCCCAAAGACGGCGAAAAAAGAGATATGCCCGAATTTAAGCCCAATACGCCAAATAGCGATTTAGTCATATATGAAGCCATTCTTGTTGACCCATCCTACAGAGGCTCGAGCTTAATGAAACGGATGCTCGAATACATTGAGGCTAATGCTATTGATGAGGGCAGAAAACACTCCATCATTCAAATTGCCGTAGATAACCCCGCCAGCTGGATTAACGCCTTGCACCACGGAATGTCCATTACAAAGGCTGACCTTGACCCGTCCGATGGCGTAAAAGTCATATATCTTGAAAAAGAAATTAAGCACGATAACACACCGCAGCCCCTCATACAAGATAACAAAAAAACCTA
>CAJTWX010000017.1:0-2768 GCA_910580155.1 uncultured Alphaproteobacteria bacterium
AAATTTTCACGTAGTAAATTTTCAATAAGAGCAACTTCCAGAACTTCCTGATTATCTAGTTCTTTTTCAATAACCGGAACTTCCATTAAGCCGGCTAATCTGGCTGCTCGCCAACGTCTTTCGCCTGCAATAATCTCATATTTATCACCATTCTTTCTTACGATCAGCGGCTGCAAAATGCCTTTTTCCTTGATGGAGTTAACAAGAGCTTCTAAAGCCTCCTTATTAAACTCTTTACGTGGCTGGTATTGGCTTGGATATAAATTATCTATCTGAACGGCTTTAATTCCAGATTCATTATTATCAGCAATTACACTAACAGTATCAAGGTTAAAATTTAAATCATCTTCGCCCAAAAGAGCTTCTAACCCTCTGCCTAATCCGTGCTTTTTATTTACAGACATATTATATCTCCTTTTCTCTTTTTAAAACTTCTTTTGCCAAATTTAAATATGCTTTTGCGCCGGTACTTTTAAAATCATAAATCAACACGGGCTGACCGTGTGAAGGTGCTTCGGAAATTCGAACACTCCGCGGAATTACCGTTTTATAAACTTTAGCGCCAAAATATTTACGGACATCGCTCTCGACCATTTGGCTCAGATTATTCCTTTTATCAAACATCGTCAGCACAATTCCCTGCAAATCCAGCTTAGAATTGAAATTCTTTTTGATGATATTGATGTTTTTAATTAAATCAGTCAGGCCTTCAAGCGCTAAAAATTCACTTTGCAACGGAACAATAACCGAATCTGATGAAACAAGTGCGTTTACCGTTATCAGATTTAAGGAAGGCGGGCAATCGATTAAAATATAGTCATATTTTGTATTTAATGCGCTTAATGCATTTTTTAAGACAAACTCTCTTTTATTAACATCAATCAATTCTATTTCGGCAGCAGCTAAATCTGGGGCTGAAGGTAAAATATCAAATTTTTTTATATCTGTTTTAACAATGGCATCTTCTGCTTTACAATTATTTATCATTAAATCGTATGTTGAAAAAAGGCATTTATTTTTATTAATACCTAATGATGTTGTCGCATTGCCTTGCGGATCCATATCTAAAATCAACACGCGTTTGCCGATTGCGGCCATTGCGGTTGCAATATTTACAGCGGTCGTCGTTTTACCTACTCCACCTTTACGGTTTGCAATAGATATAACTTTTACCATTTTTTCCTCCTTAGATTGCTTATATTCAGGATATGTCCGGAATTATTTGTGACACTTTGTATATTTTCAAAATCAAAAGACCATTGTTGTTTTGCCTGACTGACTTCGTTTTCCCAACTTTCCCCTTTCGGAAAAATTAATCTTGTTTCACGTTTACAGAAAGGATAAGAATATTCCAGCAATTTAGGTAAAGACGCCAGTGCTCTGGAGGAAATAATATCCACTTCTGGAATTTTTAAGTTTTCAATACGATTATGCCAAACATTTATATTGTTCAGTTCTAATTCTTTTTTTACAGTATTTAAAAAAATTACTTTTTTACCAATACTTTCAACTAAGTTAATTGTTAAATCCGGAAAAAGCTGTTCCGCTATAATAGCTAAAACTATTGCCGGAAAACCTGCGCCCGAGCCAAAATCGTATAAAACTTTATCTGTTAATTTTATAAATTGTATCAATTGAACAGAATCGATGATATGCCTGTTCCATAATTCTTCAACGGATGATTTGCTGACTAAATTAAACTTATTATTCCAGTCTTTGACCATAGATTCATAAGCTTTTAATTTAGTTATTGTTTCACGTGAAACATTGTATGTCTTTAAAATATCATTCATAACTCAGATAATATTTTATCAAAAATTATTTTGTATTAAAAAAACAAGTTATAAACATTAAAACTATTAAATTCTTACTTTTCAATGCCCTGTCAACAATATTATATTTTTATTTTTTCATATAGCCCAAGATAGCAATTATTGCAGCAGGTGTAACACCGGAAATTCTGGCTGCCTCACCTAATGTTGTTGGTCGGACTTTTTCGAGTTTGGCAACTACTTCTCTTGATAAACCACCTATTTTCGAATAATCAATGTCTTTACTGATACATACAGATTCATCTTTTTTAAAGACCTCAATATCTGCCGTTTGTCGTTTCATATATCCTTCATACTTAGATTCTATACAGAGTTGCTCATAAACATTCATATGAGTATCCGCAAGTTCAGGAACAAACTGTTCAATTGTTTCACGTGAAACATTGTTACACCCAAGCAAGACAAAAAGACTTTTTCTCTCGCCCTCTTTTTTTAATGGCAGATTATACGCATCTATTTCAGAAGCTGCAATATATCGATGTTTAACAAATTCACGATATTTATCCAGTTCATTCTTCTTTGCTTTAAATACACTGTATCTTTCCTTAGAAACACATCCAATATTATACCCCTTTTCTGTCAAACGCAAATCTGCATTGTCTGCTCGTAAATGTAAGCGGTATTCTGAACGAGAAGTGAACATTCTATATGGCTCATCAACACCTTTTGTTATCAAGTCATCAACCATTACACCTATATAACCTTCACTTCTATCAATAGAGAACTCTTCTTTATCTGCACTATATAAAGCAGCATTAACACCAGCAAGCAAACCTTGTGCAGCAGCCTCTTCATAACCCGTTGTTCCATTTATCTGCCCAGCAAGATATAATCCTTTAACCTTTTTAACTCCAAGATATCTGTTTAACTCCAACGGATCTACATAATCGTATTCAATTGCATATGCCGGTCGTAAAATTTCTACATTTTCCAATC
>CAJTWX010000017.1:2778-26052 GCA_910580155.1 uncultured Alphaproteobacteria bacterium
TTATTGTATGAATAAATTCATCCTGCACATCTGCCGGCAACGATGTTGATATTCCATTTGGATAAACAACGTTTGTATCATATCCTTCCGGTTCAAGAAAAATCTGATGGCTGGTTCTATCAGCAAATTTCACTAATTTATCTTCAATACTAGGACAGTAACGGGGACCTATTCCGGTAATCAACCCTGAAAATAATGCACATTTAGAAAAGTTATCACGAATAATTTTATGAGTTTCTTCGTTTGTATGAGTAATATAGCATTTAATTTGCGGTTGTGAAATTTTATCTGTCAAAAAAGAAAAAGCTATGGGATTATCATCTCCTTTTTGTTCTTCTAATATATCCCAGTTAATTGTATCACCATTTAATCGGGCAGGGGTTCCAGTTTTTAAACGCCCCACATTTAACCCCGCTTTTTTTAAATACGCTGTAACACCAACACAACTTACATCATTTACCCTTCCACCAATAGAGGTTTTATGCCCCGTAAACATTACACCATTTAAAAATGTTCCAACAGTTAAGACAACTGATTTTGCAAAATATTTTGTATCATCTGCAAGGCTTACTCCCTCAATTATATTATCTTGAATAATCAAACCTTCTACAGCACCTTCTATCAAATCAAGATTTTGCTGTTGCTGTAAATTCTTTAGCATCTCCTTTTTATAAAGAGAGCGGTCTGCTTGTGCACGAGGACCTTGAACAGCAGGTCCCTTAGAGGCATTCAACATACGAAACTGTATGCCGGCTTTATCTATTACTTTAGCCATTAAACCATCAAGAGCATCAATTTCACGCACAAGATGTCCTTTTCCCAGTCCCCCTATTGCCGGATTACAAGACATCTCACCGATGGTAGAAATTTTATGTGTTATCAGCGCTGTTTTCGCTCCTACTCTCGCAGCAGCTGCCGCCGCTTCACACCCTGCGTGGCCGCCGCCAATTACCAGTACATCATATTTATTCATATTAACCTTCTCTTAAATTTTTTTGTGATTGTACTTTTGTTTTCGTATTTTTCAAGTTTAATTTCAATAAAAATACTATAAACAAATAAAACTATTGACTTATTATACTTATAGTTTTAATTATTCATTAGCGCAACTTTTAATACGAGCACATTATGAACTACGATAATATCTCTTCAAATAAGTATTCAACCTTAATTTCTATTATTAATAATAAGTCGGACTCTCATTTTATCAATGAGTTAGATGCTCTTCTTTTAAAAAAACGTTTTGATAATGCATACGAGTTGTCCCTAACTGAAAGTATCTTACACGTTAGCTCTTATAATTTAACAAGTAAAAATATAAAAAAAATAATTAATGATTTTTTTAAACTTTCCGCGATTGCTAACCTTGGCGATAACAGGAATTTATATGAATTGGTTAAACTTGGAAACCTTTCATCAGATAAACTAGAAAGAGCAATTGATGCTGATACACATACAAATTTAATCAATACGTTGGATAATGTTTCACGTGAAACAACATTAATTAGTTTTGATTTTCTCATTTTGCGCATATATGACAGTTTTATGCTTAAAAGTAATGTGTTCAGAATAAAAAAGGAATATGCCAAAGCTAAACACAGACTTTTCAAAAAACTTTTGACCTTTAATTATGATAATGAACGCAGAGAGAAGGAAACTACCTTTTTGTGTTGGATAGACCGATTATTATATGCGGTTATGAACAAGGAAATCACCGCATCCGATTTTGTATTGTTATGTAAAAAAATATTCGGCTTGATAACTAAAACAATTTATTTCTATTGGAAAGTTCTACATTCTGTTAATTATATTCTTCTGCAACAAGATTTTAGCTCTAATCCCGATATGCGATTATTTAAAAAAGAAGTCTTAAACTCTATTAGTAATATGTATAACATTATTGATATGTCTTTAGACGAAGTTAAAGAACTGATGGCGAGTATTCTTGCAAAGAAAACACCCGACAAAGAAGATTTTTATTATTTATTTGATTCCTTAAAAATAACAGCACGCAAAAACGAAGAATATAAACTGTTTAGCCTAAAGCTATGCAAATATATTATTAATTTTAACCATCAGCATAATATCTTTTGTTATCGTTTTATCAGAAAATATTTTATTGAATCGTTTTTTGATATAATAAATAATCAAATTAGCAATGCAGATATTATTGTTGAAGAAATCAGCGCTTTAATTACTCTTTTTCATATTGATACTTATTTTTGCTTTAACAGAACAGATATTTTGGTAAACATTATAAAAAAATTAAAAAGCATTGATGAAACAACAACACAGATATCTCACCATAATTTTTATAAATTTTGCGATTCATTAGATTATATTATTTACGAAAACAGAGATATTCTTACACCAGATATTTTAAAATTGCTTAAAGTGAATTCTTCAAAACAGCCCAAACTATCTAAGTGTTTTCGATTACTTTTGTGCAAATACAGCTAATATAAGCTTATTTACCAATACAAAAACTGCCGAAAATATTATCAAGGATTTCATCAATTTGTACAACACCGGTAATTCTGCCGATTGCGCGACAAGCCAGACGTATATCTTCTGCTGATAATTCGATTTCTTTATCCAATGAAAATTCTGCAAGATTTTCCAAACATTCTTCAAGATTTTTTCGATACCTTATTCTGGTTATCAAAAAGTTCGAAGAAGAAAAATTATCTTTAATCTTTTCAAGCAGAACAGCTATTAACTCATCAATTCCCTGATTATATTTTGCCGAGATAAGCAAATGTCTTTTATCTTTTACCGTCTGAATTTGACTGGCAGATAAACTATCCATTTTGTTTGCTACAAAAATAGTTTTATCCAGCGGTAATATGTTTTCGTCTTTAAATACACCGTTTCCGTCATATAATGCCAAAACAATATCTGCATCAGAAATTTTTTGCAGAGCTATTTCTATTCCTTGCTTCTCAATAGGGTTATCCGTTTCTCTAATTCCGGCGGTATCAGTTATAACAACAGGGTATCCGCTTATATCCAAGTTTATATCTATTGCATCACGCGTTGTGCCAGCAATATCGGAAACAATAACAGCATTACGCTGCGTCAGAGTATTTATCAAACTTGATTTTCCAGCATTAGCTTCGCCAGCAATAACTATACGAAATCCGTTTTTCAGTCTTTCGTTTACATTATTCCCCTGTAAGTGTTTTTTTATTTCCTCTTTAGTTTTAAATACAGTGTTTAAAATATCATCATAAAGATTTTGTGGAATATCTTCATCTGGAAAATCAATATAAGCTTCCAGAACAGATAAAACTTTTACCAGATTTTCCCGCCAAGACGAATAAAGATTTTTCAAATTACCATCCATTTGGCGCAATGCATATTTTTGTTGTTCTTTTGTTTCAGCATCAATTAAATCTGCTAACCCTTCAGCTTCGGTTAAGTCCATTTTTTGATTGTAAAAAGCGCGCTTAGAAAATTCACCGGCTTCAGCCAGACGTAATTCTGAAAATGACCCCAAACAATTTAAAACACTGTTTAAAACAGCTTTAGAACCGTGACAATTGATTTCGACAACATCTTCGCCGGTAAAAGAATGTGGTGCTTTAAAATAAACAACCAGAGCTTTATCCAATAAATCACGATTATTTTTATCCAAAATCGGCGTATAATATGCATATCTCGGCTTTATATTTTCAACATCAATTTTAGTTATTTCTTTTATGACATTTAAGGCATCCGCACCAGAAACACGAATGACAGCTACACCGGATTTACCGAAAACGGTTGAAAGCGCATATATTGTTTTATCAGACATATTTTTCTCCTTTTTATCTGTTATAACTTGCGGTTTTAGAGATTGCAAGCTTTAAAAACACTGCTTTTATTTGCGTTACTTATCTTTTTTTAAGTTTTATCCGTTATTTTAGGGAAAAATATGTTACAGGAGTATAAAATGTCACAACAAAAAATAAAACTGATTATTTGGGACTTTGACGGTGTGATAGCCGACACGGAGAAACTTTGGCTGCTTAATCGTCAAAAACTTATCAATGAAGAATTAAATTTGCCGTGGAATTTTGCTGAGACAAATAAACATTTAGGCGGAATGAGCGACAAAACAAAAAAAGAAATTCTAGATGCGATGAATATTAAAACTGATACTAATTTTTGGGAAAAAGCCGCTTATTTAGATAATGAAACAATGAAGCAAGGGTTTGCTCTGATGCCGCATATTAAAGATATTTTTAAGCTTAAACAATTCAAACAATGTATTGCTACTGGCGGCATTAGGTCAAAAACCATAAAAAAATTACAAATATCTGGGGCTGATGAATATTTTGATATGCAGCAAGTTTTTACAGCTGATATGGTGGATAAAGGCAAACCTGCTCCGGATTTATTTTTATTTGCGGCTCAAAAAATGGGCTTTTTACCGAAAGAATGCATCGTTATTGAAGATTCTCTTGCCGGTATGAAAGCCGGATTAAGCGCAGGTATGATGACTGTTGCCTTTGTGGGATGCGAGATGAATAATACACCGCAAAACATTCGTGCAATCAAAGAGTTGGGAATTAAACAAATCTTTGATAGTATGATTGAGGTTAAAAAATTTTTATTGACTTCAAATCAGTAACTTATGTATATTTGTCGTCAGATGTTAAATTATTAAAAATAAATATTATGAATAGAATTATTAAAGAGAAACAACAGCCAAAGGCTGAGTTTTTTGCAACAGTGAAATTATTGTCTGCAATCAGAACAGGATTTTCCACGTTTTGGAAAAAGTATAAAATGTTTGTAGGATATGGCATTTCTTGTATACTTGCTGTCATTTACCTGACGATATGGCCTTTTGATGGCGTGTTTTTTACGATATCTGTCGTGTGGGCGCTTTCTTTCCAACGATTACGCTATGCATATGTTTCTATAACGAAAAAGGGCGTTGTCACGATGTGGACGATCTTTTGTTTTGGCCTGTCAGGCATTCTTATGCAGGTATTAAAAGTTGAAGAACATTATGCCGTATCAGCCATTGCTGCTGGTATCATTGTTACAATTTTTTACAGTTATATTTCTATAATTTCGTATTATTTAAAATATAATGACAAACTTTATGGTTGGGATTGTGACCGAAAAACAAAATATAATGGTATACTGCTTTCATTGCTTATTTATTCAGCTACTCTTGCGTTGGCTGAATTCGTTGACAACCAAACGAAGGAAAAGAAAGAGCAACAATTCCTGCAACAACAGTTTAACAAAGAAATGTTTGTTCCGGTAAAAATTATCGAAACAGAATCTTTTAAAGGAACAACATACTATGTACTCGAGGCCAAAGGAGAGAAATTTTTTGTTTCGCCTTTCAAATATCCGGAAGTTCGAAACATTAAAGAAAACTCAGAGGTTAAAGTGATTTTAGGCGACGTTGATTCTGAATATCGTTTAAAAGGCGTGAAAAAAATTCAATTTAAGAACTGATTTTGATAAAACGCTTTACAGATATTTCAGCAAGTAATTAAAAGGCAGCTTTTATAGCTGCCTTTTTTATTATGAATTCATATTATTGAAAAAGTCATTATTATCTTTGCTTAATTTCAGTTTTTCAAGCAAGAATTCCATACCATCGGTCATTCCCATCTGCATCAAAACGCGACGAAGAACCCACATTTTGGTTAATACATTTTTATCAACCAATAATTCTTCTTTACGTGTACCTGAACGGGTAATGTCAATTGTCGGAAACAAACGTTTATCAGTCAGTTTTCTATCCAAAATGATTTCGGAATTGCCTGTTCCTTTAAATTCTTCAAATATAACCTCATCCATACGGGAGCCGGTGTCAATTAAAGCTGTTGCAATGATGGTCAGCGAACCGCCTTCTTCAACATTACGGGCAGCACCCAACAAGCGTTTCGGACGTTGCAGAGCATTGGCATCCACACCGCCGGTTAAAACCTTACCGGAAGAAGGAAGAACTGTATTATAAGCTCGCCCTAAACGGGTGATGGAATCCAAAAGTATTACGACATCTTTTTTATTTTCAACTAACCGCTTAGCTTTCTCAATTACCATTTCAGCAACTTGAACGTGGCGAGCTGCTGGCTCGTCAAATGTAGAAGAAATAACTTCCCCCTTAACAGAGCGTGTCATATCTGTTACCTCTTCCGGACGTTCGTCAATAAGCAACACTATCAAATAAACCTCAGGGTGGTTTGTGGCAATAGCGTGCGCAATATTTTGCAACATTACGGTTTTACCGGTACGCGGCGGGGCAACAATTAAACCGCGCTGCCCTTTACCTTGCGGAGATATTAAGTCGATAACACGGGTTGTATAATCTTTTTCTCCACAAATGATATCAAAATTTAATTTCTCTGTCGGGTATAAAGGTGTTAGGTTATCAAAGTTTATTCTTAACTTGGATTTCTCAGGATCATCATAGTTTATGGTATTTACTTTGGTTAAAGCAAAATAGCGCTCATTTTCTTTGGGTGCACGGATTTCACCTTCTACAGTATCTCCGGTACGCAAACCATATTTTTTAACCTGCTGCGGTGATACATAAATATCATCTGCTGAAGCCAGATAGTTTGATTGTGATGAACGCAAAAAACCGAATCCATCAGGCATTACTTCAATTACACCGTCACCGTGTATGACTTGGTCGTCTTCGGCAACTTTTTTCATTATAGCAAAAATCAAGTCTTGAACACGCATAGAAGAAGCGTCTTCAACTCCTATATTTTCGGCTTGATTCAAAAGCTCTTTAGGAGATTTGTTTTTTAATTCTTTTAAATGCATATGTAAACCTGTATGGAAAAGTAAATTGATATTGAATGACAAAAGTCTGTTTGATAGTTTGTTTATAGTGAAAATTTTTAGATGTCAATGTAAATGTTATTGCCTGAATTTAAAAGATTTTTCACTACACGGTGAATTTTGGCGTTTAGATAAAAAAGTTATAAACAGCGAAAAATCCCAATCAATTATTTAAAAATATTTTTTAGTTATTTGTTTATGCCTGTGAGTTGTGTTGATAAGTTTTTTTGCACGAAGTTATCCCGAAAAAACAAGTGATGTTTAAAAGGTTGTGTACGACTCCAAAAATCTGTTTTTAAAACAAAATTTTAATTATCGGCGTTTTTTGAGGATAAAAATTGTTATCAACAATAGTCACAGGGTGGGATAGTTTAAAGAAAACTGTTTATAACTTCGGGTTATATTTTGGGTTTATGAGGATTATTTGTTAGTGTTTTCTAAAATAATATAGTTATGCACAACGGATGTTCAAGGTGTGTATAAATAAAAAGAGGCAAAAATGATTTTAACAGCGATAACCGGTTCTATCGGATGCGGCAAAACAACAATATCTGATGTTTTGCGAGAGCAGGGATTTCTTGTTTATGATATTGATAAATGGGTTAAGCTTTTGTATTTTAAAAATGATTTTTTAGCTGTGGTGCGTAATTATTTTCCGCAGGCATTTAGTGCTGACGGGGAATTTAATAAAAAAGTGCTGAGAAATCTGGTTTTTAATAATCCTGATAAGTTAAAATTGTTGGAGAATCTTATTCATCCTTTTTTAACGAAGCGTTTAAAAAAGATTATTCGTAAAAATAAAAATGATGGATTGGTTTTTGTTGATGCAGCTTTGCTGTTTGAAATGGGATGGGATAAATACTTTGATTATATCATCGTAGCGGATGTTGATTATGAAGAACAAAAAAAGCGTGTTATGGAAAGGGATAATATTTGTGCGGCGGATTTTGAAAAAATAAACCGAATTCAGATGCCGCAAGGTGAAAAAGTACGAAAAGCTGATTTTGTAATAAATACCGGAGGGACAAAAGGACAGTTAATCCGGAATATATTATGTGTTATTGAAGGACTATAAAAATATGCAGACGATTAGAGAGATTGTATTTGATACGGAAACAACTGGTTTTGACCCAGTAACCGGTGATAAATTAGTTGAAATAGGAGCTGTTGAGCTTATTAACCACGTGTCGACAGGGAAAACGTATCATCAATATATCAATCCGGAAAGAGATGTGCCAGAAGAAGTTGTTAAAGTTCACGGATTAACTACGGAATTTTTAAAAGATTATCCGGTTTTTGCCGATGTGGCGCAAGAGTGGATTGATTTTATTGGGGATGACGGAATATTAGTAGCGCATAATGCTAAATTTGATATGAAATTTATCAATTATGAACTAAAAAGACTCGGTTATGCCGAATATGGCTGGGACAGAGCTGTAGATACGCTTGAAATTGCAAAAAATAAATTTCCGGGACAAAGAAATAATCTGGATGCGTTATGTAAACGTTTTAATATTGATAATTCGGCACGTACTTTTCACGGTGCTCTACTTGATGCGCAGTTATTGGCGGAGGTTTATCTTGAATTATTGGGCGGTGCAGAGCCGACAATGGATTTGACCTCTCAAATGAATAGCGGAAAAGTTGTCAGCAGCGGTTATGTTGAGGTTAAGAGGGTATATCGAGAACCGAGGTTATTTTCGTTTGAGGAGTTGGAGGCTGCGAATCATAGGGCTTTTTTGGAAAAAAATATAAAAAATGCAATCTGGCTTGCTGATGAGAAAAAGGAAGAAGTGAACAACTAATGTTTTATGCAGACGACATTGACGGAAAGAAAGTTTTTAAATCAGATTTACTATCTGATGTTGAACATTTTTTTACGACAAGGGAAATATGTCTGTTTTCAAAAGATAAGGATATGTCTGCTAATAGAAAACTTGTCGAGGATTATTTAGGTGAGCAGATGGCTACAAATCAGCCGGTGCACGGTGTGGATATAGCAAAAGTCGAAGATGGAAAATATTTTTATACGAGCACTGATGGAATGCTGATTGAAAAAGGGGCGGCTTTTATGAATTTTGGTGATTGTACGCCGCTTGTTTTTTCGTTTGGCAAAGGGGCTATGATTGCACACGCCGGCTGGCGGGGAACTGCTCAAGGGATGGCCAAAGTGGCTGTTAAGAGAATTTGTGATGAGTATGGAATTAAGCCTCAAGATATTAAAGTTGCAATCGGGCCGGCGATTTGTTTGGATTGTTATGAAGTCGGGCAAGAAGTTTATGATGCTTTATCGGTAACGGTTAAAGAAAAAAGGCTGGGATTTGTGCAAAAAAACGGAAAATATTTTGTTGGCCTGAAAGAAATAAACAAAAATCAATTGATCGAGTGTGGTGTTACGCAAATTGATGTTTGTCCTTATTGTACGGCGTGTGGGGAAAAACTTTTTTATTCTTACCGGTATGAACATACGGGGTACAGGCATAGCGCGGTAGTAAAAGTTTAAAGGTACAGGTTATTCTATGTAGCTGTTTTAAAACTTGATTTAAAATGATAATATAACAAGTTTTTGCTTGAATATTCGAAAATATTGTTATAAGTTCTTGTCAGAATTTATCGTTCTGCTGCGTGCTTAACGAATATGTTATGTATTGCGGCTGTTTTTAACTAACTTAAGCTAATAGGAGCTTTATAACTATGAGTAAATGGGTTTACACATTTGGTAACGGCAAAGCCGAAGGCGATGCCTCGATGAGAAATCTCCTTGGCGGTAAAGGTGCTAACTTGGCAGAAATGAACAAAGTTGGTATGCCTGTTCCTCCGGGATTTACAGTAACAACAGAAGTTTGTACATATTACTATAATAACAATCATTCGTATCCGGCAGACTTGAAAGACCAAGTTCGTCAGGCTGTAGCATACGTTGAAGGTATTATGGGCAAGAAATTTGCAGATGCTAACAATCCGTTGTTATTCTCTGTTCGTTCCGGTGCTCGCGTTTCTATGCCGGGTATGATGGATACTGTATTAAACCTCGGTTTGAATGATGAAACAGTTAAAGCTTTGGCAAAAGTTTCTGGAAGCGAAAGATTTGCATACGATTCATATCGTCGTTTCCTGCAGATGTTCTCTGATGTTGTTTTGGGCGCAGATTTGGATTTGTATGAAGAAGCTTTGGAAAATATGAAAAAATCCAAAGGTTATAAATCTGATACAGATTTGACAGCTGACGATTTGAAAGAATTAGTACAAGAATATAAAGAAATCGGTCAGAAATTGGGTAAAGTTGTTCCGCAGGATCCGTGGGAACAGTTGTGGGCAGGTATTGGTGCCGTATTCGGTTCCTGGATGGTTGACCGCGCTATTACATATCGTAAATTAAATAATATTCCGGGTGACTGGGGTACAGCTGTTAATGTACAGACAATGGTATTCGGTAATGCCGGTGATGACTGCGCTACCGGTGTGTGCTTCTCTCGTGACCCAGCAACTGGTGAAAACGTTTACTATGGTGAGTATCTTGTGAATGCTCAAGGTGAAGATGTTGTTGCCGGTATTCGTACTCCGCAACCGATGGCTTCTAAAGGTGATGGTACTTCTTTGGAAGAAAAATGGCCGCATCTTTATCAGGAATTGGTTGATGTTCGTAACAACCTTGAAGCTCACTATAAAGATATGCAGGATATGGAATTTACTATTGAACACGGTAAACTCTGGATGTTGCAGTGCCGTAATGGTAAAAGAACTGCTGCAGCTGCCGTTCGTATGGCTGTTGAAATGTTTGAAGAAGGAATGCTTTCTAAGGAAGAGGCTATTATGCGCGTTGGTGCTGATCAGCTTGACCAGTTGTTGCACCCGATGTTAGACCCGAAAGCTGAAAAGAAAGTTATTGCTGTTGGTTTGCCTGCTTCTCCAGGTGCTGCTGTTGGCCGTGCCGTATTTAATGCTGAAGATGCCGAAGACTGGGCTGCTAAGGGTGAAAAAGTTATCCTTATCCGTAACGAAACAAGTCCGGAAGATATTGGCGGTATGCACGCTTCTCAAGGTGTGATTACAGCCCGCGGTGGTATGACTTCTCACGCAGCTGTTGTTGCTCGTGGTATGGGTACTCCTTGCGTTTCCGGTTCTACAGATATTGTTATTGATTATAAAGCCAAGACAATGTCTACAAAATCCGGTGTTGTTATTAAAGAAGGCGACTGGGTATCTTTAGATGGTGCTAAGGGGCAGATTATTGAAGGTAAAATTCCGACAGTTCAAGTTGAAATGACCGGTAACTTTGGTAAATTGATGTCTTGGGTTGATGAAATCAAAACAATGAAAGTTCGTGCTAATGCCGAAACTCCGAAAGATGCTAAGCAAGCACGTGATTTTGGTGCAGAAGGTATCGGTTTGGCTCGTACTGAACATATGTTCTTTGATGCTGACCGTATTCCGGATATGCGCGCTATGATTTTGTCAGATACCGAAGAAGGCCGTCGTGCTGCTTTGGCTCGCTTGTTGCCTTATCAGAAACAAGACTTTATTGACTTGTTTACGATTATGGATGGTCTGCCTGTAACTGTTCGTTTGCTTGACCCGCCGTTGCACGAATTCTTGCCGCATACTGATGCTGAAATGCAGGAATTAGCTGATAAAATGGGAATGACTTTGGAACAGGTTAAGACCCGCGCTGAAAAATTGCACGAGTTAAACCCGATGCTTGGTCACCGTGGCTGCCGTTTGGCTGTTACTTATCCGGAAATCTGTGAGATGCAGACCCGCGCTATCTTGGAAGCTGCTTTAGAATGCGAATCTAAAGGCATTAAAGTAACTCCTGAAATTGAAGTTCCTTTAATTGGTTCTAAGAAAGAACTTGATATCTGCAAGAATATCATTGATACAACAGCAGAAAAAGTATTTGCAGAAAAAGGTAAGAAAATCGATTACCTCGTTGGTACGATGATTGAATTGCCGAGAGCTGCTTTGCAGGCTGAGAATATTGCTGAATCTGCTGGTTTCTTTGGTTTCGGTACAAACGACCTTACACAAACTACTTTGGGTATGAGCCGTGATGATACCGGTGCTATTTTGGATTGCTACAGAGCTAAAGGCGTTTACGTTGCTGACCCGTTTGCATCTATTGATGTTGAAGGTGTAGGCAAGCTGGTTAAGCGTGCTTGTGTTCAAGGACGTATGACTAACCCTGATTTACACTTGGGTGTATGTGGCGAACACGGTGGTGATCCTGCATCTATTGAATTTTTCAATTCTTGTGGATTGGATTATGTATCCTGCTCACCGTTCCGTGTGCCGGTAGCACGTTTGGCTGCTGCTCAAGCTGCAGTTAAACAAAAAGGTCAGCCGAAAGCTGTTGATGCGGCTAAAGAGGGCTGCTGCTGCAAAAAAGCTTGCTAATGCAGGCTTGTAGCCGAATTAAGAACCCGTTGGCAGAAATGTCAGCGGGTTTTTTGTATATATCTTTTATTTTTGATTGAATTGATTAAATAATAAAAGCATTATGATGTCAGATATAAATCTGTTGACCTTTAGGTTATGTAAAATTTAGGAGATGTTGTTATGGATTTTAATTCATTAAAAGATACAAATAATTTAAAAGCTTTGTTAAAAGGTATGGGTAGTGATATTGCCGGTGCGTTTAAGAGCGTTAAAGATGTAAATGGCGAGAAATTGAAAAATGGTTTTAATACCTACTTTGTTGATTATCTGAAAAATAATTATGCAAATTTTGATGGCAGAGTATCACGTCGTCAATATTGGATGTTTACATTATATTCTATGCTGATTAGTATTGCATTCAATATTGTTATTGCGATTATTCCGTTTTTGGCAATTATTTCTTTGCTTTATGCCTTTGCTCTTATTGTTCCGAGTATTGGTCTGGGTATTCGCCGGTTGCACGACCTGAACCTTTCCGGCTGGTTTTTCTTAATTGCATTTATTCCGTTGCTTGGCGGGTTGGCATTGTTGTTCCTGTTTTGTATGCCGGGTGATGCAGAAGATAACAAATTCGGGCCGGCTGCAAAATAATATAACTTCAAGTAAGAAAAAAGAGGGTTTTAAACCCTCTTTTTTAATATTCTAAAAGAAATAATACAATTAAGGATGCTAATACGATTGAAGGACCAAAAGCGCCTTGGCGTTGTTTGTTGATAAAGCAGGTTATGGCAAAGATAATACAGGCGGCTAAAATAACATAAGGAACATTGATAAAACCCAGCCAAGCGCCGACGGCAGCTAACAATTTAATATCTCCTCCGCCAAAAACATCAGGATGTTTTTTTATCAGGAACAATGATGCCAGAACCGGAATAAAATAACCGGCAATTGCTCCAAGTGCGCTGTTTTGTGCGGCAGCAGCATTATCGTATCCCAGCAATTCACCGGCAAAAGCAGCGTATGCAAAGCCGACAATGAGTAATGGTACTGTTAATAAATCGGGCAGAAGGAACATTCTTTTATCTATTTCCATTAACATATACAAAACAATAATAAAGAATGCTATCCAAGGCATTTCATCGGGAAGTATTGTTTGCGTGGCAAGGAAGATTGTTGATGATGTAATTATACCCCAGCCAAGAGAACGCATAAAATAGCGTCGTGACAGTTGTTTGTATTTATGGTTTGCCTGTCTTTTGCTCCGTGAAACCTGTTTATTTATACAAAAAATACGATACAGGGCATAGGCAAAAGTTGCGGGCATAAATTTGGAAAAACGGCGCGCCAAAAAGGGAATCGAAAAACCAAAAATAAAACCGATAATCAGATATGTCATAATGTTTTCTCCGGCTTGTTATTTGGCTGCATTCTAATAAGCAAAAGGTAAAATAATCTTTAAGCTTAAATCAATCCCATTTTTTGAGCGGTAATAACTGCTTGAGTACGATTATTTACTTTTAGGCAGCGGAGCAGGGCGTTGATGTGCAGTTTTACAGTGGCTTCGGAGACGCCCATATCGTAAGCAATTTGCTTATTTGATTTTCCTTGTGCAATTAAATCAAGTACTTGTGACTGGCGATTTGTCAGGTTTTTCTTTAATGGGCTGTTTACCTGATAGGTGCTGTAGTCTACGCCATTATCAAGCATTGCCGGCGGAATATATGTTCCACCATCTAAAATGAGTTTTAATGCACCGCTTAAGATATTGCTGTCTGAGCGTTTTGGGATGTATCCCTTGACGCCGCAAGACAAAATTTTTTTGATGTTTCTGGTGTCTTCTGAAGATGAAATCGCAACGATTTTGGTGTTTGGTGCTAATGATTTGATTTTGCTTATTATTTCTGTTGCGTTTAATTCGGCTAAATCTATATCTAAGATTAAGATATCAATATCCGTCTCTTTAGATAATATTTTTTGCATTTCTGCAAGACTTGAAGACTGCAGAATAACAATATCCTGATTTATTTGTTTCAAACGTAATGATAATCCGTCCCTAAAAAGTGACTGTTCGTCCGTTATTAAAACTTTCATTTATATCTCCTATAAAATCAAGGTATTGGCTAAATGTAGTTGCAATATAAGTACGGATTGACGCTTTTAAAGCGGTGGATAAAGTTTTTTTATTCTTGAGGCGGCAGAATAAGTAATTCAACACCTGCTTCTTTGAGCATTTGTTCTGAATATGTGATGCGGTCGCGCCAAGTATTTTGCGGGGTATTTTTATCTATTTGGAGAGGATTGGTTACAACCAGCTTAATACCTGACTGGATAATCGCGCGGGTGCAATCGGTACAAGGGAAGTGAGTGGCATATAAAACACAACCTTTGACACAAGTTCCACATAAACACGCATTATAGACGGCGTTTCTTTCAGCGTGTTCAAAAAAATCGTATTTGGTGGGGCGTTCGAAGCGCTCAAAAACATCATCGTCTACACCGCGGACAAAACCATTATATCCGGTAGCGCGAATCTCTTTATCCGGTCCTACAATGACGGCGCCGGTTTTGGTTGATGTGTCTTTAGACCAGGTTGCAACAAGTTTTGCAAGTTCCATAAATCTGTAGTGCCATTTCATTGTAAACATAAGTTTTCTCCCAAATAAAGTACACTAACAGTCAGTCTAGCATTTTTTTATTATTTTACAAGGATTTTGTTTCATTTAAATAAGCGCGAAAAGATGAGAAGAATCTTGACTTTATAATCCGAAAAGGTATATTAGACGGCAGTTAATTTTAATAATAGGAGTGTATAATGAGTACAATCGTTGATATTTATGCAAGAGAAATTTTGGATTCCCGCGGAAATCCGACTGTTGAAGCAGATGTGTTGCTGCAGTCCGGTGCGTTTGGTCGCGCTGCTGTTCCGTCCGGTGCTTCCACTGGCGTGCACGAAGCTGTTGAACTTCGTGATGGTGATAAAAACCGTTATATGGGTAAAGGTGTTGAAAAAGCTGTCAGCAATGTAAATGAAGCTATCAGCGAAGCTTTAATCGGCTGTGAGTCTGAAGACCAGATTGACATTGATACTACAATGATTGAATTGGATGGTACCGAGAATAAAGGTAAATTGGGTGCGAATGCTATTTTGGCTGTTTCTATGGCTGTTGCTAAAGCACAAGCTGATGAATTGGGCTTGCCTTTGTATCGTTATTTGGGTGGTACAATGGCTCGTACATTGCCGGTGCCGATGATGAACATCGTAAACGGCGGTAAACACGCTGATAATCCGATTGATATTCAGGAATTTATGATTATGCCTGTTTCTGCCGGTTCTATTAAAGAAGCTATTCGTATGGGTGCTGAAATCTTCCATACATTGAAGAAAAATCTGAAAGCTGCCGGTCATAATACAAACGTTGGCGACGAAGGCGGTTTTGATCCGAATTTGCAGTCTGCAGAAGAGGCTTTGAGTTTTATTGTTCAGTCAATTAAAGATGCTGGTTTTGTTCCGGGTGAAGATGTTGTTTTGGCAATTGACGCTGCTTCTTCAGAATTTTATGAGAACGGCAAATATGAAATGAAGGGTGAAGGCAAGTCTTATACCAATGCGCAGATGGTTGAATTTTATAAAGATTTGTGCGAAAGATTCCCGATTTTCTCAATTGAAGACGGTATGGCCGAGGATGATTGGGAAGGCTGGAAGATGTTGACAGATACAATCGGCGACAAAGTTCAGTTGGTTGGTGATGATTTGTTTGTTACGAATCCGAAACGTTTGGCTATGGGTATCGAAAAAGGCGTTGCTAACTCTATCTTGGTTAAAGTTAACCAAATCGGTACTTTGACTGAAACAATGAAAGCTGTTGATTTGGCTCAGCGCAATAAATATACCGCTGTATTATCTCACCGTTCGGGTGAAACAGAAGATACGACAATTGCTGATATTGCTGTTGCAACGAACTGTGGTCAGATTAAGACTGGTTCTATGTCCAGAACAGACAGAATGGCAAAATATAACCAGCTTATCAGAATTGAAGAAGAGTTGGGTGATGCAGCTATTTATGCCGGTAAATCCATTTTGAAGAAATAAGGATTAACGGTTATGAGAGCAATATTTATTCTTATGGCGCTGATTGCTGCCGGTTCTGCTGCTTGGTGGGGCTTGGCAGGATTGACGCCCGAGGAACAGCTTGAGTATCTGAAAGTTACTATGCAAAGCGAATCGGCTGAAAATACAGCTAATTCGGCGACGAAACTTGGAAAAGTTTTGAAAAGTAATTTTGATGATGCGCAAGATGTTTATCAAAACGGGGCTGAAGCAAAGTATGAATAAGGTTGAGCTTTACCATTTAAAAGAAGAGCGCTTGTTTGAGCGCTCTTTTTTGTTTGTGTTGAAATGTATTTATTTATTTTTCAATATCTTTGAAATATTTAACGGTGGCGACTTTTAGTTCGTCAGTGGCGTCTTCATCGCATACTAAAATGGATTTGGGGTGCAGCTGCAAGGCACTGATAGTCCACATCTGGCTGACACCGCCTTCAACGGCGTGTTGAAGCGCACGGGATTTTTTGTGTCCGGTAATCAAGATGACAACTTCCTCGGCGTCTAAAATTGTGCCGACACCAACAGTCAGGGCTGTTTCGGGAACTTTGTTTATGTCATTATCAAAGAAACGGGCATTTACTTTGCGTGTATCCGTTGTCAGGGTTTTGACTCTGGTTCGCGAAACTAACGATGATCCAGGTTCATTGAATGCGATATGTCCATCTTCACCGACTCCGCCTAAAAATAAATTTATTTTGCCGTATTGTTTTATTTTGGCTTCATATTTTGCGGCTTCTTCTGTCAGGTCTTTTGCCATTCCGTTTAAGATGTTTATGTTTTGCGGTTGTATATCAATGTGTTTGAAAAAGTTTTCCTGCATAAAGTAATGGTAGCTTTGCGGATGTTCCGGAGGCAGATTGATGTATTCATCCATATTAAAGGTAACGACATTGGCAAAAGAAACTTTGCCGTTTTTATAAAGTTCTATAAGGCGTTTGTATGTAGGCAGGGGGGATGAGCCGGTTGGCAGACCGAGAACAAAGGGATTGTCCGGTGTCGGGTTATAGCTGTTAATTTTATTGGCTATGTAATCGGCTGTCCAGTTTGCGCAGTCTTGAGGTGTTTCTTTGATAATTAAACGCATAATTCTACTCCTGATTAAAATTTAAAATATTTTGGGTTTCCGTTGATTACTGTTCCTAAGATGTCGCAATCTTTGTTAAATATAACTAAATCGGCGTCATATCCGGGGGCTAGAAAACCTTTGTTTTTCAGGTTCATTAACCTTGCCGGATTGGTGGAGGCTATTTTGATGGCTAAATCAGGTGGCAGTCCCCAAGATATAAGGTTTTTCACGCCGTCTATCATTGTGAGTGAGGAGCCGGCTATCACATTATCTGATTTGCGGTAAAAACATTTATCGAGATAAACCTCCTCGCCATTTGCATATAAAATGTCGCTTTTTTGTTTGGTGGGTTTTAGCGAATCGGTGACAAGTACGAGCTTATCTGCCGGTTTGAATTGTACAAGCATTTTGATAAGGTTGGGGTCGATGTGGACTCCGTCTGCAATCAGTTCGCAAGATAATTCCGGATGAATAAAAGCTGCACCGACAGCTCCGG
Source organism: uncultured Alphaproteobacteria bacterium (assembly GCA_910580155.1). GTDB lineage: Bacteria > Pseudomonadota > Alphaproteobacteria > RF32 > CAG-239 > CAG-267. The sequence continues at coordinate 20,623 of CAJTWX010000017.1, forward strand.
GGTTACGATGGTGGATACGGCTCATTGCGTTAAACAGATGGGTCATATGCATAATGCGCACCTGCATTCCTTCGACCATTTGTTCGTATGTGGCGTTTGTGTGTCCGGCTTGGAGGATAATACCTTTTTTGATACAATAAAGAGCGAGTTCGCGCATTCCTTTAAGCTCGGGAGCAACTGTCATATTGATAATTTTTCCTTCGGAGGCTTCCCAAAGGCGTTTCATTAAATCAATATTAACGGCGGAGATAGAATCGGGTGTTTGAACGCCCAGTCTTTCTGGTGAGATAAATGGTCCTTCCAGATGAATGCCTAATATTTTTGCTCCGGTTTCTTTGCCCATTGCAGTAACTATGGCACGGATGTCATTAATCAGTTTTTCTTCTTTGGCGGCATACAGGGTAGGTATGAACGAGGTGACGCCGTATTCGAGCAAAATTTCAGACATTTTAAGGATGGAATTGCTGTTTTGGTCATCAGTTCCATAACCGCCAATTCCGTGAATGTGTGTATCAATAAATCCGGGGGAAATATAGGCATTGTTAACGTCTATGATTTTTGTATCCGGCGAAAATTGTTTTTGGTTTAATCTCTCTTCTTTAAAAACATCGGCGATTTTGCGATTTTTGATATAAACCGCGCATTTTTCCATTACTGAAAAGCCAGTTAAGAGGGTGGCATTGTGTAAACAAAATGTTTCAGACATATGTATATTCCGTAAAGTTATTTATATAATCAGTTTATTGAAAAGAGATTTATGTTTCAAGGTATTTTGTGCGAAGAATAACGAGATGATAAAAAAAATTGCTCAAAAAAAACGTTCCTTTTTTTTAAGCAACTACCTAAACAATAGTTTTATTTTAATTTCAATAAATTAAGAAAATGTAAAAATGATATAAAAAAAAGGAACGTTTTTTATATCGGAGAGGACTTATGTATAAACGAACTGTTAAATTTAGCGTATCATTTTATTTGTTGTTTTTGAATATGTCTACGGTGATAGCTGCGGATTATACAGGAAAAACTTTTCAAGATGGTTATGGGCTTGAGTTTTATTCCGGTGACAGCAACAGGGTTGTAAATTCGAAGTTTTTGAGTTTGCGCCTGAAATTGCGGCATACGATGGTATTCAGCGGGCAGCAATAGAACAAAACAGGAGTATTGCCGATGGTGTTTCACGCGGGCTTGCAACAGAGAAAAATGTTGCTTGTCTGAATAAACCCTGCAATTGCCTCGACAGATGCGATGCAATATGGGGCAAACGCAGAGACGGCGAAACAATTTGCGGTTAGCGAATATTTGGATTTAGATCCGAGTTTGGGATTCCGCTATACAATGCTGGATATTGATTCGCTACAAGATAACGTGGGCAAATCGGCAGAGTTTGATACTGTTCATTATCTGGAGGCGGAACTGGGCTTAAAAGTTCAATATAATTTCTGCCGCAGAGGGTGTACGAATCGCGTTTATATCAGACCAAGTGTTATCCAGACTTTTGTCAAAGGCGGTAAAACGCGGATTACAGGACTGCAGAATGAAATTAAATCACTTAAAAATGAAACGCTGGGGCGTGTGGAAGTTGGTGGTGAGTTTGGCTTAAGCAATAATTGGAACGGATATGCCGCGGCTGGGTATACTGCCAGTGAAGATTATAATGCATACGATGTTAATCTGGGTGTGAACTATCAGTTTTAATCAAGCCGGCGGGAGAAGGGGGTTAAAACAGCCCCCTTTTGGTTATATAACAATAATAATTGTTGAGATATTAGAAGTATGTGATAGAATCCGGTTAAATAAATAACAGGATATAACAATGAAAGACCCAAAATTTGTGCATTTGAGAGTTCATACCGCGTATTCGCTGGCGGAAGGTGCGATTATGCTGCCTACTCTTATTCATAAGCTGCACGATATGGGCGTGCCGGCAGTGGCGGTGACCGACTCGGCAAATATGTTTGGGGGCAAGGCTTTTTCCAAATATGCGGCGGATGAGGGGATTAAGCCGATTATGGGGTGTCAATTTTTGCTCCGTAATGCAGATTCTGATGACATAATGAAATCTAAAGGCAGGGAACAAGATCCTGATAAAATCGTTCTTTTGGTAATGAATGCCGAAGGGTATGGTAATATTATGAAGCTGATGAAACGGTTTTATCTGGATAATACCGAAAAGGGATGGTCTCCGCAGCTTACTTTAGAAAATTTAGAAGATTTTAACGGTGGTTTGATTGCTTTGACTGGTGGGGTTGAGGGAACAATCGGGCGTTTGCTTTTGGAGAATCGCAAGGCGGAAGCAGAGGATTTTACTTTAAAGCTTAAAGAAATATTTCAAGACCGTTTATATATGGAAATTTCGCGAATCGGAACAGAAAACGAGCAGCGGACGGAAGAAGCTTTTATTGATTTTGCTTACAAACATAATATTCCGCTGGTGGCTACAAATGAAGTGTTCTTTTTGGATGAAGAGATGTTTGAAGCACACGATGCGCTGGTCTGTATTTCTGCTGGTGAGTATGTTGCTAATGAAAACCGGCGTAAATTTTCGATTAACAACCGGCTCCGTACAGAAGAGGAAATGGTGGAGCTGTTTTCCGATTTGCCGGAAGCTGTCAATAATACGGTAAGAATTGCAAAACTTTGTAATTATCTTTCGAAAAAAGTCGATCCGTTATTACCGATTTTTGAGTGTCCGGAAGGGAAAACACAAGATGAGTTTATTACCGAAGAGGCTTATCGCGGATTAGACGAGCGTTTGAAGAAAGCAGTTTATTTTGAGGGAATGACCGCGGAGCAAAAAACTGAAATTGATGAGCGTTATTATGCACGGCTTGAATATGAATTAAGCGTTATTAAAAAAATGGGTTTCCCCGGTTATTTCCTTATCGTGTCGGACTTTATTAAGTGGTCTAAGGGACACGGTGTTCCCGTTGGTCCGGGGCGCGGCTCGGGTGCCGGTTCAATTGTAGCGTGGGCGCTTAAGGTAACGGAACTTGACCCGTTAAAACTGGATTTGCTGTTTGAGCGTTTTCTTAACCCCGAGCGCGTTAATATGCCGGACTTTGACGTCGATTTTTGTCAGGAGAATCGGTATAAGACGATTGAGTATGTGCAGGAAAAATATGGGTTTGACCACGTTGCACAGATTATTACATATGGTAAGCTGCAATCTAAGGCGGTTATCCGCGATGTAGCGCGCGTGTTGCAAATGCCATATTCGCAGGCGGATAAAATTTCTAAAATGATTCCGGTGGGTGCTCAAGGGAAAAACCCGACATTGCCAGAAGCGTTGGAGATGGTGCCAGAGCTGGAAGAACTGCGACAAAATGACCCACAGGTGAATAAACTTTTTGAAATTGCGATTAAACTTGAGGGATTGTATCGCAACTCGGGTATGCACGCGGCAGGGGTGGTTATTGGCGACAGACCGCTGGAACAGCTTGTGCCGCTTTATAAAGACCCGAGAGCGGATATGCCGGTGACGATGTATGATATGAAATATGTTGAAGAAACCGGCTTGATTAAATTTGACTTTTTGGGGTTAAAAACTCTAACCGTTATTCAACGGGCGGTGGACTGGATTAAGCGGGCGCAGGGAATCGATTTGGATATGGAAACCGTGCCGCTGGATGATGTGGATACCTATAAAATGCTGCAGGATGGAAAGACTACCGCGGTGTTCCAGTTCGAGTCGGCGGGTATGAAAGACGTGCATAAGCAAATTAAGCCTGACCGTTTTGAAGATTTAATCGCGATTGTGTCGCTTTACCGTCCCGGTCCGATGGACAACATTCCGACATTTATTAAGCGTAAGCACGGTGAAGAAGAAATTCAATATTTGCACCCTAAACTTGAGCCGATTTTAAAAGAAACATATGGTATTATGGTGTATCAAGAGCAGGTTATGATGATTGCCCGTGAGCTTGGCGGCTATACGATGGGTGGTGCGGATAAACTGCGTAAAGTAATGGGTAAGAAAATGCGTGATGAAATCCCAAAGCAGCGCATTATGTTTACCGAAGGGGCGATTAAAAACGGTATTGATGAAGACGTGGCAAAAAGTATTTTTGACCAGATGGAGAAATTTGCATCTTACGGATTTAATAAATCGCACGCGGCTGCGTATTCGTTGGTATCTTATCATACGGCATATCTTAAAGCACATTTTCCGGTGGAATTTATGTGTGCGGTTATGGATTTGGATATTACCAACACTGAGAAACTTGCCGGCTTTAAAGCCGAATGTAAGGCGATGGGAATCGAAGTGCTAAAGCCGGATGTTAACGAATCACTTGCTAAATTCAGTGTACAGGATGGTAAATTGCGATATGCTTTAGGGGCAATTAAAGGTGTTGGCGAATCGAATATGAATGCGATTGTGGAGGCGCGTGAAAAGGGTGGCAAATTTAAAGATATATCAGACTTTATTAACCGTGTAGATGCTAAGCAACTGAATCGCAAACAGCTGGAACAACTAATTAAAGCTGGTGCGTTTGACAGTATTGAGAAAAAAAGAGGTAAGCTATTTGCAAACATTGATTTGATATTGAAAAATATTTCTTCAGCAACAGATATGAAAACGAGTGTGCAATCTTCGTTGTTCGGGGTAGAAGAGTATTCATCAAAGGTTAAACTTTCTGATGCACCGGATTGGCCGGATTTGGAAAAACTGCGTTTGGAAGCAGCTGCTATCGGATTTTATCTTTCGGCTCATCCGCTTGATATATATGCAGACAGTATGAAAAAACTTGGCGTTAAAACGTGTCAGGAAGTTTTGGCAAATATCAGAACCGGCGACAGCATTAAGGCAAATATTGCCGGATGTGTCGAGAGTTTTCAGAAACGAATCGCAAAAAGCGGTAATAAATATGCATTTTTGGGGCTTTCGGATACGACACAAAATTTTGAAGGGATGATGTTTTCGGATGCGTTAGTCAAATATGAGGATACGATTAACAGCGGATGTCCGCTGCTGGTTAAACTAGTTATTGATAAGAAAACGGAAGAAGAAAATCCACGAATCCGTATTGACAGCGTGAAAACGTTAGATGAAGCTATTGCAGAACAGGCAAAAGGGATTATAATTTCTGTAGCTAATATAGCAGCGGTTACTGATATTAAAAAGATTTTGGGAGTTGACCGGCGCGGGGTGAATAAAGTTTATATTGAACCCGAACATGACGAGTGGGATGTCCGGATTGAGCTTGATGGCGGGTATGCGTTTGCTGATAATATGATTTTAACTAAGCTTAAGAGTATTCCGGGGATTTCTGCGGTTAAAGAAATATAATTGAGGAGATTACAGTATGCAAAAAAAAGTCGAAAAAGATGTTGTTTTTCCATTTTGGGAAGGGATTATATTTCCTTTTGAAACAATTTATAAAAAGGTCAAAGATTTTTGTTGTCTGATTGGTGTATTTTCTTTGATTGCGG
>CAJTWX010000018.1 GCA_910580155.1 uncultured Alphaproteobacteria bacterium
ACATTATCGGCAACCATATATTTGCGGTACGGACAAGCATCTTTGCTGGTGTAGAAAGTGCTGGCGCCGATTGTTGCGCTTGTTTTGATGACGGGGCATTCTTTTTGTCCGCCATCCGGAGCTTCGGGATTAGAAGTTGCGGAACGATAGTAGCAGCGGGTATTCGGGTCAAGCTGGCAGATATAGCCCTCGCCGCCGGATTCGTTGGTTTTACAGGTAGACTCGTTGGCAAAACCGTATTCTTCATCACAAATATAATTACAGGTGTAGCACTGCCCTTCACCACTCCAGCTGTTAGGCGTGACACTGTTTGCAACCATATATCTGCGGAGCGGGCAGTTTTCGGGTTTATCATAAGAAACATTTGAACCGCGTGTTGTCGGCGAGTTTGTTACCGGACAGGCTTTGGGGGACGTGTGATAATAACACTGTGTGTCGGCATCTTTGGCGCAATTATAGGCGGTGTGCCCTTCGGCATTTTTTTCGCAGTTGGGTTCTTGAGCGAAACCATTTTTTTCATCGCACACATAATTACAGATATAACAGCCGTGAACGCCGGACCAGCCTTTTTGCTCTTGCGAGGACGGGCGCATATAGTCGCGGTGCGGACAATATTCTATGCTGGTATAGCGGATATTTTCGCCGCGTATGGAAGTTGAGTCGCGGTTAACACATTGCTTGGGAGTGCAGATACCGCAAACTTCATCTCCTGAGAAACCAGATGATTCAAACAGCCAGCCCTCAGGGTGTTCGCCGCAGTCATTTACTGATTGCCATAATGTTGTGCAGCCGGTGTTATATGTTTTTGGGGTGCAGCGGCCGCAGAGCTTGCCTTTTTCGTCTTTTTTGTTCCAGTCATAAATCCAGCCTTCAGCGCCGGTTTTGCCGCAATCGGCGACAGTTTGGTATTGTACAGAATAGCCAGACGGGCATTTTTTGTTATCCAGCAGCTCGGTTGCCCCATAAATTGCGCCGGCTGTGGCGGCTGCACCTAAGAGCCACCCTGCTCCGCGGACTTTTAATTTTTCGCCAACGATAACGGCGCATATCGGGTCTGTGTTGTCATAGCATTCAACATCTTTGGAGGCGCCGAAGACGAGCAGCATTTTGAAACTTTCTTTATCTTTGTTCTGCTGAGCCAAACACAGGGCCGTATTGCCGTTTTCGTCTTTTATATTTAGGTATTCGCGGATGGTGCTCAATGCCTTGCCGTTTCTATCCTGCGCGATGCTGTAAATTTTTTGCGGCGTTAAGTCCGTTGTCTTAATCCGGGGGATGTTTTCTCCTGAAACTGCTTTACAAATTACACATATATTTAACAGAATCGCCCAAGTTGCGATTTGTTTAACATTAGATTTTGTAAAAAATAATGACATACTCATAACTCTCTCTTTTTATAAATGCGCAGCAAAGGAAAAACTGCACATTTTAAACGTTCCTTTTAATTAAGCATACGTTTCGCCTTATATAAAATCAATCTGGATTTTAGATTCATACACAATTTAGATATTTTGGAGGGATTGACAATTCTTTAAAATATTGACAAAATTGCTTAATTAAAAGGAACGTTTAAATTAAGCAGTTATGATATATCCGAAAGGCTAGAGTGGTTTTGAACCAAAAGCGAGTACGGCTCTGCCGATTATATTTATTGACGATATATCAATTTGTTGAGGGATGTAAAATTGATTGTTGCAGAGGATGTTTACGGTTGTTGAAAAAGTTTGCTGCAGGCGGCGGAGAACGATGTTTTGCCCGATTTGCAGCAGGTATATGCCGTCTGAGATGAGGTCTTTAATGCTTTTGTCAATAATTACCAGCGAGCCGGAGAGAATTTGCGGTGCCATTGTATCATCAGAAACTGCAAACAGTGCGGCGTTTTCCGGAATGGATTGCAGCATACAGGCGGGAATGGGAAGACCGGATAATGGCGGCAGCGAGAGTGCTTCGGGATTTAGTACATCAAGCATTATCGTGCCGTTTGCGGCAGGGTGATTTTGCAGGGCGCGAGGCGAAATATTCAATGCAGCGGCAATTTTTTCTGCTGTGTCCGGACGCAGCTCTATCTGTCCGTTTTCGATTTTGGTCAAGTTACTTTGTGACATATTCAGTTTTGCCGCAAGCTCGGTGACGCTTATGCCCTGCTCTTTTCTGATTTGTTTGATATTATTGCTCAATCGACTTTTCCTTTTGCGCAGTCTGCCAGATATTTGCGGACTTCTTTGCGGTTATTGCGGCGCCATTTTTCATCGCAGACGGTTGATGAGGCATTGAATGTTGCGGCACAGGCCGACGTAGTCATTGTGTGTTGCAATTCCAGACAGGCGTTATTTAACGCTTCAATTACAACCGGCGGAATTACGGCCATATCAATATTGCCGGCCGGCGTTAAGTAATAGTATGTGCCGGAGACAAGTTTGTTTTCTTCGTTTTCAAAGCTGTAGAGTGTTTTGCCCTCCGGTGTGTAAAGGCGCATTTCGCCATTTAGCTCATTATCGGTGTATATCATCTGGGAAAACATTTTGCCGTTATTATTATAACTTTTGGCAATTCCTTCTTTTTGTCCTTTGACATATGGTGTTTCAGATTCAAGCGTACCGTCTGGGTAGTATTCTTTAACCGTGCCATCCAGCACGCCTTTTTTATAAGGCTTTTCGGATTTTAGGTGGCCGTTTGGATAATACAGCAGCGAAGTTCCTTCAAGTATGCCGTTTTGCAGCGGATAAAGCCGGTAAAGGGAATTATTTTTATAACGGTGCAGCTCGCCGGTGACGGGGGTTCCCTCTTTATCTGTGCAATATGTCAGTTTATCGGATTTTCGGACTACGCATTTGGCGTCATCAGGGATGACATAAACCTGCGGGGCAGCTGTTGCTGCTGTTGTTGCGCATAGCAGTGCTGCGGTTAAGCTGATTTGCCGGAATTTTACCATTGTTGTCTCCTTTTGTTACAGGGTAGCGGGTAATGGTTAATTTTACGTTAAGTTGCCAACTCGTTTTTTGATGTGCACTACCTACTTAACTTTGGCTGTGGTGGATGGAGAGAAAGCTCTTGAGTGTTGAGATTGCCACGCTCATTTCATTCGCTCGCAATGACCAGAGGGAAGAAAGAGGGAGATTGCCACAGCGACGAGGTCGCCTCGCAATGACTAAAAAAGGGAAAAGATTAAAAAAACGCGGAGTTTACAGCTCCGCGTTTTAATTTGCTTGTTTGTTTTAAGCTTCAGTCAAGTGAGGCATTTGTGCTTCTTTGACCAACTCATTGATGGCTTCAGCCAGAGGTTTGACCTCTTGTTTATCTGAACCCAGACGGCGGATAGTTACCGTCTTGTCTGTCTCTTCTTTAGCGCCGACAACCATAATTACCGGAGTTTTCTCTAATGAGTGTTCACGGATTTTATAGTTAATCTTTTCGTTGCGCAGGTCGGTTTTGGCGGTTAAATCTGCCGCACGCAAGGTTTGGGCGACTTCTTCGGCATAGTTGTCAAATGCTGATACGACCGGCATAACGACAACTTGCTCAGGAGAGAGCCAGAGCGGCAGATGGCCGGCGTGATGTTCAATCAAAATGCCCAAGAAACGCTCGATTGAGCCGAACAGGGCGCGGTGTAACATCACCGGCTGGTGTTTTTCGCCGTCTTCGCCGATGTAAGAAATATCAAACCGCTGCGGCAGGTTCATATCTACCTGAATTGTGCCGCACTGCCATTCGCGCCCGATAGCGTCACGCAAAATGAACTCGAGTTTCGGGCCGTAGAATGCGCCCTCGCCTTCGTTGATTTCGTATTCATAGCCGTGTTTTTCCAACGCATTTGCCAGAGATTTTTCGGAAATATCCCAAATCTCGTCCGAACCGATACGCTTTTCAGGACGCGTCGAAAGATAGATTTTGATATTATCAAAACCAAAGTCTTTATAAATATCAAAAATCAGTTTCATTGTGGAGATGCATTCTTCTTCCATTTGCTCAGGTGTGCAGAAGATGTGCGCATCGTCTTGCGTGAACTCGCGGACGCGCATCAAGCCCATCAGGGCGCCGGATGCTTCATAACGGTTCACTTTGCCGAATTCGGCCATTCTTAACGGCAGGTCGCGGTAGCTCTTGATACCTTGTTTGTAGACGAGCAGCCCTCCGGGGCAGTTCATCGGTTTGATACAGAACATTTTGCCATCTTCGGTTTGGCCGGAATAGTTGTGTGCGCCATATTTTTCCCAGTGGCCGGATGTTTCCCACAAACATCTGTCCATAATGCGCGGGGTGCAGATTTCCTCATAGCCGTTATGATTTTGGCGGTTGCGCATATATTCAATCAGCCGGCGGTAGATTTTATAGCCTTTATCGTGCCAGAAAACGGCGCCGGGGGCGTATTCGGGTTCGAAATGGAACAAGTCCATCTCGCGTCCGAGTTTACGGTGGTCGCGTTTGGCTGCTTCTTCAATGCGATCCAAATATTCTTTCAAATCTTTTTTATCTGTCCACGCGGTTGCGTAAATTCGCTGCAGCATTTCGTTATTCGAATCACCGCGCCAGTATGCGCCGGCAACCTTCATAAGCTTAAATGCCTCGCCGATTTTGCCCGTGCTCGGAACGTGCGGGCCACGGCAGAGGTCTACGTAATCGCCTTGGCGATAGAGCGAGATTTCAGCATCTTCAGGCAAGTCTTCAATGATTTCCACCTTATAATGTTCGCCACGGGCTTTAAACAGCGCCACAGCCTCTTCACGACTCACAACCTCGCGGGTGATTTTCTCATCCCGTTTCACAATCTCGTGCATTTTGGCTTCGATTTTTTCAAAATCTTCGGTTGTAAACGGTTCTTTGCGAGAGAAGTCATAGTAAAAGCCGTTTTCAATGAACGGGCCGATGGTGACCTGAACATCCGGCCACAGCTCTTTGACTGCCTCGGACATAACGTGCGAACAGGAGTGGCGCAGGATTTCAAGCCCTTCTTTATCTTTTGAGGTGATAATTTTAACGGTGCTGTCGGTAGTTATCGGGGTAGTGACATCTTTTAATGTGCCGTTGATTTCTACGGCCAATGCGGCTTTCGCCAGATTATGACTGATGCTTTCTGCAAGTTCAAGGCCCGTGATTTGGCTCTCAACTTCCTTTATGCTGCCATCGGGCAGTTTAATCTTAATCATAGTATACCCCTTGATTATTAAAGTTAATTATTGTCATTGTCTACCAACGAGCGATAGACGGTTAGTGTTTTATCACACATTATTTGTTTTGTAAAGTTTTCTTTTACAAAATTTTCGGCGGCCTGAGAGATTTTTTTGTGTTCGGCTTCCGGCAGGCTTAATGCCCAGTCGAGCTTTTGGCTTAAATCTTCGGCGTCGCCGGAGATAAAGTGGCGTCCGGTGACGCCGTCTTTAAGGTTATCCAGCGAGCCGCCGATGTTTGAGGCAAGCACAATTTTGCCCATTGCCTCGCCCTCGGCCGCAATCCGCCCGAATGCTTCCGGCTCTATGGAGGCGGAAACGACAATATCGCAGGCTTTCATTAACGCCGGCACATCGTCGGTGTGTTTAATGAATGTAAACATTCCCTGCATATTGTATTCTTTGATTTTGGCGACCAGACCTTCGGTATATTTGGTGCGCCCTTGGTCATCGCCAGTGAAGACACAATGGAAATCGCCTCTGTCTTTGATTTTGGCGAGTGCGTCAATCAGAAGCTCCTGCCCTTTCCAACGGGTTAAGCGGCCGATGAGCAAAATCAGCTTTTTGTCGGTAGGCAATTCGTATTGCTCAATCATTGTTTTTAAGCGTTCGGGAGTGACGGCGGCGGGATTAAACTTTTCAACATCAACGCAACGGTGGATAAACACGAGCTTTTCTTCGGGCGTGTGGTAATTTTCCAGAACGTGGCGTTTGATGTGCGAGGAAATCACAATCACTTTCTCGCCAAAAGTCATTACCTGATTGTATAGTTTTTTTAAACCTTTCGGACCTAAACCGTAGGTGCCGTGGAACGTGGTCATATAATGCACGCCGGCTTTTTTTGCGGCCAGATATGCGCTCCACGCCGGTGCGCGCGAGCGGGCGTGCACAATGTTTATGCCCTCTTTTTTGATGATTTCGGCAAGTATGTCGGCATTTTGGAATATCTTAAACGGGTTTTTGCTTTTTAGCGGCAGCTTAAAATGCTTTACGCCCATTCTTTCAAGCTGAAACTCCATTCTGCCGCCCTGACTGGCGACATAGTTTCTGATACCGTTTTCAGTCAGATGTTCGGCGATTTGCACTGTTCCCAGCTCAACACCACCCTGCCCCAATTCGGGCAAAACCTGCAAAATTACCGGTTCTTTTACTTTATCTTTACTCATTTTGGTTATATATACCTCTAATCAGTTACATTTATGAGGTGCCCTATGCAAAAAATCACATTTAAGAACGGACATACCACACTTTGCGAATATATTAAGCCTGACGCCAATAAAACTCAAAGCTTTACTGTGGTTTATACACACGGTTTTTGTTCTGACCCGTTCGGGAGAAAGCCCGAAGAGGTGAAAAAATGGTGTGTTGAGCACGGACTTGGTTTTTTCCGCCACGAGCTGGCGGGGCACGGCAGTGACAAAGCACGGTTTGAAGAAACAACGCTAAATACTTATAAAAACCAGATTTTTGAGATTGTCGGCGAGATGGTTGAGGGTGATGTTATTGTGGGCGGAGCGTCGCTTGGCGGGTGGCTATCGCTGATGGCGGCGTGCCGGTTTCCGGATAAGGTTAAAGGGGTGTTCGGGCTGGCGGCAGCTCCGGACTTTTTGAAGAAATATATTGAGGCGTATTTTACACCCGAGCACAAGGAGCTGTTAGACAAATACGGCAAGGTCGAGTTTCCGACCAATGATTTTACATACATTATTACTAAGCAAATGATTGAATCGGCCGATGAAAATTTGATGCTGGACAAGGAGGTGATTCCTTATTCGGGCAAAGTTCGCCTGTTGCAGGGGATGAAAGACGCGGCGCTTGACTGGCGGACGGCGCCGCTGATTGCAAGCAAATTAGCGGGTGATGATGTGCGGGTGGTGCTGATGAAGGACTCGGACCACAGATTAGGACGGGATGAGGATATTGCAGTCATAAAATCTTTTCTTGAAGATTTTATTACTTTTGGGGGATGTGCTAAATCACAATCATTGAGGCGAATTTGAAACCTTATGTAACGTTTTTGTACACTGCGGCTTCAAATTCGCACTCAAGCATTGCAATTTATCCCACCCGTTGCTACGCAGGCTTTGCCTGCTTGTAATTTTATGTTTTTGGAGTAAATTTTTGATATGTCATATGATTTAATGTTTCAGAAAGCGATTGGGTTACAGAATGCGGGGGCGCTTAATGAGGCGGAGGCTATTTATTTACAGCTATTGCAGGTTATGCCGGAGAACTCTGATGTCTGGAATCTGCTGGGGATGGTTGCGCAGAGCCGCGGGGATAATCATAAGGCGGCGGATTGTTTTCTTGCCGCAATCAAATTTGCGCCGGTGCCGTTTTTTGCCCATTATTTTAATTTAGGTTTGGCTTATAAATCTTTGAATCGCCCGGCGGAAGCGATGGAAATGCTGCAGCGGGCGGCAGAACTTCAGCCTAACGGCAGGGAACTATGGAACTATCTTGGTGTTTTACAAGCCGAAACCGGACAGACTGAGGCGGCAGTCAAAAGCTTTTGCAAAGCGCTGGAAATTGATGGCGGTTATGAAGATGCACGGGCGAATTTGTGCTTTTATACCAACGATATAGAAACGCTTTTTCAACTGGCGGACGATACACCTTATAACTTTTGGGCTAATTATAAAGCAGCTGAGGCGGCGGAGGATTTTGCACCTAAAGAACATTATCTGCAACGGGCGGTTGCGGCGGCTCCGGAACGCACGGACGGCTTATTGGCTTTAGCACATTTGTATCAACAAAACGAAAGTTTTAACGAATCTTTAACTTATTATCATAAGGTTTTGAATCTGGAAGAAAATAATGTGCAGGCGCTCTTGGGGGCGGCTGATATTTATTTGGTGCAAAAAGCGTATGAAAAGGCTGAAAAGTTTTATTTGAAAAGTTTTTCGCAAACACGCGATATTGCCGGTGCGCATTTGAACTATGGTATTCTTTTATATCAGACCGGAAGGACGGCTGAAGCTCTGGAGGAATATCGCAATGCGGCTGCACTTGCTCCGGAAAAGCCTGAAATTAGCTATAACCTTGCGCTTATTCTTAAAGAAACCGGCGATTTGGAAGAGGCTCTGGGGCTGATGTTTAATGCACATCTTAAAGAGCCGGAAAATCAGGTGTTTATTATCAATATTGCTGAAACTTTAGCACTTTTATTTAAGCAAAATGCGGAGTTGGCGCTGAAAATTGCCGAAAACTGGCAGCGGCAGGAGCCTGACAATGTGTTTTCCAAACGCGTTTTAGCTGGAATGAGCGGCGAAACGGCGGCCGACGATATCGCCTATTCCGAAGGGCTGTTTGATATGTTTGCGGCAACCTACGACCAGACAATGGCAAATCTTGAGCCACAGATTATAATAAAATTCAAGGAGTTACACGGTGATGTTAACGGGGCGATACTTGACCTCGGGTGCGGTACCGGTTTGGTGGCGGAGAGTTTGAAAAACGGCAACTCGGTTTTTGACGGCGTGGATGTTTCGGGCGAGATGCTTGCGGCTGCACGATTAAAGGGAGGGTATAACAATTTGTACCAGCAGGATATTTTATCATTTTTGCAGGCGAATCCCCCTGCCCCGCGATATGATTTGGCGCTGGCATTTGATGTGTTTTGCTACATCGGGAACTTAGAGAAGATTTTTGCCGCTCTTTGCGGTGTTGAGGTGTGGTTTTCTGTCGAATCGGCAGAAGGCGACCGCGGCAAAGACTATTATCTGACTGCAAACGGGCGCTATAAACATACAGCGGATTATATTGAAAAAACGCTGAGGCGGGCCGGTTTTGCGGAAATTACCGCCTATCCGCTGATTTTGCGCAAAGAAAACGGCGAAGATGTGGCAGGTGTGTTGTATCGGGCGGTTTAGTACGGCTGGCAGGGTATAAGAAATCATTTTTATCAAAAAAAAACTCTTTACATTTCAAAAAATGTAATTATATTGCAGCACGTTTTTTGTAATTATGATGTCTAACAGTTTAATTTTTATGCTATGAAGAGAAACCAATCGATTATTGTGGCTTCAGTTCTTGGTGTTGCAGGGCTTGCTCTCGGATATATTTATCGCGAGGCTATACTTAAAAAAGCAAGCAAACTTATAACACACGTTACCAGCAAAGTTAAGCGCTCTCCGGAACCTGAAAATGGTGTTTCGTAAGGGGCTGACTGCTAAGACTCTATCGCTCCGGTCAGGATTTTTCTCCTGCCGGAGCTTTTTTTGTGATATTTGTTGTGTGAGGAATGTTATGTTTTCAAGTTTAAAAAAATATTTCTGTGAACAACGTGAAAAATGTATTGTGAGAATCAATTTAACATTCTAGTTTTTAAACGGTTTGTTAAGTTTATTATATATATATGTCGCGTTGATTATTGCATTTTTTTTAAAGAATTTTATTTATTTCGCGGATATTTGCGCTTTGTGTCTTTCTGTTAGCGTAAATAAGGTGAGAGCATTAAGATATAAGAGGTGAACTTTAGGCCAAAAGTTTTAACCCGAGCTTATTGATTATCACGGAGTGCCCGATGATTTTATAGCTATTATTAGAAAACCTTCCTCCGGAGGAAATGCGCATTTTTTTATTGGCGCTTTAGCGTTTTAAGTATTTCCCTGCTGCGAACGATGAAGCGCTTTTTAGTTTTATTTTCAAGATATTATTGTTGTAAGTTTATGTTTTAGTTTATGTTTTTTTTACAGAGGATTAAAAGGCGCCGGTTGAGCGCTTTTTTTTGTGCCGTTTACCTGATATTAAGATGTGCGTGATATTGTTAATTCAATATTTACTTTCAGGAGAAAACAGATGACTATGGCATTGATTATTATCGGGTTTGTATTGGCAGGATTATATGCTATTTATGCCTCGCTTATCAACAAGAAGAACAATGTGAAAGAGGCTGCGGCGGGAATCGACGTACAGCTTAAGAAACGCTATGACCTTATTCCGAATATGCTTAAGGCTGCCAAGAAATATATGGAGCACGAAATGAATGTGTTTACGGAAGTGACGAAGTTGCGCGAGGCGGCGATGGGGGCTGCGAATTATGCTGAAAAATTCAGAGCCGATGCTGATTTGAGCAATGCATTGCGCTCGTTTCGGGTTCAGGCGGAAGCTTATCCGGAGTTGAAATCCGACGCGGCGATGGTGACGGCACAACAGGCAATGGGCGAAACCGAAGAGCATATTGCAGCGGCACGCCGCTTTTATAATTCAGCGGTTAAAGAATATAAGAATGCGCTGGAAATATTCCCCTCTTCAATGATTGCGGCAATGATGGGACTTAAAGACGAATATCCGTTTTTTGAGGCAGCCGAGGTTGAAAAACAGTCTGTTGATGTGAACGAATATTTGAAATAATATGAAAGGACTTAAGTTATGTGTGAAGAGAAAAATCTCAATTAACCGGTTTGGAAAAAATTGCAGATATTATTATATCTCAAGATATTGATAGTGAAAAATGGAAGAAGCAAAGGACAATACGCATTCTATCTTTTTTCTATGGAGCAGTGTTGATGTTGGTGCTCGGATTTTTGTTTTATTTTGGGGTTATTCCTGTTGAGGGTGAAGAAAATCTCTTTATAACACCTGCCGATGTGTCATTTGTTGGATCATTTCAGTTATTTAGCAGTGGAATATTACTAACATTTGGTACGTTTTACCCCAAGGGGGATTATGAACGCGCACAAACTGTTGTTAAAATGTGCGGTGCGTTTTGTTTGGGTTTAGTTTTGGCGTGGGTGTTTTTTAGGGAATATTATATACTGTTGTTAGCAGGGATAATAGGATTTTTCTTTGACCTATATACATTTTTGTTAAACAAGACTGTTTTTGAAAAAATACTCAAGGCAAAATAAGGTTTATTCAGGATAAAGCGAAAAAGGCGGGGAATAATCTCTGCCTTTTTTATTTGCGTTAGGAAGATATTAAGAAGTTGACGGATAAACTTTAGTAAAATTTTAGGAGAACCGGGATGTCACGCGCGGAAGATATTTTTGAGAAGCTTGTTTATTTTGGTGAGGATGCTATTGACGAGTTTATTATGAACCGGCAGAGCGAAGAGCTGTTTATGGACTTTAAGCAGGCGGCGTCGGACGGCAAATCTATGCGGGCGCTGCATCAAAATGACCGGCGCAATCTCGGTAAGGCGATTTCCGCGTTTGGCAATTCGGAGGGCGGCGTGCTTGTCTGGGGGGTGGAATGCGCCAAAGATTTGGAGCTGGGCGATGTGGCAAAAGCTAAAGTGAAAGTGCAAAACGTGCACCGCTTTTTGAGTTGGCTGGAGAACGCGATTTCCGGCTGTACTATCCCTTCTCATAACAAAGTTCGCAACCATATCATCAGTTGCGACCAAGATGGCAACGGGTTTTTGGCAACGTATATTCCGAAGTCTGATATTGCGCCGCTGATGACAACACAGGGCAGTCAGATTTACATTCGTTCGGGGTCAAACAATGTCCCTGCCCCGTATGCGGTGATTGCGGGGATGTTTGGCAAGCGTCCGCAGCCGAATATGGAGCTGGTGATTAACGACAAAATGATTACGGCGGGCAAAGACGGCGAAGAAGATATTTTTGCTCCGGCAAAGAAAAGCCGCCGGAAAGAGAATTTTGTAACGATTAAATTTTCTTTATTTGCGCAAAATAATTCTAACGCCGTGGCAAAAGAGGTTTATCTTTCTTGCAATACGCTTTGTGCGGGCGGTGAAAAGACGAAAGTCTATTTTTCATATGACACCCAGCTTGAGAACCTTTCTTCGGCACATAATTCGATTAACCTCATCACGCCTTTAGAGATGCGGGTGCCGCCGCGGGCGCTGTTTTCGTGTGCAAAGGCAGCGATACGCTTTGCGGGCGATATCAGCGAGGATTTTTTGATGGACGGGGTTATCGGGGCGGACGGCGCTACTCCGAAGAGTTTTCGGATTTATGTTTCCAAGAATGACTTACGGTCGTTTGTGGCGCAGGCTTTAAGAAAAAATGCGGATTTGGCGGTGCTTGCCAATGAGTTTTTCTCGCAATATCTGAAGACGGAGTAACCAGATGAAACGGATTGAGATTTTTACGGACGGAGCGTGTTTGGGAAATCCGGGGGCTGGCGGATGGGCGGCTATTTTGCGCTATAATGATGTCGAGAAAGAACTTTCGGGCGGCGAAGCACAAACGACTAACAACCGGATGGAACTGACAGCTGTTATAGAAGCGTTGGAAAAGCTTAAAGAGCCTTGCAATATCACGCTTTATACGGATAGCCGCTATGTGATGGACGGAATTGAAAAGTGGATTTATGCGTGGAAGAAAAGCGGTTGGAAGACGGCAAACAAGAAACAGCCGGTCAAAAACGTGGAACTTTGGCAAAGGCTGGATGCAGCACGCGACAGGCACGAAATCCGCTTTGTGTGGGTTAAAGGGCACGCCGGACACGCAGAAAACGAACGCTGCGACGAACTTGCCCGCAGCGAGGCTTATAAATTTAAAGGATAAATATTGCGTTTTTTCTTGACAAAAATCAATTTCCGGCTATTATAAAGCAGATATTTAATTTTTATTATATTATGAGCAACAAGAAAGAAACGATTATAGAGCATTGGCTCTATATGTGGTTTTCACCCAAGTATCGCATACAGATGATGCTTGAAAAAGGTGAAACAGTATGGATAGAACTCGGAAAAGGTTTACCCAGACCTTGCGGTGTATATGAGGATGACAAACCTCGTCTCAGTCAGTTTGTTAAACGCTTTATTACTCTTGGTGAGAAAGAACAACGGGCTTTGGTTATGTGGATGGAGCATAAGCTTTATGAACTTGAGCATAATTTTTCCGAAAATACCTCAGCTTCTCTTGAAGAGTTTGAGCGTAAGTGGAAGCAGATTTATCGTACCCACCTTGAGGCAGTCTGTGACGTTCTCTAGTTTTTTGATCCCTTTCATTCAGACAGCAGCCCTCTTTTTGAGCGCTGCTGTTTGTCTTTTTATCAATTGACTTTTGAGGGGGATGTGATAAATATGAGGGTGAAAAAATATATTTATAAACCATTATTCCTAAATTTTTATGGCATTTACAACAACTTCCAGACAGTATGCGGTTGTTTCATCCGAGCCGGAAAAGCGGGTTCCCTTGCCGGTGTTTTGTGCCGAAGAGTGGCGGCAGCCTTATAAACACATTGTGTTTTTAACGGGCGCGGGCATTTCCGTTCCCTCCGGTCTGGCGGCTTTTCGCAGCGAGGACGGCTTATGGAACAATCACGATGCGGACGAGGTAGCTTCAGCCATCGGTTTTAAGCGCAATCCTGCTTTAGTGCACGCGTTTTACAATCGTTTGCGACCTCAGTTTCAGCAAGCAGAGCCTAATGCGGCACATTTGGCTATTGCGGAACTGCAGAAACGGGGAAATGCGAAAGTTACCGTGTTGACGCAAAATATCGACACGTTGCACGAAAAAGCCGGAACAATACACGTGTATCACATCCACGGGGTTATCAATGAAACAGTGTGTATGTTTTGCGGGTGTATCATCAGAGGATGGTCGGAAAAAAACGAACGGAGCGGTTGTCCGCTTTGTTACAGAATTGGCGGGATACGCCCCAATATCGTGTTTTTCGGCGAGCCGATACATTTTGAGGAAAAGGTGCAAAATTTTTTGGCTGATGCCGATTTGTTTATTGCCGCCGGAACATCAGGACTTGTTTCTCCGGCGTCACACTTTGTTTCCATCGCCAAGAAAAACGGTGCACGAACGCTTGAGTTTAACCTTGAGCCGGTACGGAATTCGGCAGATTTTGACGGGCATATTTTCGGTGATATTGCCGATACCCTGCCCTACTTTGTCAAGACATTATCTGATTAAAAAAATCCCCTTGTCGACTAATCATCGTCGGGGGATTTTTTTTTATGAAATCAGTTGTCGGGCGGTTTGGTAGTCAAATTTACCTGTTCCCAAAACCGGCGGTTTTTTCATATAGACGACTTTTTTGGGTACCCACAGTTCGCTGAAGCCTTCTTGCTTGAAAAATGCTTTTATCTCGGTTAAAGAGGCGTTTTCAGCCGCAGTGACGAATATTAACTGCTCGCCCTTTTTCTCGTCAGGCAGTGTCACAATCCCCTGCATTGTGCCGTTGTAGAGCTTATCCAATGCGGATTCGACCGCGGTCAGCGACACCATCTCACCGGCAATTTTGGCGAAGCGTTTGGCACGCCCGTGAATAGTGACAAAGCCGTCTTGGTCGATACTGACGATATCGCCGGTGTCATACCACTTATCCGGCAGGGGTTGCAGGGTTTCGGGCTTATCGGCTTTCATATAGCCCTGCATTATATTATCGCCGGAAACGAGCAGCTTACCGCCCTCTTCAATGCCCTCAACCGGTTCAAGCTTGCAGCTTATGCCGGGGAGCAAGCGGCCGACAGAGCCTTTTTTGCGGTGCATCGGCGTGTTAATACACAATACCGGCGCAGTTTCTGTGGTTCCGTAGCCCTCCAAGAGGCGAACGCCGAATTTTTCCATCCAGAGGTTAAACGTCTGGTCTTTCAGCTTCTCGCCGCCAACAACTGCGTATTTGACATTATAAAAATCATACGGGTGTCCCATCCGCCCATAACCGTAGAAAAACGTATCCGTACCACAGATAATGGTGGCGTTGGTGTCATAGACCAGCTCGGGGACAATGCGGTAGTGCAGCGGGGACGGATAAAAGAACGTGCGTACGCCGAAGAGCAGTGTCAAAACCGTGCCGACCGAAAGTCCGAACGAGTGGAACAGCGGCAGGGCGTTAAAGAAAATATCGGTGCTGTTAAATGCGATCACGGTGCTGACCTGATAGCGGTTTGCCTGCAGATTTTTATGCGAGAGCAGCACAGCTTTGGGCATACCCTCCGAGCCGGAGGTAAACAGCACAACCGCGGTATCATCTGCCTTATGTTGCGGCAGGCGTTTCGTTAAGTGACGGGCAAACCCTCTGATTTTGGTCTTGAGCGAGATTTTTGGGGCAAAGTCTTCGAGGTATACCAGATTAACACCGGTGGCGGCAATGCTCTCTTCCAAGCGTTCGAGCCTTGCCTGTTCAATAAACTTACGGGAAGTAATAACTGTTTTTACCCCCACTGTTTTAAGCGAGGAGGTTACTTGGGTCGTGCCTTGGGTGAAGTTGAGCATCACGGGGACTTTATCAACACTTTGCAAGGCAAAAAAGCTGATGACATTAACAAGCATATTCGGCAGCATCAGGCCAATATATTTATCATCAGCAAACGCCTGCTCATATGCAGCGCCCAAGACATAAGCTTTTTTGATAAATGCATTATAGCTGAGCGGGTGGCGCGTGATGTCTTCGGCGATTTTGTGAGCCCAGCCGTGGGTTTTGGCGGCGTCAATGAGCGAGGTGAAGAGGTTTTCCTCAATATCCGAAGTTTTATAAATCATATCGGCCATCAGTTCATATAGCTTAACAGAAGTGACGTGGCGGCGGTCGCGCCCTTTAATCTCTGCCGGAATATGGATTTTCATCGGCTTTAAGATGGACATTGTGATTTTGGGGAACATTCGGGTTTTGAACTTGTTGTTCATATACGAGAGCTTGCTGTATTGCGCGCCGTTGATGCGAACAGGCAATATGCGGGCGTTGGCTTTTTCGGCAATCACCCCTGCCCCTTCGTAGACTTTCATTAAACCGCCGGTGGTGGTGATGCGGCCTTCGGGGAATATCATCAGCTTAGAGCCGCTTTTGACTTCGTCTATCATTTCCCTTATCGAAAACGGCGAGGTCGGGTCTACGGGGAGAAAACGCACAACCAAGCCAAAGAGCTTAACATACCACGTTTTTGCCCATTCGGTATTGATGGCAAACGTGACTTTTTCGGGCATAAAGGCAGCTATCAGCAAGCCGTCTAATAGTGAGGTGTGGTTAGCGATGATGATGGCGTTGGAACCGGCTTTTTTGATGTTATCCATTCCGGTTAAGCGGACGCGGAATAATATGCCCAGCACGGCTTGAAACACCGAACGCAGCAAAGCGTCGGGCAGCAGCGCCACAATGTAGGCAAACACAAACAAGTTGATAATCGCGGCGGCAAAAAACAGCTCGGGAATTGTAAACCCCAGTGAGAGCAGTAAGACGGCAAGGACAGCCGCGGCGGACATTCCCAGAGCATTTAAGATATTATTGCCGGCAATCACGGCGGCGGTGTAGGCTTTCGGGGCGTTTGTCTGCATCAGGGCATTGAGCGGCACGATGTACATTCCGCCGAAGAATGCCAGCAGAAACAGCGCGGCGGAGATTTTATCCGACGACGGCGTGGTGAAAAAGGTATTTAAGGTGATAAGCTCGGCGGGCGTTTGATAATTTTTAGTAAGTGCATATAAGGCATAGAGACTCAGCCCCATTCCTAAGGCAGAAACGGGGATGTATGTGGCGTGAATAAGCCCTTTCAAGATTTTGCCACACGCCAGCGAGCCGAACGCCACACCCAAAGAAAAGACGATTAGAAAATAAGTAATGACGCCGGCGGAGGCGTGGAGAATCTGCCCTGCCAGCGGATATATTTGCACCGCAACCAACGCGCCGACCGTCCAGAACCACGTTGCGCCAAGGATACTTTTGAAAACAACAGGGTTTTTGCGGATGATATGGAACGTATCTGCCATAGCTTTGAAAATATTTTTCGAGATTTCGGCATTCGGGCGCGGTGCTGGGGCATCGGGAATCCTGCGTGAAGCTATAACGCCGCATAAGGCCAGTGCAATCAAAACGGCAATTGCCGCGCTTACCGGCAGGAGCGTTCCCAATATCAGCCCCAAGAGAATCGCCGTGTAGGTGGAGGCTTCGACATAAGCATTAGCGTTAATCAGTTCGTCTTTGGCTAATAACTGCGGCAGGAGCGCGTATTTAATCGGGCCGAAAAAAGCAGATTGTGTCCCCATCAGCGCCAGAAGAATGATCAACAGTGTGATATTTTCAGTATAAAACACGAATGCGATGGCGCACATCAATATGAGCTCGGTGATTTTCAAGACACGGGCAATTTTAGCACGGTTATATTTGTCGGCAACCTCACCGGCTGTGGCGGAAAAGAGGAAAAATGGGAGAATAAACAAGCCGGCGATAATATTGGAAAGGATGTCGGCTTTGTCTGTGAGCTTGAAAGCGACCATTGTCAAAAGGGCGTTTTTAAAAAGGTTATCGTTTAACGCGCCGAAAAACTGCGTCAGCAGCAGCGGCAGAAAGCGGTTTGACTTTAACAGATTATCAGACATATATGTGCTCCGTTCGATAGTTCATTTACTTATTTTCTAGTGTTTTAAGCGCTGTAGCGCAAGAAAATTGCGGATTTATCCAACGGTTAATATTTTTTTGCACATTTTTTGATTTTTGTTATTGACATTCTGAAAATTTGCCTGTAAATACTCTTTCCGTACCCGATGGCTGAGTAGCTCAGTTGGTTAGAGCAGAGGAATCATAATCCTTGTGTCGGGGGTTCGAATCCCTCCTTAGCTACCATCAAAAATAAGAGCACCTCCTTGTGAGGTGTTTTTCTTTTTGATTGATATTACAGACAGGGGATGAGAATTTTTAACGAGAATGACAAATCTGTTTTTTTAATCGCGAAAAGGCTATTCAGGACAGAAAACCGGATGTTGGCGGAGTTTATAGAGACGGTTAAACCATTCGTTCAGGATGGCTTTGTCGGCGGGAGGAAGTCTTTGATAGACATCCCCTACCCTTTTGCCACCGGCGGGCCACGTTAAGCAGGCGGGAGCTGCATTATAATCTGCCGGCACGGAACAGCTTGACAATATTATCATCATCAAGGTTAGGGCGAGACATAATTTTGCAGACTTCTTTGGTTTCATATCGGACTATCTCCACTTGTTTTTCAATGATTTCGGTTTTGGCTTTGGTTTTGCCATAAGTATAGCTGAGCCAGCAGAGTGCGGTGACGGCGCTGATGAGAAGAATATATTTTTGCATTTTTTTCCTAAATTAAGTTGAGCCTCAGGAATGAGGCTCGTTGTTTTTAATTTTTGAGAAAAAGCCAAGCGGATCTTGCTCGGCTTTTTTCAAGAGGGCATCTGCTATCATATAGAGACGGACGGCAAACAGCCCGCAGACACCCGAAATGCCGTATTTAACCGGTATCGGGATGTCCATATATTCTGCCATTAAGCCGCAGAGCATACTGACTATAAATGTTATCAGCATATCGCGCAGGCTTTGGCGGATGGAAATAAACGGTTTGATTAAAAGCGTTATCACGCCTAAAAACAAACCCCACCAGCTGTAATTGGCGATAATGTCTTTAATCTTTTCCATTTTATCCCTCATACCAGCAATATTAAGGGAATGGTCGTGGAAAGCGGACTATCGCTTTTTAAATAAATGGTCACACCGCCGGCATAACAGTCTGCATAGGGGGCAAAATTGCCGCTTAATGCATCGGTTTGATTAAACATAACGACGGGGCAATGTCCCGAGTGGACTTCTTCCCGTTCTATATTATATTTATATGGATATTCCTCATTGCCTTCATTGGGCAACACGGTATCCGGCGAGATGTTTATTTGATTATTGCGCAATTTGTGAACACTTGAGCGAAACAAATCTTCTATGTTTCTGCGCGAATAGGCATATTGGTAGACGGAATTTGCAGTTGCCAGACGCATATCGCCGTTTTGGATATTATCGGTGGTGCTGTCTAATATTCTATCTACATATTCCGGAACAGCCATTACCCTGTCCCAATATTTGTGCAGCAATTCCAGACAGTGAAATAAATCCTCTCCGGTGATTTCTGCACCATGCGGCACAAGGACGGCACGTTCAAGACATTCGTGTACCTGTTGCAGCGCCATTGTGAGCTTGTCCAAAGCATATTCATAATCTTTGGCCGGAAAGTCTTCCCCTTCCAGAAAAGTTATCAATTGTTTTAAATCAACTTTGCGCATAATGGTTATCACCGTTCCCTCTATCGGAGGATTGTAGAACTCTATTTCCCCGCCGGCATAACCTTCGGGATTTCTTAATATATATCCCCAATCGGTAAAAGGATCTTTGCTGTAGTTAATATAAACGTTGATTTGTTTGTCAAAGAAGTAAAAAGGTATGGCAAATATTTTGGTAACGCCATCGCCGATATATACTACTTTGTTTGTTTCTGATTGAACAGTCATTTATTTTCTCCTTAATAAAATAAAAAAAAGAATCGGCTGCCCAGCCGATTCCGTGATTAGACTTTCCCTTACGGGAATAAAAAAATCCGGCAAATGCCGGATTGCGTAAAAAAAAAGAACGGCAATAGGCCATTCTGTTTTTTTCATTATCACGCTATGTCACAAAAGTCAATAGTTTCGGGACGGTGTAGTAAAATATTTTGCTTTGGGCTAGCGCTCATTGTTTTTCTTTAACATTGCCGGAGGAAACGGCTGCTTATAACTTTCGGCGAATTCTTTACGCGTTAAATATGTCAGCTTTATGCCGTTATGCGAAAGGGAGGCATTGTTTGGCGCAAGCGTTAAGAGCGTGCCATCGGCAAATCCTAATGCCGGCCGGTTATCTTTATTATAACTGACAATGGTTTTCCGGCTGTTATTATCGCGTTTGGTTTCTTCTTTCAGACTGCCGTCGGCGCCGATTTGGAGATTATGACCGTTAGGCAGGAGGATTGTTTCATTTTTGCCGATTGTAACTGACTTGCCGTTTCGGATATAGTTGATGACCATAAAACGGTTGTCGGTCAGGATTTTGGCATTGCCGGCCGTCAGGCTGTAATGGTCTGCCGAATTAAAGTAAAAACGACTCTTATCCGGATAGGTTATTTTACGGGATTTAAAATCAATTTGCGTGCCGTCGGTTAAACGGCAGGCGATAATATTCGTTCCGGCAATCGTGATGCTCAGGCCGTTCGGGTATTCTTCGGAATATGTGCGCTGCATTTTGTTGCCGGCAGCTTTGACGCGACGGCGGTTCGCCGAGCTGTCTGATACTTTCAGCACACGCTTTTCGGCAAAATCTACCTCAACCTCAAGCCCGTCGGCGTGGACAGCACAGAAGATGTTGCCTTCAACCAGATAGACTTTGGGGCTTTGCGCCTTGATTTTTTCTTCAAGAGTGATTGCTGCATACAGAAACGGACTGAAATTTTGTTGCAATTCATTATTTAACGTTTCATCCACTACTTTGTGGCTTAATTCGTTGCGCAACTTTTTGTAGTTTGCCCAAAGTGTTACTTCTGCCGGTGTCAGCAGACCGTCGGTTCCGGCATCCTGCCAGCATTTAAGAGCGGTTTGGGTTTTGCCGCGAAACAAACTTCGCTGGCACAGCCCATATTCGATTTGGGCAAAAACATCCAGAAATTTCTTTTGTATCAGGTGGTTTTTTATCCGCTCCATAAAATGATCTATATCCATTTCTTTGTCATCAATAATCTCTGCAGACGGCAGTACTTTTTGGATGTTTTTGACCAATGCCTTTTTCTTATCGTCTGCATTGGCATAACCGGTTTCAACCAGCAGCAGAGAGTCGGGGTTTTGGCGGTG
Organism: uncultured Alphaproteobacteria bacterium; assembly: GCA_910580155.1. Lineage (GTDB taxonomy): Bacteria > Pseudomonadota > Alphaproteobacteria > RF32 > CAG-239 > CAG-267. The sequence goes on from CAJTWX010000018.1 coordinate 20,687, forward strand.
ATATTCTTTGATCCGTGTAAGAAACTTGTTATTGCTCTCCCCTGCCCCGCGGACGAAGAAGTTTGGATTCAGACCGGCAGCCAGCGGGATGAAATCGGCTGCTGCATTGATGTATGCTTTAACGCGTCCGCTTAAAGGCTTATCACACAAACGGCTGTATGAATCAAGAAAACGGTTGCGCAGAGAAACATTTTTTTCGGTATTATAAAAAGTATAACGTCCCAGATTATCCAGTGTGTCCCATTGGTGGTGCATCAGATGGCGGATGTTAATATAATCCTGAAAGCGGGAGGCTGAGGGAATGAAACCGTTGCTTTCCGCCTGATAAAAATAATTTTCCGACTGGCGGCGCGAAGCTGTTTTTTTGATTATCCGTTCTGTTTCTTCGGCAAGAACAGCAAGGGATGTCAATATCATATTTTCAAACGGTTCGGTTAATGCGGATGCCAGTGCTTCATCTTGTGCGGTACGCAGCTGTTTTTCGGTGACGGCATATAAATCTTCGGGGAGCTGCGCCAGTATATCCAGCATACAGCAGAATCCTTTTTGGGCTTTGGTGTCATTAAAAACACTTTCGACGGTGGCGTCCGGCTGCGGATTTTGATATGTCAGCGCATAATTGCCGTTGATAATGAATACAGTATCTTTAAGCAACGCTCCTTTGGGATGTGCGGCAACATAACGCTCAATGCGGTGCGGCAGAGAGTTGCTTTCAGATTGCATAACATAGCCTTCGGGTACGGACATAATTCCCGAGGTGTTGTCAGGGGTGCTTTTATCCCAGCTGACAAAACAATATGTTTGTCCCTGAGGGGCGTTTTTATTGATTAGAAAGTCTGTGTATGCCTCTCTGGCAATGCTTTTCGGCAGCCCGACGCTCCACGGATTACCTGCCGAGATATCCGGAAACAGCTCCTGAACCTGTACGGTTGCCAATGATGCCGTCTGGTGACGGCTGACTATGCTTTCAAGGTTACGCGCCAATGACACATAGCTGCGGTATGCAGCCAGTAGCCGCCGTTTTTGACCATCGGCAATAGCATTGGCGTATAGCGATATTGTTTTATTTTCTTGCATTATTCTTCTTGTTAGCGGTTATTTTCGGAAAATTTTAGAGAAAAATTAACATTTTGTCAATATTTATTTTGCGCTTCGTTCGGTTTTTTATATTCTTTTCGTTCACAAAAATACGGGATGATGATTAACTTTGCTTTACATTTAATGAAAAATATGTTACCATTATCGTGTTTTTATATTATGGGAGTTATATTATGGTACGCAAAAGTTTGGCTTTGTTTTTGGGGTTATGGATGGCAATCAGTCCAGCAAAAGCAGCCGACAAGACGATTTATGACATTATTAACGCCGAAGACCAAGATACGTTTTCTGATATGGTAGCGCTCGGATTTGATATTGACCAGAAAGACTCGGACGGCTTTACGCCTTTAATGATTGCTTCGGCACTCGGCAAAGTCCGTTTTGTACAGTTTCTTATTTATAACGGCGCCAATGTAGACGCACGCAGCAAAACCGGCCTGACCGCCCTGCACCGTGCTGCTCAGGACGGACGCAATGAAGCTATTGCCGCGTTATTGGACGGCGGGGCTAATATTAACACTCCCGATATGTTCGGCTCTACGCCGTTGATGGCAGCCGTGGTGGCAAAACAGCGCTTTACGGTGGAATTTCTGGTTAAACGCGGGGCTAATCTGAACTTTCGCAATGCAAAAGGCGACTCGGCACTTAAAATTGCCGATCACAAAAAGTTTTATGACATCAGCGCTTATCTGAGAGAGCAAAACGCGGCTTATTAGTCTGGGGGAGAGAAAAAATCGGTTTAGCTCTTGCGTTTGGGTGTAAGATTTCCTATATAAGTTTCAGATTATGAATCAACTTATTTTAGGAGCTTGTTGATATGGCTGAAAAAATCGAATTTAAAACCGAGGTGAATAAACTTCTTAATATTGTGATTAACTCGCTTTATTCGGAAAAATATATCTTTTTGCGCGAGCTAATCTCTAATGCCTCGGATGCGCTGGATAAACTTAAATATTGGACATTAGCTAACCCTGATTTGAAAAGAAGCCCTGCTCCGTATCGCATTGTGATTACGCCGGATAAAGACAACGGTACACTCACAATTTCTGACAACGGTATCGGAATGAACCGTGATGACCTTATCAACCACATCGGCACGATTGCCAAATCCGGCACGGCGGAATTTTTGCAAAATGCCAAAGAAAATGCCTCTTCTATTGACCTTATCGGGCAATTCGGCGTCGGGTTTTATTCAGCATTTATGGTAGCGGACAAGGTGGAAATCGTCACCCGCCGCGCTGATAGTGATAAGGCTTATAAATGGGTGTCTGACGGTGTGGGCGGTTTTGAAATCTCGGAAACAGAAAAAGACTGCAACGGGACGGATATCAAGCTCTTTCTTAAAGATGATGCCAAAGACTTTACAGACACGATTTATCTGCGCAACATTATTCACACTTATTCCGAGCATATTGACTACCCAATTATCTTAAACCTCGGCGAGGCAGGCGAGGAAACCGTGAACACGGCGGCGGCACTGTGGACACGCAATAAGGCGGAGATTACCGAAAAGCAATATAAAGACTTTTACCAGCACATTACTAAAAACTTTGACGAGCCGTGGCTGACGCTGCATTTTAAGGCTGAGGGCAGTTTGGAATATACGGGGCTGTTGTTTATCCCCTCCAAGGCTCCGTATGATTTGTTTCAGCCGGACCGGATGACTGGTATCAAGCTTTATGTCAACAAGGTATTTATTTCAGATAAGGTTGAGGGGCTGATGCCGATGTATCTCAGGTTTGTTAAGGGAGTGATTGACAGTGCGGACTTACCGCTTAACATCTCGCGCGAGATGCTGCAGCAAAGTGCTTTGATTGCCAAAATCCGCCAAGGGGTTGTTTCCCGCTTGTTCAAAGAGCTGAAAAACAAAGCCAAAGACGAAGAAAACTATGAGAAGTTTTGGAAAGCGTTCGGAATTGCGTTTAAAGAGGGAATTTACGAAGACTTTACCAACCGCGAAGAAGTGGCAGAGTTGTCCCGTTTTTACACCACTCAATCAGGTGATAAACTGACCTCGCTGGATGCCTATATTGAGCGGATGGGCAAAGAGCAAAAAGCGATTTACTACATTACCGGCGATGATGCAAAGACGCTTGCCTGCAACCCGCAGCTGGAGGCTTTTGCCGAGAAAGGGATTGAAGTTTTGCTTTTGACTGACCCGATTGACGAGTTTTGGACACAGACTCTGCCGGTTTATAAAGGGCACGACCTTAAACATATCTCGCAGGCGGAGCTTAAGCTTGATACTAAGCGCGATATGCCGAAAGCCGATGAGGCAAAACTCAAGGTGCTGACAGACAAAATGGGCGAATGGTTCAAAGGCGAGGCCGGCAAGGTTGAGGTGACGGAAAACCTGACCAAGAGTCCGGCCAGCCTGACGGTTGAAAACGGGCAGATGAGCATTCACCTTGAGCGTCTGATGCGTAATCATCAGCAGAAAACGGCGTTTGACAGCGAGCGGATTTTGCTTATTAACCCGTATCATCCGCTGGTTATCAAGCTTTCTGAAATGTTAGCTGACGGCGGATGCGAAGAAACAGTCAAAGACGCATCGATGCTCGTTTTGGAACAGGCGAAAATTGCCGAAGGCGAGGCTGTTTCCAACCCGAGCTTATTTAATGAAAAACTGAGCGACTTTATTTTGAAAGCGTGCGTCTAACCGCGCTTTTGGGTTAAAAAAAACGCCTTTCCGAATTACTCGGAAGGGCGTTTTTAAGATACGCTTTAGAGCGTGATGTACTTTATGACCGGTTTTTCCTTATCGGTACGGGTCAGCATTTTGACGAGCAGGTCGGTATCAAGCTTTGCCGGTGCGGCGGCTTTATAGTGCCGTCCTTGTTTCCAGAACAAATATTGCAGTTTGGAGGGAACATCAAACGTTTGCGGATTGATGATAATACCATTGTGCAATTCCCAGCCTTGACGAGGATAATATTCTATCAGCGCCTGCTTGTGCGGTATGCTCAGCGGATAGAGCGACAATGCACTTTCTGCCGCGGTTACGGGAATCTCTGCAAGTTCGCCGCTGATAACGGCAAAAAAGCGCGGCGGCTGATGTTTGTTGCCACAGATTGCCAGAAGCTGCTGGTTTAATATGACGACGTTTCCCAGCGGATACTGCCCCTTTTCCGTGTGTTTCACAACTTCGCCTGTTGCCGTATTATACAGCGTAAGCCTTGCGAAATCCAGTGTGTTTTCTTCTTTTGACGTATGTCGCTCATACGTAAAGATATATTCACCAAGCTCGCCCCAACCGACTTTGTGTTTAAAAGGAACGGCTGTGAACTTTTTGTCTGGAAACACAAGAAGAAGGTATTTTTGCACTCCCTCGCAGATTTTTGTGATGATACGGGCTTTACCTCTCTGGATGACCGGAAGACCTTTGCGAACATAGTTCAAATACATCTCTTCGATGTGTTCGCTCTTTAATTTTTCCATAAAAATTTGTGATTAGTAATAAAACATAAATTTAGCTTATCAGGGATGGTATATAACTGGCCGCTTTTTAGTTGTCAAGCGATATTTGACAAAAATAGTGAAGTGGGGTGAATAGAGAGGGGATGACCTTCGGCAGGTGGCAAGCCGCTTGAAAAAGGGAGAATGGCTCTTGGCGAATGAGATTGCCGCGTCGCTAACGCTCCTCGCAATGACTTGTGTTTAGATGAGAGTATAAGATGTTTGGTGGCCAGAGAGGGGATCGCTTGCTTCGTAAGGCTCGCTGTCGCTTGCCAACTGCGCTTCGGACAAGCCAGCTCTAAACTCTCTTTATTGGCGTTACCGCCAGCTCTATCAGTTAACAAAAAAACGCCACAAGGGCGTCTTTTTGTTAACTGGTGGCCAGAGAGGGGATCGAACCCCCGACACGAGGATTTTCAGTCCTCTGCTCTACCAACTGAGCTATCTGGCCGGC